>NZ_BAAAQN010000020.1:0-158001 GCF_039531695.1 Catenulispora yoronensis
TTGCTTTTGAGGTGTTGGCGGCGGTTGCGTACAGCGTGGACTGGACACCCGGTCGGCGGCACTGTAGGCAAAGCCCTGCCGACGTGACCGAGGGGAACGAACCAAAAACCCAGGCAGGGGACTGACAATCTCGGGGGCGGTGGGTGGTGCGTGGGGCTTGCGGCCGACGGGTTGGGCGTTAACGATCAGCGAACTGATGCACTAATCTCGCCGGTGTGGCGGGTCTGACGCAGGTGGCGAGCCGGTGGCCGCTGACGGGCAGGGATGAGGAGTTGGCCCGGTTTCGGCGGGCGTTGGGTGGTGCGTCGCTGGTGGTGGTGTGCGGGCCGCCGGGGGTTGGTAAGACGCGGTTTGCTGAGGAGTGCGTCGAGGTGGCGGAGGTGGGCGGGTGGCGGGGGGTGCGGGTGGCGGCCAGTCGGGCGGCGGCTGAGATTCCGTTGGGGGCGTTGGCGCTTTTGCTGCGGTCGGATTCGGTGGCGGAGCCGGATGCGGGGCGGTTGGCGGAGGTGGCGCGGCAGGATTTGGCGGCGTTGGCGGGGGAGGCGGGGTTGCTGGTTTTTGTTGATGACTTTCCGGCGTTGGATCGGTTGTCGTTGGGGTTGTTGTGTCAGCAGGCTGCGGCGGGGCGGATCTTGTTGGTGGGGACGGTGCGGAGTGGGGAGCCGATGCCGGATGCGTTGGCGGCGCTGTGGTCCGGGGATCGGACTGTTCGCATTGATCTCGCGGATCTGGATCGTGCGGGGATGGATGCGCTGTTGCATGAGGCGCTGGGGGACCAGGTGGAGTTCGGGGCTTCGACGGTCTTTTGGCAGGCGTGTCGTGGCAATCCGTTGTATTTGCGCGAGTTGTTGTTCGGTGCGGCGGCTGATGGGACGTTGAGCAGGGAGGCCGGGGTGTGGCATCTGGTGGGTGAGCTGCCCAGCAGTCCTCGGTTGTTGGAGTTGGTCGGTGATCGGATTCGGGCGGTCGGGGGTGATGGCCGGGCGGTTCTGGACTTGTTGGCGTTGTGTCAGCCGCTGGGTCTTGATGAGCTGGCGACGGTGCGGCCGATCGAGGCGTTGGAGGAGTTGGAATCCAGTGGCCTGATTCAGGTGCGGACGGATCGTCGGCGGCATGAGGTCACGCTTGCGCATCCTGTGTATGCCCAGGTGTTGCAGAGTTCGATGACGCGCATTCGGGCGCGGGCGACGCTTACCGGGCAGGCGTTGCGGGTTGAGGAGCATGGGCTGCGGCGTCGTGAGGATCCGTTGCGGGTGGCGACGTGGAGGCTCGCGGCGACCGGTACGGCGGATGCGAAGCTGTTGTTGCGGGCTGGGCGGTTGGCGCGGCATACGGCGGACCATGCGGGGTTGGAGCGGTTGGCTCGCGGGGCGCTGGCTGCTGAGGACAGTGTTGAAGCTCGGGTGCTGCTCAGTGAGGCGTTGCACGCGCAGTGTCGGTCCGAGGAGGCTGATGGTGTGCTGGCGGCGGCGACCGAGTTGGCCGCGCCGGATTCGTTGCGGCAGCGGTTGGCCCAGGCTCGGGCGATTGTGGTGGGCTGGGGGCTTGGTCGGCTCGATGACGGCATTGCGATTCTTGATGCCGCGTGCCGAGAGTTGCCCGAGCCGTTGCATGGCGAGTTGTCGGCGCTTGCGGCGATGCAGCTGGCGTTTGCTGAGCAGCCGGTTTTGGCGCTGGCGCGGTTTGCGGCGCCGGCGGTTGACGCGCGGCCGTCTCGCCTGCGGGCGATCGCGGAGGCGTATGCGCTTGCGTCCACGGGGGCCTGCGAACGTGCGGAGGCGGTGCTTGTCGGGAGCAGACGGCCGTGGGCAACTGATGAACCCGAGTCGATGTTTGTGCATCAGGGTTCGGAGCTCATGGCTGAGGCCTTGGTGGACTATGCGGCGGGGCGTCTGCTTAAGGCGGCTGCGGCGATGACGCAAGCGCTGCACTATGCGGTGGAGGATGGTCTGGCTCAGGCGCAGGCGAGCTATTCGTGGCTGCTCGGCCGGATTCTGTTGGCGTCAGGGCGGCCGAGGGCGGCTGCGCGGTGGGCTCGGGATGGGATCGCGGTGGCGAGGGCGCGTGGGTTGGTCGGGCCCGGCTATCTGGCGACGGCTTGTCTGGCTACTGCGTTGGCCCAGGTTGGCGATGCCGAGCAGGCGATGAAGGCCGTTGAGGAACTCAGTGCTCTGCCGTCGTCGGTGGGCATGGTCGCGCAGGCGCGTGCGTGGGCGGCGGCTGTTGGTGGCGATGCTACGCGGGGTAGTCGGATCTTGTTGGACGCTGCGTATGAGGCTGCTGAGCAGGAGCGACGGGCCACGTGTATTGAGCTGTTGCACGATGCGGCGAGGCTGGGCGCTGCGTCGCAGGCTCGGTCGCTGCTGCGGGACGTGGCAGTCCATTGCGATCAGACGACTGTTGGTGTGCGGGCAGCCTACGTGTCGGCGCTTGCGGATCAGGATCCTGTCGGGCTTCAGGCTGCGGTCGAGCAGTTTGCCGAGTCGGGCATGATGCTCGCTGCTGCCGAGGCTGCGTCGGCGGCCGCTGCCGCGTGGCAGGAGCGTGGAGGGTCGCGCCAGGCGGCGTTGGCTGCGGCGCGGGCGGCTGAGTTGGCGGCGTTGTGTGAAGGTGCGCAGACTCCGTTGCTGGTGGTGCAGGCGCGTTCGGTCGGCACGTTGACACAGCGGGAGTCGGAGATCTGCCGTTTGGCTGCGGAGGGGATGGCCAGTCGGACCATTGCCGAGCAGCTGTTTCTGTCCGTGCGGACAGTCAACAATCATTTGCAGAATGCTTATACAAAGCTGGGTGTCGCCAGCCGGGTGGAGCTTGTCAGTGTGCTTGCTGGTTGACGTCCGGGGGTTCGACCACCGCATCGCGGAAGCTCTCGATGCGTTCGATGGCCTGCGTCAACTCCTCGCCGCTGACGCCTAGGTCCCGGAGGACGCCCACGAGGTGGCCGCTCATCGCGTCGAAGTCGGCCTCGTGTATTGCCAGTCCCTCGTGGGCTTCGGCCAGGTGGCGGCCGCCGTAGAGGTCGGGGCCGCCGAGTGCCATGGCGAGGAAGGAGCGTTGGTGGGCGGCCAGGCGTTCGACGTCCACGTCCGAGAAGAAGCCCTTGAGCGTGGGATCGGCCAGCACTCGGCGGTAGAAGACGTCGACCACCGTGCGCAGGGTGCGAGCTCCGCCGATCGAGTCGTAGACGCCCATCTCGTGCTCCTGTCACCGGCGTTGCGCAATGGTCTGTCGAGCAAGTCAAACGCCCGGGGTGGGCGACCACCTGAGTAATCGTTGCTCAGGTGCGGCGGCTCCCCGTCGACGACAGTGAAGTTGTCCGAGAACGACAGCACTGCACAGTCATCGAGGGGAACCCTAATGCAACTCCGTCGTACCGCCGTCGCCCTCACCATCGCGACACTCGGCGCCACGCTGCTCAGCTCCGCGCCGGCACAGGCCGGGATCAAAGTGCCGCAGACTCCGCAGGCCGGCGTCATCATTCACGACGTGGCCGGCTATCCGCCCGGCCCGACCCGGGGTGGTGCGGCTGCCGAGTGATTCGCTTCGCGCAACGCGAGACAGGTTAAGTAGAACGCGTTACAGTTCCGCCATGAGCCTGCCCTCATCGGTCACTTCCGAACTGCTGGAGAAGCTCACCGGCATGGTCGTGTCCACCAGCGGTCGCACGTACTCCGTGACCGAGGTGTACACCGGTGACAAGGTCGCGGATCTGCCCCAGTCCGATCCGGGCGATGTGCAGCTGGCCTACGCGGCGGCGCGGAAGGCGCAGGCGGTGTGGGCGTCGTGGCCGCTCAAGCGGCGGATCGGCGTGATGAAGCGGTTCCACGAGCTGCTGTTGGGCCACGGCCTGGTCGTCGCCGACCTGATGCAGGTGGAGACCGGCAAAGCGCGCCGGATGGCGTTCGAAGAGACCTGCGACGTGTTGATGGTGACCAGCCACTACATCAAGGCGGCACCGCGCATCCTGAAGGAGAGGAAGCACGGGGGCGTGGTGCCGCTCGTTTCCACGTCGACCGAGGTGCGTCGGCCCAAGGGTGTCGTCGGCCTGATCTCGCCGTGGAACTTTCCGTTCGCCACCAGCTTGTCCGACGCGATGCCGGCGCTGATCGCGGGGAACGGTGTTGTGCTGAAGCCGGACAACAAGTCGACGTTGAACGTCGCCTACGGCGTCGGCCTGTTGTACGAGGCCGGGATGCCGGACGGACTGGTCCAGATCGTGTGCGGTGAGGGCCCTGATATCGGCGCCACGCTGGTTGAGAACGCCGACTACGTCATGTTCACCGGCTCCACGGCGACCGGCCGGGTGATCGGCGCGCAGGCCGGCCGGCACCTGGTCGGCTGCACGCTCGAACTCGGCGGCAAGAACCCGCTGATCGTCCTGGACGACGCCGACCTGGACGAAGTGATCGCCGGCACCGTCATGGCCGCCTTTCTGAACACCGGCCAGGCCTGCATGCACATCGAACGGATCTACGTCTCCGAGCGACGCAAGGACGAGTTCACCAAGCGCTTCCTCGAAGCGGTCCGGGCGATCCGGGTCGAGGCCACCTACGATTTCGCGCCCGACATGGGATCGCTGGTCAGCGTCGGGCAGCGGGAACGCGTGCAGGCGCATGTGGAGGACGCCATCGCCAAGGGCGCGACGGTGCTCACCGGCGGCAAGCCGCGCCCCGATCTGGGCCCGGCGTTCTTCGAGCCGACCGTGCTCACCGACATCACCCCGACCATGCTGCTGGCGAAGGCGGAGACCTTCGGCCCGGTCACCGCCATATATCCGTATTCGAACGTCGACGAGGCGATCGCGATGGCCAACGACACCGAGTACGGGCTGAACGCCAGCGTGTGGGGCGGCGACCGCCGGGCCGCCGAAGCGGTCGGCCGCCGCATCGAGGCCGGCAACATCAACATCAACGACGGCCTGGCCGCCTCCTACGCCTCGAAGAAGAGTACGTCCGGCGGCTTCAAGGCCTCCGGCGTCGGCAGCCGCCACGGCGACGCCGGCATGCTCAAGTACACCGACGTCCAGAACGTGGCCGTGCTCAAGAAGCAGGTCCTGAGCAACCCGCCGGACACCGACTGGACCAAGCAGGTGGACAAGACCATCAAGGGTCTGCGATTCATGCGGAAGCTCGGTATCCGCTGACGTTCTGTCCCTCGGGGGCCGGCGGATACCGGCACCGTCGGCGGCAGCCCGATCGAAAAGCGATCGCGAACGGGTTCAGCCTTGACCAGGCTCCTGGCCGATCAGGCCCGAGTCTGCTGGCGGCAGCTCGCGATGAACCGCAACAGCCGTTCGTTGACCAGGTCGGGGCGCTCCAGGTTGAGTCCGTGGCCGGCGTGTTCGACGATCTCTGCCTGGACGCCCGGGATGAGTGCGGTGACGCGCTTCAGGACCTGGCGCGGGCGCAGCAGTGCGCTGCGTTTCCCCACCAGGACCAGGGTCGGTAGGGCGATCGACGCCAGCTCCTCGTCGGTGAACGGGCGGGCGGCGGGGCGGGTCTTGGGGCGGTAGCTCCGCATGCCCAGCATCAGTGGGGCGATCATTTCGCGGGGTGCGCTGAGGGCCGGGTTGGCGAGCAGGCGTCCTACGGCCGGTCGCAGGCGGCGCGGGGCGAGCATGCCGAACAGGCCGGCGATCATGTGGAAGTAGAAGCGGGCCGGGACCTTCTCGATGCCGCCGGGGTCCAGGGGTGCGATGGAGGCGAGGCGCTCGGGTGAGTGAATGGCCTGATTGAGGGTGAGCCAGCCGCCGTAGGAGAGCCCCACCAGGTGGACGCGGTCCAGTCCGAGGCCGCTCAGCACCTCGCCGAGCCAGGCGGCGTTCTCCTCCGAGCCGGTGGCGACGACGCGCTGGACGCTGCGGCCCGGGTCGTCCAGCGTGTCGATCGCGTAGACCGGGTGGTGCTCTCCCAGCGCGGCGATCTGCGGGGACCAGTTGGACGCGTGGCCCGCGTGGCCGTGGAGCAGCACGATCGGCTCGCCCGCGGCGGAGGCGGGACCGTAGCAGTGGACGTGGACAGTGCCGTAGCTGGTCTCGACGTCCACCGCGCGCCGAGGGCTCGGCCACAGCTCCATCGCCCGGTCGTACGCCTCAAGGAACTTCGCTCGGGCCTCCTCGCTCACGAAGTGGCCGACGCTCGTCCTGGTCATGATTCGCCCCTTCCTGCCCCTGAAACCGCAGCACTTGATGGTATGTTTGTACCACGAAAAAGTTTGGAGGGGTTGGATGCCGAAGCTGGCGGATCACGAGGAGCGCCGCGCGCACATCGTCGACGCGCTGCTCCGGACCGCCGCGAGCAGCGGGCTGCACGCGGTCACGATGCGGTCGGTCGCGATCGAGGCGGGGGTCTCGGTGCGGCTCGTGCAGTACTACTTCGACACGAAGGAGCAGTTGCTGCTCGCCGCGCTGACCCGGCTGGCGGCGCGGATGGGGGAGCGGGTCCGGGATCGGGTGCGGACCGCGGGTGCGTCGGCGCAGGGATCGTCGGCGCAGGGATCGTCGGCTTCAGCGACCGCGGCGCCGTCGCCCCGGGACATCGTCGAAGCGGTGCTCCTCGAAGCGGTCCCGACCGACGAGGAAGGCCGGACGTTCCACCTCGTCTACACCGAGTACGCCGTGCTCTCCGTCACCGATCCCGCGCTGGCCGGGCAGCCGTTCCTCGCGGGGCCGGCCGAGATGGAGGAGTTGCTGGCCGGTCAGCTCGCCGCCGCCCAGCAGGCCGGCGACGCCGATCCGCGGCTGGACGCCCGCCAGGAGGCGGTCATGCTGATGGCGGCGTCCGCCGGGCTCGGTCTCAGCGTGCTGCTGGGCCAGCGCTCGGCGGACGCCGCCATCAAGGTCCTGCGTTACCACCTGGGGCGGGTCTTCTCACCCCCGGCGTGACCGGCGGATCGGGCCGGGGCCCCGGTCACACCGGGACGTGCGCCCCCATGATCACGCTGCGGTCGGCGGGCAGCCGGAAGTAGTCGACCGGGCTGGCGGCGTTGTGCGCGACGGCCAGGAACAGCCGCTTGCGCCAGGCCCGCATCCCCTTGGCGTCGGTCCGGACGATCGCGATCCGCGACAGGAAGTAGGACACCGTGTCGAGGTCGATCCCCGCGAGTTCCCCGGCGTCCGGGTGCGCGGCGGCCTGGCGCATGATGCGCGGGACGTCGGGCTCGTCCTGGAAGCCGAGGCGCGCGGTGACGTGGATGATGCCGTCGTCGTGGTGGCCGAGGTCGTCGAAGACCAGGCGCTCGCTCACGGGGATGTGCGGGACCTTGGCCACCACCATGGACAGGATGACGACCGTCTTGTGCAGCGTGTGGTTGTGCTCGACGTTGGCGCGCAGGGCCAGCGGCGTGGTCTCGATGTTGGCGTTGAGGAACACCGCGACGCCGTCGACCCGGTGCACCGGCGGGTCCATGGCGTTGACCTCGTCGACGAAGGCGCGCAGCGGGCCCTCCAGCTCGGTGCGGTTCGGCGTGACGATCTCGCGGCCGCGGCGCCAGGTGCTCAGCACCGTGAACACGGCGGCGGCGACCAGCAGCGGCAGCCAGCCGCCGTGCACGACCTTGGTGAGGTTGGCGGCGAAGAAGGCGAGCTCGATGGTGAGGAAGACCAGCGCGCCGAGGGCGATCTTCCACGGCGCGGCGCCCTTCAGGACGCGGGCCACCGCCAGGAACAGGATCGTGTTGAGCATGAACGTGGCGGTCACCGCGACGCCGTAGGCCGAGGCCAGCGCGGCGGAGGACTCGAAGCCCAGCACCAGGATGGTGACCGTGCAGCACAGGAACCAGTTCACGGCCGGCACGTAGACCTGGCCGATCTCGTGCTCGGAGGTGTGGCGGATGGTCAGGTGCGGCAGGAAGCCCAGCTGCATGGCCTGCCGGGTGACACTGAACGCCCCGGATATGACGGCCTGCGAGGCGATCACGGTGGCCACCGTCGCGAGCAGCACCATCGGCAGCTGCGCCCAGCCCGGCATGAGCAGGAAGAAGGGGTTGGAGATGGTGGCGGGGCGGCGCAGGATCAGCGAGCCCTGGCCGAGGTAGTTCAGCGTCAGCGCGGGGAAGACGAGGAAGAACCACGCGCGGTGGATCGGCTTGCGCCCGAAGTGGCCCATGTCGGCGTAGAGGGCCTCGGCGCCGGTGACCGCCAGTACCACCGAGGCGAGCGCGACGAAGGCGACGACGCCGTGGTTCACCAGGAACTTGGCCCCGTAGAGGGGAGACAGGGCCTTGATGATGCTGGGGTGCGCCGCGACCTCCGCGCCGCCGGCCACCGCGATGATGAGGAACCAGACCGTCATCACCGGGCCGAACAGGCCGCCGACCAGCGCCGTGCCGAACTTCTGGATCGCGAACAGGCCGATGACGATGACGACGGTCAGCGGGACGATGTAGTCGCCGAGGCCCGGGGCCGAGACCTTGAGGCCCTCGACGGCCGACAGCACCGAGATGGCCGGGGTGATCATGCCGTCGCCGTAGAACAGCGACGCCCCGAGTATGCCGAGCGCGACGAGCAACAGCTTGGTCTTCGCCGAGCGGAAGTCCAGCTTCTGGATCAGCGCGGTGAGGGCCATGATGCCGCCCTCGCCGTCGTTGTCGGTGCGCAGGATGAAGGTCACGTACTTGACCGACACGATCAGTGTGATCGCCCAGAACACCAGCGACACCACGCCGTAGACGGCGTCCTGGGCGGTGCCGACCTGGCCGCCGTCGCTGTTGAAGATGGTCTGCATCGCGTACAGCGGGCTGGTGCCGATGTCGCCGAACACGACGCCGAGCGCGCCCAGCATCACCGCGGCGGCCCCGGCCCGGCCCGCGGCCCGGCGGCCGTCGCCGTGGGCGCCGTCCGCGTGGCCTGCGGCGTAGGCGGGAGCTGGCTGTGCGGGCGGGCCCGAAGAGTCAGTGATCACAAATCTGCGATCTTTACATGCGCGCAGGTCACGAGCAAACGCGGTCAAGCATGTGGAACGGGCGTGAGAAACTCGTGGGCGTCAGACGTTTTGTCCGTAGTGTCCGCGTTCCGTGAGAATCGCCCGCATCCCGCCGACGAGAATCCGCAGGCCGTGGTCGAAAACGACATCGGGGTCCAGGCCCGAGGCGGTCGCGGTCCGGAGCAGCGGGAAGGGCGTCACATCCGGGATCGCCCCGTCGCCGTGCTCCCGCGTGCCCTCGCGTTCCAGCGCCGACCCCGTGACGAAGTTGCTGATCGCCAAGATGCTGTGCAGGCTCTCCGCCGGCGTGAACCCCGCCGTTGTCAGGGCACTGACCATGGCCTCGATCCCGGGCAGCAGGTCCGGGGTGGGGCGGGTGCTCGCGGCCAGCCGCGCGGCGTCCCGGTGCTCGCCCAGGCCGCGGTAGAGGCGGGTGGTGCGCTCGACGAGCCACTCGTCCCAGGGCTGGCCGGGGCGCGGAACGCGGAGCTCCTCCGTGCTCATCGCGACCAGCATGTGGTCCAGCAGCTCCTGCTTGTTCTTGAAGTGCCAGTAGAGCGCCGGGGCCTGCACGTCCAGGTCCTTGGCCAGCCGGCGCATGGACAGGCCGTCCAGGCCGACCTCGTCCAGGAGCTTGATGGCGGCGTCGACGATCGCTTCGCGTTCCAGCTTCACCTTGACAGTTTAACGATGTTCAGGTCATGCTTAACACTGTTAAATTGAACGCCGTTAAGGAGTGGTGACATGCAGGTCGTGGTGGTCGGGGGCGGACCGGTCGGGCTGATGGTCGCGTGCGAGCTGCGCTTGTCCGGGGTCGAGACGGTGGTACTGGAGCGGCTGACCGAGGTCGACCAGCGGGCCAAGGCCGGGGCGATCCAGGGCCGCGGGGTGGAGGCGCTGGACCGGCGCGGGCTGGGCGACCGGCTGCGCGCGCTCGGCGGGGAGCAGCTGCGCCAGTTCGTGGAGCGGCTGCGGGCGAACGGCCTGCGCGGCCACTTCGCCGGGATGTGGGTCCTGCGGGAGAGCGACTACGGCGAGGAGCGGATGCTGCCGGTCCCGCAGCAGGCGCTGGAGGCCGTGCTTGCCGAGCGCGCCGCCGAGCTGGGCGTCGAGGTGCGGCGCGGACAGGTGCTGCACGGCTGGGAGCAGGACGCCGACGGCGTCACCCTGACCTTGCAGGGCCCTGACTCCGACGAGCCCTACGAGCTGCGCGCCGACTGGCTGGTCGGCGCCGACGGCGGCCGCTCGACGGTGCGCAAGGGCGGCTCCTTCGCCTTCCCCGGCACCGACGGCGTGATCACCGGCTATCAGGCGATAGCCGACATCGACGACCCCGAGTTCCTGCCGCGCGGCTGGAACCGCACCGCCACCGGCTTCGCGGTCAACGGCCCCACCCCGGGCCGCCTGCTGCTGGTCGAGTTCGACGGCCCGCCGGCCGACCGGGACGCGCCGGTCACGGTCGAGGAGTTCCAAGGTGCGCTGCGCCGGATCAGCGGCGCCGACGTCACCGTGCACTCCGTGTCCTCGGTGACCCGCTTCACCGACAACGCGCGCCAGGCCGACACCTACCGCGAGGGCCGCGTGCTGCTGGCCGGCGACGCCGCGCACATCCACTCCCCGTTCGGCGGCCAGGGCCTGAACCTGGGCCTGGGCGACGCGGTCAACCTGGGCTGGAAGCTCGCCCTGGTGGCGCGGGGCCGGGCCCCCGAGGCGCTGCTCGACACCTACACCGCCGAGCGCCACCCGGTGGCCGAGCGGGTGCTGGACAACACCCGCGCCCAGGTCGCGCTGATGCGGCCCGGCCCGCACACCGACGCCCTGCGCGGCATCTTCACCAAGCTGCTGGAACAGGACGACGCCAACCGCTGGCTGACCGACCTGATGGGCGGCAACGACCTGCGCTACGACTTCGGCGCGAAGACCGACCTGATCGGCCGGTTCTGCCCCGACCTGGAGGTGGGGACCGCCGACGGCCCGGTGCGCCTGGCCGAGCTCCAGCGGTCCGGGCGCGGGCAGGTGCTCGTGTTCGACGCCGATGAGCGGTGGGGCGAGACGGCCGCCGGGTGGGCCGACCGCGTCGACGTCACCTACGGCACCTGCGCGGACGCCCCCTCCGGGGCGCTGCTGGTCCGGCCCGACGGCTTCGCGGCCTGGACGGCGGAGTCCGAGGAGCCGCTGGCGGACGCGCTCACCCGCTGGTTCGGTCCGGCAGTCCGGTGAACGCATAACAAACGCATAGCGAAAACAGAACACTGAGGGGCCGACCGCCGGGTCGGCCCCTCAGTGCCGTGTAACGACTACCGGCCATCGGCGCGTCTTTCACAGGAAACGTATTCGTTCTTCGACCTTAAGACTTTCCCAGCGGCTACCATCGAAAATCTGCTCGGCGCGCGTGGCGGCCGCCGGCTCGGTGCGGCGGTTCCCTCCTCGGTGCCCAGGAGTGTGTCAGAGTGTTGCGATTCGGAGTCCTCGGGCCCCTGGAAGTGCATGCCGAGGGACGTCGGGTGGACGTCCCCGGGGCCAAGCTGCGGGCGCTGCTGGCGGTGCTGCTGTTCCACGCCGGCGAGCCGGTGCCGGCCGCCACGCTGCGGCAGGCGCTGTGGGGCGACCGGCCGCCGGCCAGCGCGACCGCGTCGTTGCAGAACCACGTGGCGCGGCTGCGGCGGCTGCTGGAGGCGGCGGAGCCACCCGGACCGGCCGGACCACCCGGATCGCCCGGACCACCCGGACCACCCGGGCCGGGTGATCCGGGCGATCCGGGCGATCCGGCCGGAGCGGGCTCGTCGAGCGGAGGCGACGAGACGACCGGGATCGGGATCGGGAGCGGGATCGGCGTCGGTATCGAGACGAGAATGGGAGCTGGGACCAGAGCTGGGACCAGGACTGGTCCCGGGGCCGGGACTGCGACTGGCGGAATCAGCACCCGAATCAGCACCGCCGAGGAGCCGCCCGGCGCCCGCCACCCGGCCCGCATCGACGCCGTCGGCTCGGCCTACCGGATCCGCGTGGCCGAGGGCGAACTCGACGCCGCCGTCTTCACCCGCCTCGCCGGCTACGCGCGCCAGGCCCACCAGGCCGACGACTGGCCCGCCGTCGGCCGGTGGACGACCGAGGCGCTGGTGCTGTGGCGCGGCACCCCGGTCTCCGACACTCCCGTCGACCTGCTCGGACCCGCGGTGCGCGAACTCGTGGAGATCCGCCTGGAGACCCTGGAGTGGTACTTCGACGCGGCGCTGCGGCTCGGGCGCCACGAGGGACTCGTGTCCCGGCTGACGAAGGCCACGGGCGAACACCCGCTGCGCGAGGGCCTGCACGTCCAGCTGATGGAGGCCCTGCACCGGTCCGGCGGCCGCGCCGAGGCGCTGGAGGTTTTCCGGCGGCTGCGACGCGCGCTGGTCGACGAGCTGGGCATCGAGCCGTCGGCCGTGGCGCGGGAGACGCAGCGGCGCATCCTCGCCGCCGACGGGGATGCGCCATCTGTTCCGCTTCCGCCGACAGCGCAGGCCGACCCGGAGCCCGCTCATCAGGGGCCTGCCATCACGGTGCCCGAGCGCGCGCCCGAGCCTTCGACCCGGACCACGGACGTCCCGGATCCGGCGTCCGACGGCGAAGCGGCGTCCGTCACCGCCGTCACCGCCGTCGCCGCTGCCGTCGCCACCGCCGCAGCGGCCGGCACCGTGACTGCGTCCACCGCCCCCGCACCCACTCCCGCCGACGACCCCGACCAGCCCCCGCCCACCCCGGCCAACCTGCCCCGCGACATCACCGGCTTCACCGGCCGCGACGCGGAGACCGCCGGCCTGCTCGACGCCGTCGCCACCGCCGCCGCGCACCGGTCCTCGCCCGGCGCGACCGCGCCGATCTTCAGCATCGACGGCATGCCCGGCGTCGGCAAAAGCGCGTTCGCCGTGCACCTGGCGCACCGCCTCGCCCCGGAGTTCCCGGACGGCCAGCTCCACCTCGCCCTCCAGGGCCACACCCCCGGCGCGCAGCCGATGAACGCCGCCGACGCCGCGGCCGCGCTGCTGCTCCAGGTCGGCGTCCCGCCGGAACGGATCCCGGCCGATCCGGCGGCGCGCGCCGGGCTGTGGCGCGCACGGCTGGCCGGCAAGCGCATGCTGCTCCTGCTCGACGACGTGGCGAACAGCGACCAGGTCCGGCCGCTGCTGCCCGGGTTCGGCGCCGGCGGCTGCCTGGTGCTGCTGACCAGCCGGCGCCGGCTGATGGCGCTGGACGACGCCGTGCCGGTGACACTCGACGTGCTCAGCGCCGACGACGCCGCGCGGCTGTTCGCGGTGCGCGCGGCGCGCGCCGGGGTGGGCGCCGACGACCCGGGGGTCCGGGAGGTCGTGCGCCTGTGCGGACGGCTGCCGCTGGCCGTGCATCTGATGGCCTCGCGCCTGCGGCACTACCCGGTGTGGCAGACCGCCGACCTGGTCGCCGACCTGGCCGAGGCGAACCGCCGGATGACCGCGCTCAGCGCCGAGGACGTCTCGGTGTCGGCGGTGTTCGCCTGCTCCTATCGCGACCTGGCCCCGGAGCGGCAGCGGTTGTTCCGGCTGCTCGGGCTGCCGCCGGGCGACGACATCGAGCCCTACGCGGCGGCGGCGCTGAGCGGCGTGGAACCGGCGCAGGCGTGGCTGGCGCTGCGGGATCTGGAGGAGCGGCACCTGGTGGAGGAGCCGGTGCGGGGCCGGTACCGGATGCACGATCTGCTGCGCGAGCACGCGCGGTCGCTGGCGACCGTGGACGAGTTGGAGACCCGGGAGTCGGCGGTGCGGCGGCTGCTGCACCACTACCTGGCCACGGCGGTCGCGGCCGACCGGCTGCTCGCGCCCGGCGGCCACGCCGACCGTCCGCGGCTGCTGGAGCGGCTGTCGGTCGACCGCCGGGCCCGGGGCGCCGTGCCGCTGCGCGACGAGGCGGAGGCAGTGGCCTGGTTCACTGCTGAGTCGGCCAACGTACTGGCGCTGACCGAAGCGGCCGCGTCCGAACATCCGGCCGAGATTGTGGCGCTGGCGACGGCCTTCTACGAGTTCCTGCGGGGACGGAGCCAATGGGGACCGGCGTGGACGTTGAACCGGCTCGCCCTGGCGGCGGCGCGGCGAACGCGCGACGTGCGGGGCGAGGCGGCGACGCTGCTGCGCGGCGGTGTCCTGCAACGCTATCTGGGTGCTTTCCGCGACGGCGAGAAGGACCTGATGCAGGCGTGGGAGATGTACCGCACGATGGACGAGCCGGCGGCGCAGGCCTGGGCGCTCGCCGAGGTCGGCGATGTGCGGCGGGTGCTGGGGGAGTACGCCGCCGCCGAGGCGGACCTCCGGGAGGCGCACGCGCTGTACGAGCGTCTCGGGGACCGCATCGGGCAGGCGCAGACGCTGGTCACGCGGGCCCACATCCAGCAGATGCTGGGGGAGTACGCCGCCGCGACGGAGAACCTCGGTACGGCGTTGCTGCTGTACCGGGAGGTCGGCCACCGGCGCGGGCAGGCCAACGCGTTGGCGCATCTCGGCGACCTGAACCAGTCGATGGGCCGGTACGGCGACGCCGAGGAGATGCATCTTCAGGCTTTGGGGCTGTTCCGCGCGATCGACAGCCGGCTCGGGCAAGCCAATGCCCTGATTGACATGGCCTACGTCCAGCGCCTCACCGGCCGCTACGCCGCCGCCGCCGAAGCGCTCACCTCGGCGCTGGAGCTGCTGCACACCGACACGATGCCGTTGGGGACGGCCAACGCGCTGTTCCAGTTGGCGTGTGTGCGCCTCGCCACCGGCGACGCGACGGCGGCCGCGGCGTTGCTGACCGAATCACTGGCGTTGTGCCGGGCGATGGGCAGCCGCCCCGGGGAGGCGCACGTCCTGCTGCACCGGGGTGCCGTGGACCGCAAGCTCGGCAAGCTGGACGAGGCCCGGAGCCACATGGTCGAGGCGCTGAGCCTTTTCACAGCGCTCGACGACCGGGCCGGGCAGGCCGAGGCCCACAACATGATCGGGTTCCTCGCCGACGATCGAGGCGATCCCGGTGAGGCGCGGGCGCATCACGAGTCCGCGTTGGAGATCGCCAAAGCGATCGGGGCCCCGCTGGAGGAGGCGCGCGCGTTGGAGGGGATCGGCGTGAGCCATTGGCGGCAAGGCCGTGCGGACCTGGCGCGGCCGGGATTGGCGGAGTCGCTGGCGATCCATCGGCGGTTGCGGGACGCGGAGACGGGACGGGTCGAACGCCGACTGCTCGATGTCGGATAAGGGGCCGATGATCGGTAGCATGCACTGATGATCGACTACAGCGGGTTCGCCGGCCGTCTCGCCGCGTGCGAGGACCGGGCCGCGCGCTGGGATCTCCTGCGTGAAGTGCAGCGGGAGTGGGGGTTCGTCGGGGCGGGGAATGTCTGGGAGCCGCGGACGGAGTGGCCGCCGGCGGACATGACCGGTGACTCCGAGCCCGAGGACGAGGAGTTCGAGGGCTTCGACGAGGCCGACGAGGACTACGGGTACGCCGCGGTGGTGCCGCCGGCGATCAACGAGTGGTACGCGCTGGCGGAGAACTCCTTCAGCCAGATGCCGTTCCTGTACTGGACGCATCCGATGGACCGGCCGTGCCGCTACCCCGATGCGCGCACCGTCTTTTACTTGCGCAAGCACGACATCGCCGAGGACGTGATCCCGCCGTTCCACGGCATATTCATGGCCGAGTACGAGGCCTGTTTCAGTTGGGGATACCGGGAGTCCGACGCCATGAAGGACGACGACCCGCCGGTCTACGTCCTGAACTACGCGCGCCCGGAGTGGGAGCTCGCCGAGGACCTCGCGGACGGCCCCGACGATCCCCGGTGCATGGAGCTGACCGCTCGCAGCATCACGGAGTGGGCTCTGGCGTTCGCGATGGTCAACATTCCGTTCTCGGCGCAGCACGTGCTCTCCACACTGCGGGCCGAGCCCGAGAAGGGCGATCCGGGCGTGTTCGACGCCGCGGCTGTCGCGCAGCACACCATCGCCGATTACAGCACCCTGACCGACGACCAGCGCGCTCGCCTTGACGAGGCGTACCCGTCGCTCGGATTCCTGACGTGGCAGGACTTCGGCGCCAACCAGCTTCGCGGCGGTCCCGACGTGGTCCTGAACCACAAGACGGATCCCGACGACCCGGACGCCAACGGGAGCCTGTCGATCGCGGCTCGCACGCCCGAGGCGATGGCTGCGGTGGTCGAGCGGCTGGGGCTGGACGACAACACGCCTCCCGAGATCTAGCGTTCCCGAGGGAACCGGTCGGAGACGGATTCCGCTCCTGGGCTTTCGCCTGGTTAGCACGAGCCGAAGCTCTCAGGCCCGGATCAGAGCGACGAAGCACTCTGACCCTGCCCTACCTTAGGGACGTTATAGATACGAAGTATCCGTTTCCTGCGCACCGGGAGGCGCACCCGACAGCATTCCGGATCGGGTGCGCCTTTGTCGAGCCGATTCCGGCCTACTGCTCGGCCTACTGCTCGATCTGCTCTACCTACTGCCCGACCTACTGCCCGATCTACTGCCCGATCTACTGCCCGATCTACTGCCCGATCTACTGCTCGACTCGTGCCGACACCGCGTCGAGCTCCGCGACCTCGTCCGCGTCGAGCTCCAACCCGGCGGACGCCAGCAGGGCGGGCAGCTGATCCACGACGCGGGCGCTCGCGAGCGGAGCGGCGATCTGCGGGCGCTGACGCAGCCACGCGAGGGCGACGGTGGCCGGTTCGACGCCATGGTGGGCCGCGATCGTGTGCAGCGCGTCCACCACGGCGAGGCCGGCGTCGGACAGATAACCGGCGGCCGCCCCGCCCCGCGCCGAGCTCTGGAGGTCGTCCTTGGTGCGGTACTTGCCGGTCAGGAAACCGCTGGCCAGCGCGTAGTAGGGAAACACAGCGAGCTGCTCCTCGGCGGCGATCGGGGCGATCCCCGCTTCGTAGTCGGCCCGCTTCACCAGGTTGTAGTGCGGCTGGAGCGCCACGGGCAGCGTGAGGCCGTCGCGGCGGGCGACGGCGAACCATTCGCGGATGCGCTCGGGGCTGTAGTTGGACAGGCCGATGGCGCGGACCTTGCCCGCCTTCACCAGGGCGTCGAAGGCGGCGGCGGTCTCGGCCAGCGGCGTGCTCCGGTCGTCGAAGTGGGCGTAGTAGAGGTCGATGTAGTCGGTCTGAAGGCGCTTGAGGGAGGCGTCGGCGGCGGCCGCGACGGTGTCGGGGGCCAGGCCGCGGAAGTCGGGGTGGGAGCTGACCTTGGTGGCGACCACGACGTCGCCGCGGTTGGCGCGCTTCGCCATCCAGGCGCCGATGATCGTCTCCGACTCGCCGCCGTGGTTCCCGGGCACCCAGGCGGAGTAGCCGTCGGCGGTGTCGACGAGCGTGCCGCCGGCAGCGGTGAAGGCGTCCAGGACGTCCTCCGAGGTCGCCTCGTTGCTGGTCCATCCGAAGGTGTTGCCGCCCAGCGCCAGCGGGAAGATCTCGATGCCGCCGAGTCCGATGGTTGTCATGATGGGTACCTCTTCCTGAGTCCGGTGGCCGTCTAAGCGGGCACCGGTCAAGGATCGGACATCGGAGCCGCCCGTGCCATCAGTCGGATGGCTGTCTGCCCGGTCGGCCAGTGGTGAGGGAGGACGTGGCACGTGGTGGACGAGCAGGCGCGGCCCGGCCGGGTGCTGATCACCGGCGCGGCGGGCGGGGTCGGGACGATTCTGCGCGGCGGGCTGGCCGCGTTGGGCTGGAGCGTGCGCGGGTTCGATCTGGTGACGCCAGCAGAGCCGGACTCCGACCCGGACACTGGCCCGGTTTCCGACGCCGTCGAGTGGATCATCGGCGACATCACCGACCCCGCCGCGATCGAAGCCGCGATGGCCGACGTCGACGTCGTCATCCACCTGGCGGGCATCCCGGTCGAAGACCACTTCGCCGCGATCCTCCACGCCAACATCGACGGCACCCACCAGGTGTTCGACGCGGCCGTGCGCGCCGGCGTGCCGAGGGTGGTCTACGCGAGCACCAACCATGTCGTGGGCTACTACGAGCGCGCGGACTTCACGGACACCAAGCTCGGCGTCGGAGCCCGGCCCAGGCCCGACACCCTCTACGGCGTCTCGAAAGTCTTCGGCGAGGCCCTCGGCTCCTACTACCACGACCGCCACGGCCTCCAGGTCGCGTGCGCCCGCCTGGGCGCCTGCTACGCCGAGCCGCACACCCGCCGCATGCTCGACACCTGGCTCAGCCCGGCCGACGCCGTCCGGCTGTTCCACGCCCTGGCCACCGCCCCCGACCTGGGTTTCGAACTGGTCTTCGGGGCCTCGGCGAACCGTACCGGCTGGTGCGACCTCGGCCCGGCCCGGCGCCTCGGCTACCACCCCCAGGACGACTCCGAGCGGTTCCGGGACCGGTTCGCGGATCAACCGCTTGATCCCGACGATCCCGAGGTCCGCTACCTCGGCGGCGACTTCACCACCGCGCTACCACCTGCTTGACCGGCTGCGGACCGTTCGGGGACCGACCCCGGGTCGCCCGCCCATCCCACATCCTGATCACTCGCGCATACATACGATGCGGCCTGCGAACAACTGAAGCAGACTGTCCTCACTACGGACGAACGCGCGCATCGCCCAGGTGGAGGAAAACCACAGATGGAGAAGAACCCAGGCTTCGCACCTCCCGTGCTCCTCACGGAGCGCCAGTTGGCGAGGCTTGCGGCGGTCGGGTTGGAGCGGGAGGTCGTGTCCGGGGAGGTGTTCTTCACCGCCGGCGACCCGTCCTACGACTTCTTCGTCGTCCTGGAAGGCGCGGCGGAGGTCGTGGACCGGCTCGGCGGCCGGCACGAGCGCGTGGTCGCCGCCTACGGTCCGGCGGAGTTCCTCGGCGAGATCGGCATGATCACCGGTGAGCGGGCCCGCTTCACCGGTCTGGCCCGCGCCGCCGGCCGGGTGCTGCAGGTCCCGCTGGCGGCCATCCAGACCCTGATAGCCCAGGACGCCGAGCTCAGCGAGCACATCCTCCGGGCGTTCCTGGACCGCCGGGCCAACCTGCTGCGCAAGGGCGCGGGCCTGACGCTCATCGGCTCCCGCTACGACGAGCGGTGCAGAGCCCTGCTCCAAGCCTTCTCGCTGAACCGGACCGGCGTGAACTGGCTCGACCTGGAGGAGGAGCCGGAGGCCGAGGCGCTGTTGTGCGAGCTGCGGGTGCCGGTGGCCGATCTGCCGATCGTCATCATCCCCGGCCGTCCGCTGCTGCGGAACCCGCAGCCCTCCGACCTCGCCGCCGAGTTCGGCGAGCCGCCGACCGCCGCCGAGCCCGAGGACGACGTCTGCGACCTGCTGGTCATCGGCGGGGGACCGGGCGGCCTGGCGGCGGCGGTGTACGGGGCCTCCGAAGGGCTGGCCACCGCCATCGTCGACTCGGCCTCGTTCGGCGGCCAGGCCGGCACCTCCTCGCGGATCGAGAACTACCTCGGCTTCCCCGCCGGCCTGTCCGGCGCCGAGCTGGCCGGCCGCGGGATGGTCCAGGCCGCGAAGTTCGGCGTCCGGCTGCACCGCAACGCCCGCGTCACGGACTTCGCCACCAGCAACGGCGTGCACTACGTCACCTGCGCCGACGGCCGCGTGTTCAAGGGCCGCGACGTCATCATCGCCACCGGGGCCGAGTACCGGCGCCTGGACGTGCCCGGGATCGAGGCCTGGGAGGGCAACGGCGTGCACTACGCCGCGACTGTCTCGGAGGCCCGGCGCTCGCAGGACAAGCCGGTGGCCGTCATCGGCGGCGCGAACTCCGCCGGGCAGGCCGCGCTGTTCCTGACCCGGACCTCCAGCGTGGTCCACCTCCTGGTCCGCGGCGCCGACCTGGAGCACTCCATGTCCCGCTACCTGATCGACGCCGTCCGCTCCAACCCGAGGATCCGTGTGCACGTCCGGACCGAGGCCGTCGCGCTGCGGGCCGGGACGTCGGTGACCGGGCTGGAGATCGTGGACCGCGTCACGAATCAGTACTCGCATCTGGACGTCAGCGCGGTCTTCGTCTTCATCGGCGCGATGCCCTGCACCGCGTGGCTCGACGGCCAGGTCGTGAAGGACCGCGACGGGTTCCTGCTGACCGGCCACGACCTGGACGGCGAGTGGCGGTCCGACCACCGGGCGCCGCTGTCCTTCGAGACCAGCATCCCCGGGGTGTTCGCCGTCGGCGACGCGCGCAGCGGGAGCGTGAAGCGGGTCGCCACCGCGGTCGGTGAAGGCTCGGCGGCGGTGCGGCTGGTCTTCGAACGGCGACGGATCGACAGCGTCGAGCCGGTGTGAGAACGGTTCCGATTCCCCGCGGCCATCCGCCGACGACCCCGGTGAGGTATGTGAACGTGAACCCGTTGCGACAGCTCACGGCCTGGCTGCGCCCCCGCGACCCCGGCTACGCCGCCACCCGGCGCGCCGCCCGGACCGCGCTGGTGATGCCTTCCCTGTTCGCGCTGTGCTCGCAGGTCTTCCACGCGCCGGTCACCGGCAGCTTCGCGGCGTTCGGCGCCATCGCGATGCTGCTGCTGGTCGACTTCTCCGGGACCCGGGTGGAGCGGCTGCGCGCGCACGCCGCGCTCGGCGCCGCCTGGATCGTGCTGGTGGTGCTGGGATCGTTGGCCGCGCAGTCGGTGTGGACGGCGGTCGGCGCCACCGTCCTGGTCGGCTTCGCCGTGCTGTTCTCCGGCGTGGTCAGCTCGGTGCTGGCCGGCGCCACCACCGCGCTGCTGCTGGGCTTCATCCTGCCGGTGTCCACGGCCGCGCCGCTGTCGCAGATCCCTGACCGCCTGTTCGGTGTGCTGCTGGCCACCGGCGCGGCCATGCTCGCGGTCACGTTCCTGTGGCCGAGCACCTTCGAGTTCCCGCTCGCGCGGCCGGCGGCGCAGGTCTGCCGGGCCGCGGCCGGACAGCTGCGCGCCGAGGCGCAGCACTACAGCGCCAAGGTCGGCGGCCGGACGTTCGTCCAGTGCGTGGACTGCGCGCAGGAGACGGTCTCCACCGCCAGGACCCTGCGCGGGATCTTCCTCAAGACCCCCTACCGGCCCACCGGCCTGTCGACCGGATCGCGCGCCCTGGTGCGCCTCGTCGACGAACTCACCTGGCTGACCGCCATCCTGGCCGAGTCCGGGCCGGAGGACGAGGACGACCTGACCACCGACGCCGAGTCCGTCGCGGTGCGGCGCGCCGCCGCCGAGGTGCTGGACCTGTCCGCCGACCTGCTGGAGAACCCGCGCCACGACGTGGACCGGCTGCGACAGGCGGCGCAGGAGCTTCGCAGCGCTCTGACGGTGATGGAGGAGCGGGCCGTCATCCGGCTGCCGCTTCCGCGCGCCGCCGGTGATGCCGTCGCGCACGGCAGTGAACCGACGACCACCGGCACCGAACCGACGACCACCGGCGTCGGCGTCGAAGGGTTCATCGACAGCCTGGACGTGTCCTTCCGGGCCCAGGAAGTCGCCTTCGTCGTCCTCCAGGTCGCGGAGAACATCGTCACCGCCCGCGCCGCCGACCGCCGCCGCTGGACCGACCGGCTCCTCGGCCGCGAACCGGAGTCGGCGACCGGGGCCTTCGCCAGCGCCCGCGAACGCGCCCTGGCCCACCTCGAACCGCACTCGGTCTGGCTGCACAACAGCATCCGCGGCGCCGTCGGCCTCGGCATCGCGACTGCGCTGGCCGACCGCACCGGCGTCGAACACTCCTTCTGGGTCATGCTCGGCACGCTGTCGGTGCTGCGCTCCAACGCCCTGAACACCGGCCAGAACGCGTACCGCGCGATCAGCGGCACCGTCGCCGGATCCGTCCTCGGCGCCGGGCTGCTCCAGATCATCGGCCACGATCGGCCCGTGCTGTGGCTCCTGCTCCCGCTCGCGGTGCTGGTCGCGGGGATCGTCCCGGCCGCGATCTCGTTCGCCGCCGGCCAGGCCGCGTTCACCGTCACCCTGGTGATCCTGTTCAACATCTCCCAGCCCGCCGGGCTGTCGCTCATCTACGTCCGCATCGAGGACATCGCCCTGGGCTGCGCCGTGAGCCTGGTCGTCGGACTGTTCTTCTGGCCGCGCGGCGCGGCCGCCGCCGTCAGCAAAGCCCTGGCCGAGGCCTACGCCGACAGCGCCCGCTACCTGGTCGGCGCCGTGGACTACGCGGTGTCCTGCTGCGGCACCGGCCCGGCGGCCCTCGACGCCCCGCAGGAAGGCCGCCGTGCGGCCGCCGCCGCCCGCCGCCTGGACGACGCCTTCCGCACCTACCTGGCGGAGCGCGGGTCCAAAGCCGTCCCGCTCGGCGAGATGACCACCCTGGTCACCGGCGTCGTCGTGCTGCGGCTGGCCGCCGACGCGGTGCTGGAGCTGTGGCGGCGCTCGCCGACCGGGCTGCCCGCCGCCGACCGGGCCGCGGCCCAGAAGGAGCTGCTGGTCCTGGCCGAACGCATCCTGCGCTGGTACGAGAACCTGGCCGAGGGCCTGGAGGGCGGGGCCGCCGTGCCTGAGCCGCAGCCCTCCGACCACCGGACCACCGTGCGCCTGGCCGAAGCCGTGCGCCGCGACCTCTACGACCCGGACGGCCAGGCCACCGCCACCGGGGTCCGCATCATCTGGACCGGGGACCATCTGGAGGCGGTGCGGCGGCTGGAGCCGGTGCTCGCGACGGCGGCCGGACTGGCCGGGGTCTAGGGGTAGCCGGTTCGGCACCCGGTTCCTCACCCAGTTCGGCAGCCGGTTCGCCGCGACGGACCGCGTGGAAGGCTTCCCTTATGGTTGCCCCTATGAAGATCGCAATCCTCGACGACTACCAGGAAGTGGCCCGGGAGCTGGCCGACTGGGACTCCCTGGACGCCGCCGTCGCCGTGTTCACCGTGCCGTTCCGGGACGCCGACGACGTCGTGCGCAGCCTGCACGACTTCGACGTCGTCGTCGTGATGCGCGAGCGGACCCGCTTCCCGGCCGAGGTCCTGGAACGCCTGACGAACCTGCGGCTGCTGGTCAGCACCGGGCCGCGCAACGCCGCCATCGACCTCGCGGCCGCGCGGCGCCTGGGGGTCACCGTGTGCGGGACCGCATACGACGCCTCGCCGACCGTGGAGCACACCTGGGCCCTGATCCTCGCCGCGGCGCGGAACCTGCCCGAGGAGACCGCCTCGATGCGGACCGGCGGCTGGCAGCTGGGCCTGGGCACCGGCCTGCACGGCAAGACCCTCGGCCTGCTGGGCCTGGGCAACCTCGGATCCAAGGTCGCCCGGATCGGTCAGGCGTTCGGGATGTCGACGATCGCCTGGAGCCAGAACCTCACCGCGGAGAAGGCCGCCGAGCACGGCACGCGCGCGGTGACGAAGGAACAGCTGTTCGCCGAGAGCGACGTGCTCTCCGTCCACCTGGTGCTCAGCCCGCGCACCACCGGCCTGGTCGGCGCGCCGGACCTGGCGCTGATGAAGGACTCGGCGATCTTCGTGAACACCTCGCGCGGGCCGATCGTCGAGGAGTCCGCGCTCGTCGACGCGCTGCGCGAGCGGCGGATCCGCGCCGCCGCGCTCGACGTCTACGACACCGAGCCGCTCCCGGCCGACCATCCCTTGCGTTCGCTGCCGAACGCGGTGCTCACGGGCCACATCGCCTACGTGACCCGTGAGCTCTACCAGACCTTCTACGGCGGCGCCGTCGAGGACATCGCCGCCTTCCGGGCCGGCCGGCCCATCCGCGTGATGGGGTGAGTCGGCACCCTCGTCAGTACCCTCAGTCCTCGCCGTGCGCCGCCACGGCCACGTCCTGCCACTCCCGCCACGTCGCCAGCCGCGAGGCGTAGTCCGCCTCGATCGTGGACAGCGGCGTGCGGCCCAGGAAGACGCGCAGCGGCGGCTGCTCGGCGTCCACGATCTTCAGGATCGCAGGGCTCGTCGACGACGGGTTGCCGCGCTGCATGCCGGTCCGGCGCTCGCGGTCCGCAGCCCAGAACGCCTCGTACGCGGGCAGCTCGGCGCTGCGGACCGCCGACGGCCCGGCCCAGTCGGTGCTGAAGCCGCCCGGCTCGACGATCGTCACGTGGATGCCGAACGGCGCGACCTCCCCGGCCAGCGCCTGCGAGAAGCCTTCCAGACCCCACTTCGAGGCGTGGTAGGCGCCGATGCCCGGGAAAGCGCTGACGCCGCCGATGCTGGACACCTGGATGATGTGGCCCGAACCCTGCTCCCGCAGGATCGGCAGCGCCGCCTGCGTCACCCACAACGCCCCGAACAGGTTGGTCTCCAACTGGGCCCGCACCTCGGCCTCGGTCAGCTCCTCGATGGTGCCGAAGTGCCCGTAGCCGGCGTTGTTGACCACTACGTTGAGGCGTCCGAAGTGCTCGGCGGCCCGCCGCACCGCCGCGAAGTCGCCGTCCCGGTCGGTGACGTCCAGCCGCAGCGGCAGGAACGTGTCCGGGTACTGCTTCGCCAACGCGTCCAGCGTGGCCAGGTCCCGCGCGGTGCCGGCGACGCGGTCGCCCCGCTCCAGCGCGGCCTCGGCCCACTCCCGGCCGAAGCCCTTGGACGTGCCGGTGATGAACCATACTTTCGACATTTCAGATCTTCCTCAGGGGGTGATCAGCGCTCACAGCTTCCGCTACGCAGGAACACTACGGCGGGCGCGGGTTAATCCCGGGCAGCGCCATGCTGTGCGGACCGCGTCACTAGGCTGTCGCAGAAGCCTGGGATCCACGAAAGGAACGCACGATGCCCCGACGGCCACTGGTTCTGGACAGCGATCCGGGACTCGACGACGCCGCCGCGCTGCACTACCTGCTGGCCCGCCCGGAATGGGAGCTGCTCGCCTATACGGCCGTCGGCGGCAACGTTCCGGTCGACCTCACCTTCCGCAACGCCCGGGCGCTCGCCGCCGCGTTCGGCATCGACCACGACGTGCCGGTGTACCGGGGCGCCGGCCGGCCGATCAGCCGGGTCCCGATCGGCGGCGACTTCCACGGCGCGAGCGGCCTGGGAAGCGCCGAGCTGCCGGACTCCGCCGTCCCCGAACAGCAGAGCCTCGCGCCGCTCGAACTCCTGCGCCTCAGCCACGTATACGAGAACGAACTCACCGTCGTGGCCACCGGGCCGCTCACCAACATCGCCGCCGCGCTGATCCTGGACCCGGAGTTCGCCCGGCGGGTCGCGCACCTGGTGTTCATGGGCGGCGCGGCGCTCGTGCCGGGCAACATCACCTCGGTGGCCGAGTTCAACATCTGGGCCGACCCCGACGCCGCGGACCTCGTCGTGGCCAGCGGCATCCCGTACACCATGGTCGGCCTGGACGTCACCCACCACGCGCCGCTGACCGCCGACGACGTCGCCAAGATCGACGCCGCCGGCACCGACCACGCCCGGCTCACCGCCGCCCTGCTGCGCGACTACCTGAACGCCTACCTGACCTTCACCGGCCGGGACCACGGCTTCCTGCACGACCCGCTGGCCATCGGCGTCGCCAGCGACGAGAGCTTCGCCGAGGTGCGGACCGGCTGCGTCGTCGTCGGCACCGACCTGGGGCTGCACCGCGGCCAGACGGTGTTCATCCCCGACGACGCCGCGCAGACCCCGTTCCTCACCGAGGCGACCCGGGCCCGGACCGCGGTGAAGGGCAACGTCGCGGTGGCCCCGGGGCGCTCGCTGTTCCCGGCGGACTTTGTCAGCCGCCTGCGACAGCCGCTGCAGTAGCGCGGTGTGGAGGGCCGGTAGCCGCCAGTTGTGTCCAATGCGCCAACGGAAACAGAACCCTGTAGTACGTTGTCGCGCACTGCGATAGTCAGAGCAAGTCAGGGGGGCGAGCTCATGGCGGACTCCGGTCCGATCCGGATCGTCGACAACAGATACCGCCTGATCCGCAAGCTGGGATCCGGCGGGATGGGGGACGTGTGGGAGGCACAGGACGAGCTTGAATCAAGGGCCGTGGCCGTCAAGGAGGTGCGCCTGGCGACGCACCTGCCCGACGCCGACAAGAGCGCCAGGCTCACCCGCGCGTGGCGCGAGGCCCTGCACACGGTGACCGTGGCCCACCACCCGAACATCATCCAGGTGCTCGACGTCGTCGAGGACGACGGCCGGCCGTGGATCGTCATGGAGCTGGTCCAGTGCCGGACCCTGGCCCAGCAGGTCGCCGCCGACGGCCGGGTCGGCCCGCGCGAGGCGGCCCGCGTCGGGCTCGCCGTGCTCGACGCCCTGAGCGCCTGCCACGCCCGCCAGATCCACCACCGCGACGTCAAGCCCTCGAACATCCTGATGGCCTCCGACGGACGCGTGATCCTCACCGACTTCGGCCTCGCCTCCGGCGACGCCCCCGACGGCGAGAGCCTCACCGCGCTGACGCCCTTCGGCATCGCGGTCGGGACGCCGGAGTTCATGTCGCCCGAACGCGCCCGCGGCCAGGCCGCGACCGCCGCCTCCGACCTGTTCTCGCTCGGCGCGACGCTGTACTTCGCCGTCGAGGGCCGGTCCCCGTTCCGGCGCGACAGCCTCATCGCCACCTCCACCGCGGTGATGCTGGAGGAACCCGAGCCGCCGCGGAACGCCGGGCCGCTGGACCGGGTCCTGTTCGGCCTGCTGCGCAAGGACCCCGAACGCCGGGTCAGCGCCGAACGGGCCCGGGAGCTGCTGGAAGCGGTCCGCCGCGAGCTGTCCGGCCGGGTCGGGCAGGTCGGCCCGGCGGTGTTCGGCGAATCCCCGCGCAGCCCCTCGCTGTTCCTCGGGCCGATGCCCGCGCCGGTGCCGTCGGCGGACACCCCCGGCGGGGGCGTGCCGATCGTCGGGTCCACGGACGACGGCCTGGTCCCGCCGGAGCCCGCGGACACTGACGACGGCGGCGCGCGCCACGCGTCCCGCACCCGCGAGCGCCCGCTGATGCTGCTCGGCGCCGGTCTCAGTGTGTTGGTGCTGGCGGTGGTGATCCTGGTGGTTAAGAACTCTGGGTAACCGGTCCACCCCGTTCGCGAGCGCGGCGTAAGCCAGTCCTCTTCCGTTCTCTGAGCATTCAACCTACGCAGGCACGCATGTCACATGACCTGCCTACGTTCCACAGGGCTGAATGAAAGAGGGGCTCATGGAGACGACTACCGCTGTACGGGGCCAAGGGATCACCAAGTGCTTCGGGGACGTCGTCGCGCTCGACCGGGTCGACCTGGATGTGGCGCGGGGCCAGATCCACGGGTTGGTCGGGCCGAACGGGGCGGGCAAGACCACGCTGCTCGGGTTGCTGCTGGGTCTGGCCGTGGCGGACGAAGGCCGCCTGGAGATTCTAGGGAGACCGGTGGGGCGCGCCCTGGCCGCGCCCGAGGGGATCGCCGGGTTCGTCGACGGACCCGGTCTGTACCCGGCGCTGACCGCCAAGCAGAACCTGACGGCGCTGGCGAGGCTGCGGCACCGCGACGTGCGGACCGCCGGCGTGGAGGAAGCGCTCGACCAGGTCGGCCTGACCGAGGTCGCCGACGACAAGGTGCGCGGGTTCTCGCTCGGCATGCGCCAGCGCCTCGGGCTGGCCGCGGCGCTGCTGACCAAGCCGCGGCTGCTGGTCCTGGACGAGCCGGCGAACGGGCTGGACCCGGCCGGCAAGAAGCACGTCCACGGCGTCCTGAACCGGCTGGCCGCCGACGGCGCCACGGTGGTGCTCTCCAGCCACCGGATGGACGACCTGGAGGCGCTGTGCTCGGAGGTGACGATCCTGTCCGTGGGGCGCGTCGTCTTCTCCGGGCCGCTGGCCAAGCTCTCCGCCGAGAACCGCGAGCTCGAATACCGGGTCCGCACACCGGATCCGCTGGCCGCCCGCGGGATCGCCGACCAGGTGCCCGGCATCGCCGTGGTCGAGCCCGGCGCGGCCGGGACACGGCAGGACCCCGAGGTCGTGGTGGTGCGAGCCCTGGTGCCGGCGCTGGACGAACTGGTGGTCCGCCTGGTCGGCGCCGGGATCGCGGTGCGCGAACTGGCGCCGGTCGTCTCGCCGCTGGAGGCGGCTTTCCTCGCGCTGACCGAGCAGGATCAGCAGCTTCCTGCTGAGCAGGGTCAGCAGCACTCTGCCGAGCAAGAGCAGCAGCCCCCGGCCGAGCCGGAACAGCCGCACTCTGCCGAGCAGGGCCAGAAGGATCCGGCCGAGCGAGCCAAGGAGCACGACGCCTCATGACCGCGACCCTCGACCAGACTCCCGTCGCCGACGCCGCGCCGGCGGAGTCCCGCCCGGTCCCGGTGTCCCGTGCCTATCGGTTCGAGCTGGTCAAGCTGTTCTCGCCGTGGCGGGTTCGGCTGCTGGTGCTGGCCTGCTTCCTCGGTCCCGGGCTCGCGGTCGTGGCGATCAAGCAGCAGAGCACGCTGCCCTCGGACACGCTGTTCGGCCGGTGGATGCACGCCTCCGGGTGGTCCGGGCCGCTGGTGGTGCTCGGCTTCGCCGGGACCTGGGCGTTGCCGTTGCTCACCTCGCTGGTCGCCGGCGACGTCTTCGCCGCGGAGGACCGGCTCGGCACCTGGCGGCATCTGCTGGTCGCGGTGCGCTCGCCGCGCCGCATCTTCGCGGCCAAGGCGCTCGCCGCGGTGACCGTGATCCTGCTGCTGGTGGTCGGCCTGGCGCTGTCCGGGATCGTCGGCGGCCTGCTCGCCGTCGGTGACAAGCCCCTGATCGGGCTGGACGGCCACAGCCTCGTCGGCGGCGACGCGGCCGCCAAGGTGCTGTTGGCCTGGCTCAGCGTCCTGGCGCCGACCCTGGCGCTGGCCGCCATCGGCCTGCTCGGCTCGGTCGCGCTGGGCCGCTCGCCGATGGGCCTGCTGCTGCCGACCGTCGCCGCGCTGGCGATGCAGCTGGCGCAGATGCTGCCGTTGCCGGTGGCCGTGCGCTTCGCCCTGCCCGGCTACGCGTTCATCTCCTGGAACGGCCTGTTCACCGATCCGCAGCAACTCAGTCCGCTGCTGATCGGTATCGCGGTCAGCCTGGTCTGGGCGGTCGTCGCCACCGCGCTGGCCTATCTGCTCTTTCTGCGCCGCGACTTCACCAACCTCACCGTCGACAACGCCGGGCGCCGGGTGCTGACGCTCGGCGTCGCGCCGCTGGCCGCGCTGTTCGCGGCGACTGTCGGCGTGGTCGCGATCGCCGGCGGCGGCACCGGGTCCGGGATCACGCAGGAGAAGCTCCAGAACTCGCTCGCGGTCAACTTCGCTCATCTGTACCGGCTCCAGGAGGACGAGCTGCACCGGCCGGCCGTCACCGAGGCGCAGCTGGCGGCCTCGGCGGCGTGCACCAAGGCCGACGGGCTGAGCGCGCCCGAGGGCCCCGGGAACGACTGGCGCTGCGTCGTCAGCTGGCACGTGCCGAACGTCGCCATCACCGGCCAGGCCATCTACCAACTCGACGTCACCGCCAACGGGCGCTACATCGCCGACGGCGACGGACCCAAGGAAGTGAACGGCTACTTCCTGCTGAAAACCCATGACGGGGACGCCCCCAACCCGTTGTGGCAGTTCGACGGCAACGTCGACCTCCTTCCTTCGCACTAGGTCCCAACCACTCCCGAAGGATCAATCCATGCAAGTGCAACGCCGTAGAAAGCCCACCGGCAAGACGGTCGATCCGGCCGAGACCGCGACCGGCCGGGGACGCCTGGCGAAGGCCGGGGTGGCCACGGTCACCCTGGTCTTCACCGGTGCCACGATCGGCTCGGCCTCGACCAAGCAGCTCGGCACCCAGCAGGTGGGCCAGCTGACCAACAAGGGCCAGGTCATCTCCTCCGACCAGTACATCAACCCGATCGGCACCCGCCTGGTCGTCAACCAGGGCAAGATCATGGCCTCGACGGTCAGCCCGGACGGCACGCACGTGGCCGCCACCGTCGCCGACGGCGGCGCGGCGCTGGTGATCGTCGACCTGCGCAGCTGGCAGGTCCAGCAGGTGGTCGGCAGCGGGTCCACCGCGAACCTGAAGATCAGCGGCAACGACGTCGGGCAGACCGCCCCGACCTACTCGCCCGACGGCAAGACCCTGCTGCTGGGCCGCCAGGGCGGCCTGACCAAGTTCTCGGTGAACGCCGACGGCACGCTGGCCAACCCGGTGGACATCAAGATCGCCGCCACCGCGGCCGGCCAGCTGGCGCTGACCGGCAGCATCGTGTTCACCGCCGACGGCGCCACCGCCTATGTCGCGGTCAACGGCCAGAACACGGTCGCGGCGATCGACGTCGCCTCCGGCACCATCAAGCAGAGCTGGAACACCGGCAACGCCCCGCGCGGCCTGGTGCTGGTCGGCAGCAAGCTCTACGTGAGCAACGAGGGCGGCCGGGTCGCCACCGCCGCCGACCAGACGCTGAACTCCTACGGCACCCAGGTGCCGGCCGACCCGGCCACCGGCGCCGCCACCTCCGGCACCGTCAGCGTCATCAACACCGCCGACGCCGCGGCCGCGGTCGGCAGCATCACCGTCGGCCTGCACCCGACCGCGGTGTACGCCTCCGGCGGCACGCTGTTCGTCACCAACACGGCCTCCAACACGGTCTCGGTCATCGACACCGCCAAGGACAAGGTCGTCCAGACCATCGAGACCCAGCCCTGGCCGCAGGCCACCGTCGGCTACGAGCCGGACGCGGTGACCCTGACCAAGGACGGCCGCCTGCTGGTCACCCTGGGCCGGGCCAACGCGGTCGCGGTCTACCGCTTCAGCTCGGCGAAGGAGCCGGCCCGCTACATCGGCCTGCTGCCCACCGACTACTTCCCGACCGAGATCACCACGGTCGGCAACCAGGTGCTGGTGTCCAACACCCGCGGCATCGACGCCCTGCGCCCGGTGGTGGCGGCCGGCCACGGCACCCACGACACCACGTCCAGCCTGCAGAAGTTCACGCTGCCGGACGACCGCGCGATCAAGAACTACACGGACAAGGTCTTCCAGTACAACGGCTGGACCGACAACTCCGTCACCTACGCCAAGGGCAAGGGGAACAAGACCCCGGTCCCGGTCCCGGCGCGGATCGGCGACCCCTCGACGATCAAGCACGTCTTCCTGATCGTCAAGGAGAACCGCACCTACGACCAGGTCTTCGGCGACGACGCGCGCGGCAACGGCGACCCCACCCTGACCCAGTACGGCCAGGCCGTGACGCCGAACCAGCACGCGCTGGCCCAGCAGTTCGGCCTGTACGACAACACCTACGACACCGGCACCAACTCCGCCGAGGGCCACAACTGGCTGATGCAGGCGGACAACCCCGAGTACACCGAGTCCTCGGCCGGCGAGTACCAGCGCAGCTACGACACCGAGGACGACGCCCTGGGCCACCAGGCCTCGGGCACCTTGTGGTCCGGCGCGCAGGCGGCCGGCAAGACCGTGCGCGACTTCGGCGAGTTCCAGCAGTTCCTGACCAAGCCGGCCGACGCGACCTGGCAGAACCTGTACTGCGACGCCAAGACCATGGCCGCGACCGGCTCGGCGACCCAGTACCCGCTGGTGTCCTCCTCGCCGATCCCGTCGCTGAACAACGTCTCGGTCCCCGGCTTCCCCAAGTTCGACACCTCGGTGCCGGACATCTACCGGGCCCAGATCTGGCAGCAGGACTTCCTGAAGAACGGCCCGGCCAACCTCAACATGTTCTGGCTGTCCAGCGACCACACCGGCGGGCCGGCCAACGGCCCGGCCCAGGTCGCCGACAACGACCTGGCGGTCGGCCAGATCGTCGACACCATCACCCACAGCCAGTACTGGAAGGACTCGGCGATCTTCGTCGTCGAGGACGACTCGCAGGCCGGCCTGGACCACGTCGACGGCCACCGCGCCCCGATCCAGATCATCAGCCCCTACGCGCAGCACGGCGTGGTGGACAGCCGCTACTACAGCCAGATCACGATGGTCCGCACCATCGAGCAGATCCTCGGCGTCCACCCGATGAACCAGATGGACGCCGCGGCCACGCCGATGACCACCGCGTTCACCGACAAGCCGGACTACACGCCGTTCACGGCGCTGCCGAACCAGACCTCGCTGACCGGCGGTCTGAAGACGCCGCCGAGCTGCGGCGTCGACACCCCGGCCCCGGCTCCGGCCGCCGCGGCCGCCGCCGCGCCGGCCACCGCCAAGGCGGCCGCCGTCGGCAACGCCGCCACCACCACGATCCCCGCCGGCGAGCAGCAGGTCGCGTCCCAGTGGCAGACCTGGCTGTCGCAGCAGCACACCACCGGCGGCACCGCCCGGCCCGACTTCGCCAACCCCCAGCAGATGAACCACTACAGCTGGTACGAGGCGAGCGGGTGGACCAAGCCGTACCCGGGCGAGGACAAGATCTACGCCCCGGACCAGGTCCCGGGCGCCTTCATCCCGTCGAACGACTCGGACGACTGAGACGGCTGGGACGATCGGTCGCGGTCCGGGCCCGACCACGGGTTCACGATAGTAGGGCAGCAAGGCACAGCAGGGTACTGAGGTGCTCGGCCGGAGGTCCTCCGGCCGAGCGCTTCGGCGTGCGCGGACGGACGGCGGTCGGGGCGGGCCTGATCGGCGGCCGCCCGGCGTCCGGTGCGGGCCCGGCGCGGGTCAGGCGTGAGCCTGGCGTGGGTTCCGAGCCGGTGAATCAGAGGTTTTACTCAGACTTTGCCGACATGTCCGCCATGGCGCTGCCAGACTCCCCAGAGGTATAGACCAACAGGTCTATACCAAGTCGCGGATCGCTCCTGTCGGCACCACCCCGGCCGACGGGCCAAGCAGCGCACGCACCCCGGCTCATCCACGGTTAGGGAGGCATCCATGCGTTCCACCAGGCTCATCGGCTTCCGTACGGCGCAGGCGCACCAAGGGCTACGCCGACTGCCGCACCAGCTTCCGCGCCGGCGCCGCCCTCGGCCGTGAGCACTCCGGCGCAGGCGGCGCCTCCACGCGGAACACCGAGAGGTCGCACAACGAGACGTTGAACACCGTCCCGGTGCCGTCCTCCACCACCTTCACCGCGGCCTGGCACACCTTCTCCGCGTGCGGCAGCGATTCGAAGACCGGAGGTTGAACAGGGCGCGCTATCCGGCCGTCCTCCGTGACCACCCGCAGGTCCGGATCGGTGCAGATCAGCTCGACGAGTCGGCGGATCGGGCTGGGGTCGAAGCCCGCCATGATGGGGTGTCCTCACTCTCCTGCGACTGCTGTGGACCCTAATGCGCCCTGGGCTGCGGCAAAGGTACTCAGACCATTTATTCGCGCGCTCCGGGGAGTTCTTGTCCGCGACCGGCTCCGGAGTCGCAAAACGCTGCGAAAGTTCACCCGCCGATCCCTGTGCACGGGGTCGCAGCGGTGCTGTCATGACAGGCGACCCCGGGCGGCACGGCCGGGGTCCGCCAGGACCTGTGTCCCCCCTGACTCCACCCCCCCCAGGAGACCCCATGCGCTCGCTGCTGTCCCGCACCGGCACTGCTCGCACAGCCGCTGTCCGCACCACCGCTGCCCGCACCACCGCCGCCGGATCGGCCTTCGCCCTGGCCGTCGGCGGCCTGCTCCTGTCCACCGCCGCCACCGCCCACGCCAGCACCTGCTCGCACTCCCGCCTGCCGCTCCCGGACTCGGCGTGCACCCCCGGCGCCTACAACCCGTCGGTGACCCAGTCGACCATCGGCTCCACGATCTGCGTCTCGGGCTGGACCGCGACCGTCCGCCCGCCGACGTCGTACACCAACCCGCTCAAGGCGCAGGGCATCATCGACTACGGATACAGCGACACCAGCATGGCCGACTACGAGGAGGACCACCTGGTGCCGCTGGAGCTCGGCGGCGCGCCGCGCGACCCGTCCAACCTGTGGCCGGAGCCGTACTACGGCAGCCCGACCGCCAGCACCAAGGACGGGGTCGAGACCAAGCTGAAGAACGCCGTGTGCTCCGGCCGCATAACCCTGGCCGCCGCGCGGAGCGCGATCAGGACGAACTGGACCACGGCGCTCCAGGTCACCGGCATCGGCTGATCCTCGGAGCCGGTTGTACGCACCACGCACCTAGCGCGTCGAGCCGCGCATCGTCCGATACGCCGTGATCGCACCCGCCGCGGCCGCTGACATCGCTCCCACTGTCAGCGCGGCCTTGCGATTCCGGTCCCGCCGCGCGTTCCGAGCCGTCTCGGCCTTGAGGCCGGCACGGCTCGGATGCCGGTAGCGGCTCTGGGCGAGTGCTTAGCGATCCGCGTCGGGCGGGTCGGGCCGGTCGGTGGGGCCCGGCCGGTCGGTGGAGCCGGGGCCGGAGCCGGCCAGCGCCTCGATCCCCGGTCGCAGCAGGCTGATGACGTGCTCGGGGTCGGCGTCGGCGAGGGCGTCGGTCTTCAGCAGGTGGCGGGAGATGGTGACGCCCAGGACGACGGCGCTGATGACGGCCGCGCGCAGGTCGGCGTCCTCGGCGGGGATCGCGCGTTCGATGGTCGCCTGGTAGCGGGTCGCGGCGGAGCCGACGGCGCCGGCGGCCTCGGGGTGGGTCAGCATCGAGCGCAGGATGGTCAGCGACGCGACCGGCTCGTTAGTCAGGCGGTCGGCGAGTCCGGCCAGGACGGCCTCGGCCGCCCCGCCGGGGCCGGCATCGAGCGAGGGGACCGGGGCGGCGTCGATGACGCGCCGGAAGAGGTCCTGCTTCGACCCGAAGTAGTGCATCACCAGCCCGGCGTCCACCTCCGCCAGCGCGGCCACGGCCCGGATCGTGGTCCGCTCGTAGCCGACGTCGAAGAAGGTGCGCGTCGCGGCGTCGAGGATGCGGGCTTCGGTCCGGCGGCGCTGTTCGGCGCGGGACGGGGGCTGGGGGTCGGCCATCCGTTCATTCTACGAGCGTTGACCGAGCGCGCGGCCGGACCTACGCTGGTTCATTGAACAAGCGTTGAATGAACCGACCGAGGGGGAGAACCTCATGCCGTCCACCACGCCCGCCGACCTCCTGGCCCGCCGCCGCGACCTGATCCTCGCCGGCGACGCCGACGGCTTCGCCGCGCTGTTCACCCCCGACGCGGTGATCGACATGCCGTTCTCGGGGACTCCGGAGGCCCCGGCGCGCGTGGCCGGCAGAACGGCCATCCAGGAGTACGCGCGCCGCGCGATGTCCTCTCCGATGCGGCTGGAGGACTTCGAAATCTCCGAGCTCCACCAGACCCAGGACCCCGAAGTGGTGGTCGTGGAGATGCGCACGAAGGGTGCCGTCACCACGACCGGCCGCTCGTTCAGCGTCACGTCCGTCCAGATCCTGCGGATCCGCGACGGCCTCATCGCCTCGTTCCGCGACTACGCCGATCCCCGGGTCCTGGCGGAGGTCCTGGGCGATCGGCACTCAGGGGGCTGATCCGCGCCGGGTCCGATCGCCGGGCGCGATCGCCGGGCGCGCGGCGTTCGGCAGCCTCAGCGCGCTACGCGCCCGGCGAGGAGCTCGCTCAACCGCAGAACCCTGATGTCGACCTGGCCCGAACCGTCCTCCCAGGCGGCGATGGTCTCGCAGCCCTGCTCCTCCAGGATCGGCTCGCCGTCGGGCTCGCTGCCCGCGTAGGCGAGCCCCTCGCCGCTCCAGCCGTCCTGGCAGGCGAGCTTCAGGTGGTTGCGCAGACGCTCGTCGGGGACGGCGGCCAGGGCCTGCTCCCACTCCTCCTCCGCCTCGCCGTCGAACTCCGCGACCAGGTCGGGGCCGGTGCCCAGGCCCACGGCCGCGCGCAGGGCGTCGACCAGCGTGCCGTCCGAGGCCATCCGGGCCTGCCAGACCGACCAGGTGCCCGGCGCCTCGGCGAGCAGGGCCGCGTCGTGGCGGGCCAGGACGGCGCCGAGATCGCGGCCCCGGATCAGCCCGGTGCGGGCGTGCGAGGAGCTGAAGTACGCCGGGGCGAGGTCGGCGTGCAGAGCGGCCGGCAGCCGGCCGTCCGGATCCCAGATCTCGAACAGGGAGCCGGCGGCGGACAGCTCGATGGCCGGCTCGCCCTGGTCGTAGAGCAGGAACGGGGTGTCGTCGAGGACGGCCTCGCCGGACAGCGCCTCGGGTTCCAGCCAGACGGGCTCGCGGTTGAATTCGGATTCGCTCAGGAAGTTGCCGCTGTAGTAGGCGGCGTATTCAGCCTGCGGGTCGTGATCGGAGAGCGGATGGCCGAGCAGGATACTGAAAGCGTCGGCCAGCTGGTCGTTCCAAGAGGGTGACATGGCCACAACTTATCCGTCCGGGGTGACCGGTTCGGCGCTCGCGCGGGAGCGCGGGTTCCGCACCAGCGGGGCCGGGGTGGGAAGCGGTCCGTCAAGTGACTGATGCGCGCCGGCGGCGGCTGCCGGAGGATGGCCGCGTGCCAGACTTCGACACCGACCCTACCCAGCTCCTGGAGTCCGCGCCGTGGGCGCTCGCCGCGATGATCGGCACCCTCCGGGACGCGACCGCGGCCCCGCTCCAGAACGTGCTCGCCACCAATCCCGAACGCACGGCCGTGCTGGAAGCCGCCGGACTCGTGCGGCGCGGCGCCGGAGGCTTCACCGTCCATCCCGTGCTGGAGCCCGCCGACCCCGCGACCGGCCGAAGCGTCGTCGCGGCCCGGTTGAGCGGTCTGCGCCAGGCCCTCGACGCCGCCGAGTCCGAGCAGATCCCCGGCGCCGAGCAGCGCTGGGCCCAGCAGAGCGACGAGGTGCTGCTGAACCAGGGCCGCGCGTCCGCCGCCACCGGCCGGGCCATCGCCGGACGCGTCGTCCCGGCCCTGCCCGGGCTGCCCGAGCGCCTGGCCCGCGCCGGAGCCCGGATCCTGGACGTCGGCACCGGCGTGGCGGCGCTCGCGGTCGTCCTGGCGACGGAGTTCCCGGCGGCCGAGGTCGTCGGCGTCGACGTCCTGCAGCGGGCCCTGGACCTGGCCAAGGCCGAGCTGGAGCAGGCCGGTCCCGAGGCCGCCGCCCGGATCGCCGTGCGGCTCCAGGACGTCGGCGACATCTCGGAGCAGAACGCTTACGACCTGGTCTGGCTCCCGATCCCGTTCCTGTCCGGCCCGGCGCTGACCGCCGCGCTGCCGCGCCTGCACACCGCCCTGCGGCCCGGCGGATGGCTGGTCGCGGGCACCCACCAGGCCTTCTCCGACCCGCTGCGGCAGGCCGTGGCGGCCTGGACCGGATACCTCAACGGCGGCAACTCCGCCTCCGATACCGACCGCGCCGCCGAGGCGCTGCGGACCGCCGGCTTCGGCGACGACCGGCGGTTCCCGACCGTGCCGGGCGGCCCTATCCTGCTGGCCGCGAGAAAATCCCCTGACCCGGAGTGAGAATGCCGTGCGGGTCGAAGCGGTGCTTGGCGGCGCGGAACGCGGACCACTGATCCCCGTACTGCACACGCCAGTCGGCAGCGGTCATCGGGATGGAGTCGACCGGATAGATCGTGCCGCCGAACGCCTGCGCTTGGAGGTACAGGGCGCGGTTGGCCTCCAGCATCGCCGCCGCCGGCAGCGCGCCCGGATCGGGCGCGGCGGTGCGCAGGACGGCGAACAGGAACACCAGATCCGAGTCCGGGGTCCGCAGCAGCGGGGTGCGCAGGCGGGCCCGGGGGATCGGGTAGAGCAGGATGACGCCGCTGGGGCCGACGTCGGCGAGCGTCAGGCCGGCCATGGCCGCGGTGACGTAGGCGTCGGTGGCCGCGTCCGGCAGGAGCAGGTCGGACCAGGGATGGGGGTCGTACCATTCGCCCGACGCCTTCAGATACGCGATGGCCGGCGCGAGGTCGTCGACGAACCCGCGATAGTCGAACTCCGCGACGACCGGCGGGCCCTGGAACCCCAGGTCGCCGATCAGCGCCTGGTCGTCCGGCGCGGCGGCGTCGTAGTAGACCGCGCCTTCGAGCTGATACTGCCAACCGCCCCCGGGCAGCGCCGCCGCCGCGCCCTCCAGCCAGTCGAAGCGCCCGTCCCGCACCGCCCGCCGCTGCGCCGCCGTCAGTTCCGCGACGGTCGCGTACGTGAGCGTGTATTTGCGCACCCGGGCGCGCGCCGGCACCAGCGTCAACACCGCGCGGGTGATGACCCCGACCTGGCCCAGCCCGGCGCGCGCGGCGTGGAACAGCTCGGCGTGGCGGTGCGCCGAGCAGGTCACGACCTCCCCGGTGCCGGTCACGACATCGAGCTCGACGACGGTGTCGACCTGCGCACCATGATGCTGCGCGGCGCCGCCGAGGCCGCCGGCCGACAGCGTGCCGCCGACCGACCGCTCGATGTAGTCGGTGAACACCGGCGGCGTGAGGCCGTGCGCCAGACACGCGTCCAGCACCGCGCTCCACACCGCGCCGGCCTGTACCTCCACGGTGCGCCGAGCCGGGTCCACGGCGATCGCGTGCAGCGGTCCCATGTCGATGACCAAGCCCGCCTTCACCTGCGCCTGCCCGAAGCACTGATGCCCCTGACCGCGCGGCGCGACGTCTATTCGCCGAGGCCCGCAGTACCGGATCATCGCGGCTATGTCGCCGACCGAGCCCGGCAGCAGCACCGCACTGGGCGTCCGGCCGGTGACGAGATGGCCGAAGTCGTCGGCGTAGGGCGCCAGCGCCGCCGGATCGGTGAGCAACGTGCCGTCGAGATGCGGAACCCGCTCGGCGCCGAGCCCGCCGTCCGCACCGGCCTGCGTCGCCCAGGCGCGCGATCCGGCGTCGAAGCCGACAACGGCGGCACCGACTCCCACGGCCCGCAGGAACGAACGGCGGTCGGGCTCGCGATCGTGGGTCATGGCCAGAGTCTCCTCGCTGCGGAAGCCGCATCTAGACAGAACTCTGATATTAGCGACCGGTCCGACCGGCCGACCTGCCGACCGATTAATCGATCGGCACACCGGCAGCCCGACAGCCCGACACACCGACAGCCCGCACCTCGGCACACCGACAGCCCGGAAGCCCGGAAGCCCGGAAGCCCGGCTCGACCGGCAGTCCGGCTCGACCGATCCCTTCAGCAGCCCGACCGGCCGCCGCCCCCCCCGGATCAGCCGGTCCTCACCCCGCGCTCCTGGACGCCGTCCGCCCTCACACCGGCATCGGCAGCAGCATGATCGGCGTGGTCGTCGGCTGCGCCGATCCGCCCGAGGGCTCGATGGTCAGGCCGATGGTGCGGGCGTCGCCGAGGCCGCGCGCCAGCACCGATCCGGCGGTGCCGTTGTCGCCGGTCGGCAGCACGCCGCCCGAGCGGGTCCCGGACGGCCCGATCATCCACAGCTGGTAGGCCTGGCCCGCGGGCAGCTTCGTCAGGCCGTTGATCGCGATCGCCGCTTCGTCGTGGCTGCGCGAGGCGAGCACCATGCCCTTGCCGCCGGTGCTGACCGGGACCGAGTCGGCCCGGGTGTCCGGGGCCGCCAGCAGGGCCGCCATCGCGGCGTCGCGCTGGTTGGCCTGGTCGAGCTGGTTCTGCTGATCGGCCACGCGGACGCCGAGGACCGCCACCGTGGCGGCCAGGCCGGTGGCCAGGCCCCAGCCCAGCGCCGTGACCCAGCGCCGCCGGGGCCGGCCGGCGCCGCGATCCGGGGCCGGGGCCGGGGTGGCGGTGACGATCGGTGGCACCTGCCGGGTCACCGCGATCTGCGCGTCGACCGCGGCCTTCAGGCGGGCCGGCGGCGGTTCGGCGGCGGCGGAGGCCAGCAGGGCGGCGGTCTCGCGCAGCTCGGCGACCTCCTGGCGGCAGGTGGGGCAGCGCTCCAGGTGGCGTTCGAAGGCGGCCTGCTCCGCCGGCTCCAGGGCGTGGGCGGCGTAGGCGCCGGTCAGGGCGTGGATCTCCGGGTCGATGGCGGTCATGCTCCCACCCCCAGGCAGTCGCGCAGCCGGGCCAGGCCGTCGCGCAGGCGGGTCTTCACGGTGCCGAGCGGCGTCTCCAGCAGCCGCGCGACTTGAGCGTAGGTGTAGCCGCCGTAGTAGGCCAGCGTCACCGACTGCCGCTGGAGGTCGGTGAGGGTCTCCAGGCAGTGCCGGACGCGCTGCCGGTCCAGGTGCGCCTCGACGGCCTCCACGACGTCGTCGAACGGCGGCTCGGTCATCATCTCCGCCACCCGCGCCTCACGGCGGTTGCTGGCGTCCACCGAGCGGACCCGGTCGACCGCGCGGGCGTGCGCCATCGTCAGCGCCCACGCCCGGACCGTGCCGCGCGCCGGGTCGTAGCGGCCGGCGGTGCGCCAGATCTCCACGAGCACCTCCTGCGCCACTTCCTCGGCCTGCGCCGGGTCCCGCAGCACCCGTCGCGCCACTCCGTACACCGGACCGGCGAGCTGCTGGTAGACGGTGTCGAAGGCACCGCGGTCGCCGAGGGCGACCTGGTGCAGGCAGGACTCGAGCGTGGCCACGGCCTCGGCGGTGTCGCTCTTGGGGCCGGAACGTCCGAGCATTGGCTGTCGTCTCCAGTGGTCGATGCCCACGGCGGCAGGCTGCCGGGCCGAGTCTTCCAGGTCTCTCCGCACGTAATAGGTTCGACGCACCGGCGGTTTCGGATTGGTCCGATCTGGAACCGCTTCGAGGGACGTTATTACTTCTTGCGGGTGAACTTCGGGCCGATGGCGGCCGCCGGCCAATCCCGTTCCGATCCGGGACCGAACCCTGGTCGTGGAGAAGACGCGGATTGCCGAGAAGACGCAGGTCATGGAGAAGCCGCAGCGGAAGGCGAAGCAGGCTTCGTACCGGACCCGCACCGCCTATGCCTGGATCGCGATCTGCGCGGCGGTCGTCATCGCGATCGCCCTTGTGGTGTTCATCGCGCAGAACGCCCAGCCGGTCCAAGTCACGTTCCTCGTCTGGCACGGCCGCTTCCCGCTGGCCGTCACCCTGCTCGCCGCCGCCGCGACCTCCGGCGCGGTCGCCACGGGCATCGGCAGCGCTCGCATCCTCCAGCTGCGGTCGCGGCGGCGCTCAGCCGACGTCCTGCCGGTGCCGAGGGTCGGGGCGGCGGGGACGCCGGGGGATGAAGCCGCTGGTCCGAGCGACGTAGTCGGCGTAACCGGGACGGGCCGCTGACAACCGCGCCTCCACCAACGGCTTGCCGCTGCCGGACGTCAACAGCCACGTCATCACCACCGGCGAGGCGATGGTCAGCGCGGCGGGCCAGGTGCTCACCGCGATCAGGAACAGCCCCCACCACACGCACGCGTCGCCGAAGTAGTTCGGATGCCGCGTGTACCGCCACAGCCCGGCGGTCATCAACCGCCCCCGGTTCGCCGGATCGGCCTTGAACCGCGCCAACTGCCAGTCCCCGATCCCCTCGAAGCCCACCCCGACGAGCCACAGCCCCAGACCGACGACCATCAGCGTCACCACCGGCACCGCTCCGGCGACCGGATGGCCCGAGACGAAGATCCCCACCTGCACCGGCAGCGAGATGAACCAGACCAGCGCGGCCTGCAACAAGTACACCCGCGAATACGCCGCCCAGGTCGGGTTCCCTCCGGCTCGCGCGAGCATCGCCGCGTATCGCGGATCCTCCGGCGCACCCCGGCCCCGCCACGCGATATGCACCGACAACCGCACACCCCACACCACGGTGCACACCACCAGCAACACTCTGCGGACCGTGTCCCAGTGCTGCGTATCCCCGCCGCCGGACAAGACCAGCGTCACCACCGCCACAACGGCGAACGCGCTGCCCCACGTCGCATCGACATACCGGTGGCGCTGCCGCGCCTGGCCCGCCGCGAAAACACCGGTGAACACCACGAACAACACCGCCGCGTTCACTGCCGAGACAGCCGGGAACGACCAGCCACTACCGCCGAGCATGCTCACATCCTTCCCGTGCCGCTGCCGCTGTTGCCCCTGCTACTGCTGAGGCCGCCCCGCTGCCCGCCCGCAAGTTCCCTCGATGACTTCGCGGCACCACCGGCAGCCCGCGCAGGAACAACGCGACGCCCTGCCGCCGGATCCGGGCCGCCACTGCCAGCGGCGCCAACGGATACCGCGCTGCCAACCGCAGCAGCCCCGACGCCGTCCCAGCCCGCCGCACCCCGTGCACGCTGGCGACGAACGGCGCCGCACCCGGCAGATCCAGTCGCACCGACAAGCTCAGCCGCTCACCCGGTTCCGGAAGCCGCATCCGATAGACACCGCCCTCGATCGGCAGGAACGGCGAGACATAGAAGTCCTTGTCGGTCTGCGCACGGCCCTCGGCATCGGGAAAGAGCAAATAGGCATGGCGCTCGCCGTAGGTGTTGTGGACCTCGGCCACGACGCAGACAAGCCGATCGTCGGCGTCATGGCACCAGTGGACGGTCAGCGGATTGAACACGTACCCGAACACCCGGGCCGCCGTGAGTGTCAGGATCCTGCCGCCATTGAGCTCGATCCCGTGCGCCGCCAGAAAACGTTCCACGCCGCCGCGAACGGAGCCGTCGCGGCCCGAGAAATGGTCGGCCGCCGGGAAGCCGGCGAGCAGGCGCAGCGGACCGGGCAGGCGCGGCAGGTCGTCGAGGTCGACCAGCCACAGGTAGGACCCGTAGGTGAAGTCGTTCACGACCGGTCCGTGCCGCACATGGCGGATCCGGCACTCGTACAACGCCGGCGCGTTCACCACGTCACCCCGAATGCGGCAGCCGCCGCGACGCCCGAGGCGCAGCCGTCCTCGTGGAAGCCCCAACCGTGGTAGGCCCCTGCGAAAGCAGTGCGCGCGGTGGTCAGCTCGGGCAGGCGGGCCTGCGCCGCCACCGATTCGGGCGTGTAGACGGGGTGCTCGTAGACCATGCGCTCGATCACGGCGGCCGGGTCGATTCGGTCGGCGGCGTTCATGCTGACCAGGTACTCGGTCGGGGACTCGATGCGGTGGAGGCGATTCATCGCGTAGGTCACGACGGCGCGGTTCGCGCCCGGGTTCGGGGCCGCCGCAGTGGCCGCGCGTTCGCTCCGGGCACACGACGGCAGCAGGTAGTTCCACGAACCGCGAGCGGCGCGCGCCGACGGCAGCATCCGCGCGTCGGTGTGCAGCACGGTCTCGTTCGTCGTGTATCCGATCGCGCCGAGCACCTCCCGCTCCGCGCGCGTGGCGTCGGCGAGCAGCCGCAACGCCTGGTCGGAGTGGGTGGCGACGACCACGTGCGAGACGACGTGGACGGTGTCGGCGTCGTCGCGGATCCGGACACCGTCGGCGCCGCGGCGCATCGAGCGGACCGGTGTGCTCAGGTGCACGGCGTGCAGGTCCTTCAGCGCGCGGTCCACGTATGTCTTCGACCCGCCGGTCACGGTGCGCCACTGCGGCGACCCGGTCACCGCCAGCATGCCGTGGTGGTTGAGGAACTCGAACAGGTACCGCGCCGGATACCGTTCGGCGGTCTCCCGCCCGGACGACCACACCGCGCTGACCAGCGGCAGGACGAAGTGGTCGGTGAAGAAGCGGGAGTAGCCGCCGGCGTTGAGGAACTCGCCTAATGTGCCTCCGGACGCGGCGGGCCGCGCGGACCCGTCCAGCAGGGCGCGCGCGTCGTGATGGAAACGCCGCACCTCCAACAGCATCCGGAGGAACCCTGGCCGCAGAGCCTGCCCGGGCGTGGCGAACAAGCCACGCGGACCCTTGGCCCCGGCATATTCCAGGCCGCAGCCTTCACAACGCACGCTCATCGACATGTCGGTGGGCTGCGTGCCGACGCCGAGTTCGTCGAACAGCCGGATGAGGTGCGGATAGGTGCGGCGGTTGTGGACGATGAAACCGCTGTCCACGGAGAGTATGCGCCCGGTCGGGTCGGCGACCTCGTGCGTGTGCGCATGGCCGCCGGGCCGGGAATCGGATTCGAAAAGCAGCACGTCATAGCGGCGTTGAAGGAGCCACGCCGCGGTCAGCCCGGCGATGCCGGAGCCGACCACGGCGACTCGCGCCCGGCCGGCGTCGTCCTGACGGGAGCGGGCGTTGTGCCACCGAGTGGAATCGGCCACCGGAACCTCCTGAATGACGCTTCGACGCCATGCATTCGGAGCCGGTGGCCGATCGGATTGGTCGGGTGGGTTCTACGGGGATGTCCCTAGGGGCGGCTGGGGTTCCTGAGGTTGTGGGCGCGGGACTATCGGACCCGTCGCCGCTTGAGGCTCGCCGCCAGCAGGACCCCGCCGGTCACCGTCAGACTGATCGCGGAGGCCGCTGTACGCAGGTCCATACCGGTGGCCGGGAGCCACGGCCGGGGCTTGGCGGCCGGGGGTACGGGCTTGGCCGGCGGGGGTGTCGGTGTCGGTGTCGGCTTCGAAGGCGGAGGCGGGGTGGTGGTGGGCGGCGGGGTCGAGCCGCCCGGGTCGGGGTCGCCGGGCACCGTCTTCTTCGTCAGGGTGTTGAGTACCGCGATCGTGGTGTGTGTGCCTGCTTTGACCTCGAATGCGGAGCCGAGCTCCAGCGGCGTCGGGGCGCCGTCGTCCACCGTGCGCGTCGCGCTGGTGCTGACCGTGACTCCGGACGCCGCGCCGGTCGCCGTCTCGCCGACCGTGCACGTGGTGTCCTCCGCGAACGCGTGCTGCCGCAGCGCGGCCGCGAGATGGGCGGCGGCCAGGGTGAGGCGGTCGGCGGTGTCGTCCGAGCAGATCAGGGACAGCAGCGCGGCGCCGGGGCGCAGGGTGCTGTCGTCGCTGGACGACTTGGCGACGTCCAGCGTGGTCAGCGCGACGAACCGGTTGGTGAACAGGCACGCGGCGTGCGGCTGGTCCGGGGTGATGCGCACCTCGATGGCGGCGGTGACCGGCTCGACGCGCGCCGGGCGGCCGCCGCAGTCGGCGCTGACCAGGTGCCAGGACCCGAACTCGTTCGGAGCGGGCAGCAGTTCCTGGACCGTGTAGCTCAGCGCGCTGTCCACGTGCAGTCCGGTCGCGGCCGGGCCGAGGATCTGGCCGTCGGGGTGCGCCTGGGTCGGGCTGTCGGGCGAGGTGGTGATCGCCGTGGCGCGCAGCGTCATATCGCTCGGTCTGGCGGGGCGGTCGGCCGGGTGCTCGGTGATCTGGAAGTGGAAGGTGCCGGTGTCGTTGCCCGCCGGCCCCTCGGTGACCTTCTCGACGACCAGGGTGCCCGCCGGGTTGAAGTGGTTGGTCAGCACGCAGCGGGTGTTCTCCGGCGACTCGATGTCGTAGGAGGCCTGCCAGGTGCCGTTCGGGTGCGCGGCGTCCGGCGGTGTCGTCGTGACCGCGAGCTTCTTGCCGTCGCAGTACGCCTCCGGGAGCGACCAGAAGCCGGTGACGTCCCGGGCCGGGAGGTCCTCGGAGAGCGTGTACACGCCGGGCCGGACCGCGTCGGCGCCGATCACGGTGACCGGAACCCCGTCCTGCGCGGTGACCACCGGCGGGATGCCCAGCGGCGGGGAGCCCGGCGGCGGCTGCACATCGATGCCGAAGGTGCCGACGTTGTTCAGCGAGACCTTCTGCAACAAGCTCGGGCCGGCGGCGCGGTTGTCGGTGTAGACGCAGGTCACGTGGTCGCCGGCGTGCAGCGTGATCGACGCCTCGGCGGCGCTGGTCACGGTGATCGCGCTGGTGCCCGGACCGCCGTCGGCTGCGGTCTGCGTGCAGTCCGGCGCTGTGGGCGGGAGCCAGCCAGGGGTGAACTGCTCCTGGAAGGTCCACGGCTCGTCGCCGGGGCGCGTCTCGCCGCGGACGAAGGTCTGCGAGCCGTCCTGCGATTCGGAGGCGGTGAGAGAGAAGTCGTTGACGCCGTCGTTGTTGGTGTCGGCGTAGGAGATGTTGCCGTCGAAGCGGAAGGTACCGGACCCGTTCGCCGTCGGCATGACCTTCTTCACCACGGTGATCAGACCCGCGCCCGGCGGGGGAGTGATCGCGTAGTAGTAGCAGAAGACGTGGCGCGCGCCGGAGGGGAAGGAGATGGTCTCGACATTGTCGCCGTTGACGGCGTCCTGGGCGCAGCGCAGCGCGGCGAAGCCGTATTGGTCCTGCATCCCGTTGAGCGGCGCGGAGGGAGTGCCGCCCTGGACCCAGAGCCGGTTGCCGCCGGCGGCGTCCAGCTCGGCGGGGTCGAGCTGCACGGTCACCGCACCGGCGAGCGTCCGGCCGGTGTCGTTGCCGGCGGCGTCGAGCTCGGGGGTGGAGCCCTGCGTCACGATGTCGGACCGCATCAGCCCGGTGGCGGTACTGAGCTGGAGCGTCGCCGCGGTCTTGCCGGTGTAGCCGGTCCCGGTCGAGAAGCGCCAGCCGACGAGGGGCGAGCAGGGCGGCGCGGGAGTACCGGCCTGCTCCTTCGCGGCGGAGACGGCCTCGCTGCGGCTGTAATTGGAGTCGGGACCCAGGTCGCGGAGGGACTCCTGGATGTTGTTGCGCGCCTTGTTGGCCATCACCTGGCTGTAGTTGTCGCAGGAGCGTGCGACGTAGGTGATGGAGAGGGGAGCCGGTGCCGCGTGAGCCGCGGTACCGGCCGAGGCCAGGACAGTGACCAGGGCGAGGCCGGTCAGCAGGAGTACGAGACGTCTCACGCTCGAAATTCAACCATTGAGGCCGATATGCCCCCATATGCGACACGCGGGGCGGTGGTCCCGCTCCACCCGCCGCGAAAATCGCTTGCCCGCCAAGGTGTCGCAGGACACGATCACCGGCGTGATCAGTGCCGAGAAGTCAGAGTGCTTGATCCTCACCGGGATGCCGGGGGCCGGGAAGTCGACGGTGTCGCGACTGGTCGCCGAGTCGCTGCCGCGGGCCGCCTGCCTGGACGGCGACTTCATCAACCGGCTGGTGCTCGGCGGGCGGGTCGGGTTCGGGCAGGAGCCGGTGGAGGAGTGGAACCGGCAGATCGATTTGATGAATCGCAATATGGCGATGCTGTCGGCGAACTTCGCGGATGCCGGGTTCACTCCGGTGATCGATTCCCTGCTTCCCGATCGGCGGCAGGTGGACGACATCGTGGACCGGTTGGCGCCGCGGCCGGTTCTGCTGGTCGTTCTCTCGCCGGGGATCGACGCGTGCGTTTATCGCAATACGATTCGCCATCCGGATCATCAGTTCTTCTTTGACGGCTACGAGGGCTTGGAAGCGGCCATGCGGCGGGAGTTCGGCGATGTCGGGTGGTGGTTCGACACCTCGGCGCTGACTCCGGAGCAGACCGCTGCTCGGGTCGTCGCCGAGGCGGGCCGCCGGGCGCTGGTCAAGCGGTAGGCAGCGGCACCTTCACCGTTCCCAGGACCCGGGTCACCTGGATCTCGATCACGACGCGGAGCGGGTTCACACCGGGCCGGCGGTAGCGCTTCGCGTAGCGGCTCACGGCGTCGGCGATGGCGTCCGGGTCCTGATTCACCCGGGCCACGCCCTCAAGGGTGGTCCAGCGCGCGCCATCGACCTGGCTGACGGCGGCCGGCAGCGCCCCGGCGGCCAGGATGCGGCGGGCCTTCGCGCTCGTGGAGCTGGTGATGACGCGGGCGATCCCGGTCTGCGGATCGTAGGTGACGCCGACCGGGACCAGGTGCGGGGTGCCGTCCTTGCGGACCGTCGCCAGGGAGCAGAGGCGGCGTTCGGTCCAGAAATCCATCGGGTCGGCGATCGGCTCGGCGGTCCGGTCGGCGATCGGCTCGGTCGGCGCGTCGGTCATCGGGTCTCCGTCGGTTGATGCGGATATAATCGACAATCGTCGCATATCGGTATCGAGGCGAGGTCGTGGGGTCATGAAACCATTGGCGGTGGTGACCGGGGCGACCGGGTACATCGGCGGCCGTCTGGTCCCGGAGCTGCTGGACGCCGGGTTCGCGGTGCGGTGCCTGGCGCGGGACCCCGATCGGCTGCGGGACTACGGCTGGGCCGATCAGGTGGAGCGGGTGCGCTGCGACGTGCTGGCGCCCGAGACGCTGGGGCCGGCTCTGGCCGACGGCGACGTCGCCTTCTATCTGATCCACTCGCTGAACACCGGGGCCGGGTTCGAGCAGACCGAGGAGCTGGCGGCGCGGACGTTCGCGAGCGCCGCGAAGGACGCCGGCGTCAAGCGGATCATCTATTTGGGCGGCATGGCTCCGCCGGATACTCCGCCCTCGGAGTTGTCCGCGCACCTGCGCTCGCGGGTGCAGGTGGGCCGGGTGCTGCGGGAGAGCGGGATCCCGACCGTCGAGCTCCGCGCGGCGGTGGTCATCGGTTCGGGCTCCGCGTCGTTCGAGATGCTGCGCTACCTCACCGAGCGGTTGCCGGCGATGATCACGCCGAAGTGGGTCGGGACTCGGATTCAGCCCATCGCGGTGCGCGATGTGCTGCGCTACTTGGTGGGCGCCGCGAAGGCGTCGGGGGAGGGCGGCGTCTATGACATCGGCGGACCGGATGTCCTGACCTATCGCGCGATGATGCTGCGCTACGCCCGCGTGGCCGGGCTGCCGAAGCGGCTGATCGTGCCCGTGCCGGTGCTCACCACCGGTCTGTCCAGCCATTGGGTGGGTGCGGTGACCCCGGTCCCGGCGTCGATCGCCAGGCCCCTGGTGGAGTCGCTGCGCCACGAGGTGGTGTGCGCGGATCGGCGGATCGCCGAGCTGGTGCCGGACCCGCCGGAGGGCCTGGTCGGCTTCGACGACGCGGTGCGGCTGGCGCGGACCCGGGTGCAGGAGGCGAATGTGACGACCCGCTGGTCGTCGGCCTCGGTGCCGGGCGCGCCCAGCGATCCGCTGCCGACCGACCCGGCGTGGGCCGGCGGCAGCCTGTACCGCGACCTCCGCCAGGCCGAGGTGGACATCCCGGCCGACCGGGTGTGGCGGGCCGTGGAGGCGATCGGCGGACAGACCGGCTGGTACTCGTTCCCGCTGGCCTGGGCCGCGCGGGGCTGGCTGGACCGCATGGTCGGCGGGATCGGGCTGCGGCGGGGGCGCCGGGACCCGCACTCGCTGCGGCTGGGCGACACGCTCGACTTCTGGCGGGTCGAGGCGATCACGCGGGGCAGCCTGCTGCGGCTGCGCGCCGAGATGAAGCTGCCCGGACTGGCCTGGCTGGAGATGCGGGTGGAGGAGACGGACAAGGGCCGGACAAGATACAGCCAGCGGGCATTGTTCTTTCCCCATGGGTTGTTCGGCCATTTGTACTGGTGGGCCGTCGCGCCGTTTCACGCCCTGGTTTTCGGCGGGATGATGCGCAATCTCCTGCGGCGCGCGGGCCAGGACCCGAATAAGCGCGCGAAATGACGGACCGGATCCCGCAGGTGGAAGCACTCCCCTAGGTGACAGAACTCTGACTGTGTGCATTGCAGCCTTCTGATGCCGCTGGTACACCGATGCACAGGGGGGATCCGTTCGTTCACGCCCACCGAGCAAGCCGACGCCCAGGCCGCTCGGTTCTTCGGCGTGCGTGTTTGCCGGATGGGGTCTTTCTGACATCCGTTTTCCAGGCGCGTTCAACGGAAGGTGGGGGTACGCTCATGCGTCCCACGGAACACAGAGTCCTGCATTACGACCTGGCACATCTGGCACATCCGGGGGAGCCGGAGCGTGAATTCACGTTCCGGCACGGCGCCCGCCGGCAGCCGCTCCAGCGGCACACCGACCGCACGCGGGCCCAGGCCCGGCGGGAGATGCCGGTCCTGCGGCTGATCCCGGACCGGCATCTGACCCACTTCGTCGCGGCCGACCTCCACACCGACGCGATCGGCGTCAACTCGGTCAGCGTCAAGCAGCGGATCGGGGAGCGCGTCGTCGACCACGTCGTGCACATGGCGATCCACATCCCGTTGGCGGGCGAACTGCTCGGCGCCGAGCGGTACCGGCAGCACCGTGCGGAGCAGGCGCGCCGGCGCGGGACCGAGCTGCCGCGCGAGGTGCATCCGAAGCTCGCGCGGCACGGCGTGACCTGGGAGCAGGCCGTGGCAGTGCTCGGCGACGGACAGGACGGCAAGGACGGCATCCCGACCTTCCCGGACCACGTCACCGGCCACGTCACCGCGCTCGACGCCGCGATCGCCCTGCTCTACCACCACCAGAACCTGATCAATCTCGACACCAGCGAGGGCGGTGCCACTCCGTCCTACATCAGCAGCCTGATAGCCGAGGCCTGCAAGCACACCGGCACCCTGGTGCAGGAGATCGAGATCGAGGGCGACGCCTGGCTGGTCACCAGCCAGATCGAGGGCAGCGAGGCGCTCAGCACCGTGCCCTCGGCCACGGTTCAGAAGCTGATGACCGGGCCGCTCCAGCTGGCGCTGAAGGAGTCGCAGAGCGACACCGCCCTGCAGGGTGTGTTGTGGCGCCCGCGCTATGGCGTCACCTCGTCGACCTACAACGCCACGACGGACGGTCCCGCGCCGGCCCCGGGACAGTCGCACGGGCACGTTCCGCGCGGGTCGTTCGACCTGGCCGCCAACGCCGACGCCGGGAACTGGGCGGCGAAGAACCTGACGCCGTCCAACGGCCTGGCCGTGGACGCCTCCAGCATCGAGTACCAGGCTCCGCCGACCGTGCCGACCTGGACCGGCAACGGGCTCTGGTCGATCAACGACCCGGCCTTCCCGCTGCCCTACACCGGGACCGGCACCGACCGCGGTGACCTGCCGCAGCGGATCGCCGACGGCCAGGTGTCGATCGTGATCAGCTCGGCGAAGTACCCGAACGGGCTGCTCACCGGCGTCCTGGTGCCGAACGGCACCGATCCGGACACCATGCAGTCGCTGTACTCGGTCGCGTTCAAGCCGGCCTCGCCGAGCATCGTCACGACCGCCACCGCGCAGGCCACCTGCTCGCTGAACACCGGTGTCAGCGGCCTGACCTACGCCGTCTCGGTCATGCTCCATGACGAGCCGGGCCCGATCTCCGCGGGGTTCTCGTATCCGGATCCTGACGGGGGCAAGACACCGGCCACCGCGCCGATCCAGATCACCGACGCGGCCGGCACCGGAACCCTGTCCATCGAGTGCACCAACCACTGGCTGCGGCACCTGTCGGCGTGCGTCCAGTACATCGGCAGCGACGGAAAGGTACTGCCGTTCCCCGACAACTGGGTCGAGCAGCTCCCCGGCTACCTGCGGGGCACGTTCGAGTCGGACCCGAACTACAAGTTCGTCAAGATGGTGCCGCCGGTGGACACCGTGTTCGGCATACCGATCTCGCCGGAACCGACCCGGATCACGGTCCCGGTGTGGGACAAGGTCAGCAGCGTGCGGTTCCTGTGGGGCGGGCTGGGCACCGGCGAGTACAACTCCGGGGTCGCGCCGATCGGCCTGGTCATGACCTGCATGGCGGAGCTGGCGCTGCCGGTGTTCCTGATGTGGGCCACCGCGGCGATCACCAACTCCGCGACTGTGAAGTCCATCCTGGCCGACTCCGACGTGCTGTTCGCGACCTGCGCGGTCGGCGGCTTCCTGGTCACCGGCGCGACCGCGGCGTACATCGGGACCTCGCAGGACCCCGGCGCCGCCGCGACCGGCCTGGCCACCGAGTTCGGGCCGCTGTTCCTGAGCCCGGCGACCTCGCTGGGCATGTGGGTGTACCAGCAGATCACCGAGGCCGAGATCGCCGACGCGATCCCGTTCGTCGACCTGGCGCTGGAGGTGCTCGACGCCGCGGTGACCCTCGCGGAGCTGGCGCAGACCACGGTCGAGGTGCTGCAATCGCCGTTCGTCTACGAGACCGACCTGACCCGGTCGGTCGAGCTGAAGGTGACGCTGACACCGTCGGAGAGCTTCAGCGAGTTCCCCGAACAGCACGACCACTACACGGTCACCGTCACCTACGACACCGGCGCGACGGCCGGCGTGGTCACCAACCACCTGCCGCCGGGGACGCTGAGCGAGGACATCACCGTCACCTTCCCGGCGCTCCCGTCCGGCGGCTCCGTCAAGGTCCTGGTCGCCTTCTACGCCGAGGACGGCTGGCAGTCCGGGCAGGGGAACAGCGACTGGATCGACACGGTCGTGGACTCCGGGCAGCTGGCGTTCAAGGTCTATATCGACAGCAACACCCCGCCGCTGGACAAGAACAGCGTCTACATCCACGAAGAGAAGATCGGCATGACGACCGTCAACGGCGTCAACCAGCTCGGCTGGGTGCCGACCGCGCAGCCGCCGACGGCAACCGTCAAGACGCCGCCGCCCTACGGCGACAAGGGCAAGGTGGTCCAGTACCTCGCCGGGATCACGGTGGCGCAGGCCCCGGAGATGATGGGCTACTGCTGGCAGGCCACCGGCCTGAACCTGCCCCCGAACACGCCCGACCAGCCGCCGCAGAACTATGCGATGTGGGCGTTGCAGAACCTGTCGGCGCTGCAATACCCGTCCAAGGGCCTGAGCGCCCCGAAGGTCGCCTTCACCGGGCAGCCGCTGATCGACTACGACCTGGCCAGCTCGAACGACGGTCTGGGCCGGAACTTCTTCCTGGACCCGACCCGGGGCACGTTCGACCCCGGCACGAACCCCGGCGGCGGCGTGCATCTGCGCCGGCTGGCGCTGACCAGCACGCAGGCGCCGGTGTTCACCCCGGGGAACAACGAGAGCTACGGCCGGTTCCCGATGCCGATGGACCGCTGCATGATGCACCCGCAGGGCTTCCTGGTCGGGGTCAACAACGCCACCGACAAGATCTTCATCCTGGACGTGGTCAAGGATGTGGCGGCCGACGGCAAGACGCCGGTCGGCCGGCCCGACGTATCAGCGCCGATGGCCACGCAGGCGGCGGGCAGCGGCCAGCGGGACGGCCTGATCGAGTCGCCGGTGGCGATCTGCACCGCGCTGGACGGTCGGATCCTGGTGCTGGAGGCCGGCACGAACAACCGGGTGCAGGCCTTCGACACGTACGGCAACCCGGTCAACTACTTCGCCGATCCGGGCGACCCCGGCACCCAGATCCCGACGATGAAGCTGGTGCCCAGGACGTCCACGACGCTGCTCGATCTGGCGGTGGAGTCGAAGGGCTATATCTATGTGCTGTCCTACACCGGGGACGGCAGCACCCCGAGCCAGTACTGGGTCGACCTGTTCAATCCCGACGGATCGTTCCTGGTCATGACGCAGGGGGTGTGCGCCGCGCGGTTCACGGTGGACTTGCTGCGGAGTCTGTACACGTTGAACTACGAGACGATCCTGGACACCACGGGGCGGGCGCAGCCGTCGGTGAGCAAGTGGCTGCCGCCGGCGCCGGTCAATCCGGCGGGTCCGGTGGGGAGCGGGCATGGGCATGGGCATGATCACGGCCACGACGGTCACGACGGCCACGACGGCCACGACGGCCACGACGGCCACGACGGCCACGACCATGGCAGCCATGGCCACGACCACGACCACGACGGCCCCGGCCACCACGAGAGCGGCGGAAGATGAGCGCCACCTGGCCGTTCCGCGGCAAGTGGCGGGTGCAGGACGACGTCCTGTTCAAGTTCTGGACCTTCCAGAGCTCGCTCGGCGACGGCGAACCGCTGATCCTCTACCGGATGGGCGGCTCGGGCAGCGTCGACTACGTCTACTGCGCGGTGCAGCCCGACGGCGTCGAGGCGAAGAACCCCGCTCAGCTGGCCAAGAGTTACCTCACTCAACGCGCCGCCTCCGCCTACGTCGTCAAGACGAACGGCTTCGGCAGCACCACCGGCGGCTCGTCGGACGAGAAGGCGGTCCGGTTCCTGTTCAAGGACGACGATGACGAGAAGACCAACTCCTTCTCCGCCATCGACGGCCCGGCGAACGGTGTTTTCGGGCTGTGGGTGCCAACGAGCGGAGGCGAGTTCTTCGGCTGGTCGACCTCGAACGTGCCGCCGAAAAGCTACGTCTACTCATTGCGGGTGGACGCGCCGTCGGCCGCGCATGCCAGGCAGTGGCTCGGCAACGTCGTCCCACCGGGTGCCGACTACTCGTTCGTGGACATCAGCGGCGAGGACTACTCGGGCATCACGATGACCGACGCGAAGTTCGCCGGGGCGGATCTGACCGGGACGAACTTCCACGGCAGCGACCTGTCGGGGGCCGATTTCCGCCGGGTCTACTCGCTGGCGGGGACGAAGCTGGCCGGGGTGAAGCTGAACGGCGCGCAGTTCGCCGGGGTGGACTTGAGCGGGGTGGACTTCACCGGCTGCGATCTGACCGCTGCCGACTTCCGGACGGTCAAGTCGTTGCAGGGCACTGTCTTCACCGGCGCGAACCTCTCGAACGCGCGGTTCGACAACGTCGATCTGACCGGCCAGAAGTTCGTCGGGGTCACGATGACCGGCGCCTACCTGGCGCAGGCGAACCTGACGAACACGCTGTTCGCCGACAGCGGCGACAGCGGCGGGCCGAAGGCGAACCTGGCCGGCGTCGACTTCTCGGTCGCGAAGACGATCCAAGGCGCGCGGTTCTCCTGCGCGCTGCTGAGTACGAAGTTCGCGGGCCTGGCCATGAAGGACGTGAACTTCACGGGCGCCCAGATGAAGGGTACGAACTTCCAGGGCTGCGACCTGCGGTTGGCGACGTTCTCCAACCCGCCGGTCTGGTCCGACGACGCGACCCACCTGACGAACCTGAGCCACGGCATCATCGGCTTCTCGCAGATCGGCCTCAACTGGTCGTTCATGAACCTGGTCGGCATCACGATCGACGGCCTGCCGCAGGACCTGTCGAACCTGAATGCCCAGTCCTCGCTCATGCAGGGCTGGACGCTGGCGAACCACAACCTCGGCGGCGCGATCCTGTCGAACGCCAACCTGTGCGGCGCGTCGATGACCAACTGCAACCTGAAGCTGGCGAGGATGGACAACGTCCAGCTCCAGGAATACGAAGCGGTCGGCCACGCGGCCGTGCTGTCCGAGTCGTACCTGGAAGAGGTCGACCTGAGCAACGCCAACCTGACCGGCACCACGATGACCGGCGTGTATCTGTTCGGGGACGCCGCCAAACTCTCCGGCGCGATCATCCAGGACACGGACTTCGCCTCGGCCTACCTGCTGGGGCTGGAGTTCAAGAGCATCGCCAACAACCAATGCTACGGCGTGAACTTCGACTACGCCTGCCTGGTCAACACCGATTTCCAGGGCACCCACCTGAGCTCCACCGGGACCGGCGAGGGGGCGCATCTGAGCAAGACGTGTCTCCAGGGCGCGGACTTCACCGGCGCGTATCTGGCCGGGGCCGACCTTTCGGAGTCCGCGGTCGACGAGAACCCGGGCACCATCCTGGTGACGATCCCGCTCGCCTGGCCGTACGACGGCAAGAACTGGACGTTCGAGGCCGCCTACGACGGGACCAAGGGCATCGAGGCGGCGACGGATGCGTCGACGACGTGCCCGTCGGGCGAGACCGGTTCGTGCACGGGGTCGAAGCTGGTGTCGGATCAGGCCCCGAAGAAGTGGCCTGTGAAGCACTACGCGGGGAAGGGGCATAGGCACTAGCGCTTGCGATTGCACTAGGGCTTGCGATTGCAGTAGGGCTTGCGATGACAGTGGTGGCCGCGGCATCGAATGCGGCCGCCACTGTCGTGCGTTGTCGTGTGCTGTCGTAGTTGCCTTAGTCGCCTTGGCCATCCCGGTTCGGACGACGGGCTCCGCGGCGGCCCGGCCCGACCTGTCACATCGTGAGGAGAAGGTGACCTTCCGCGATGTCTGCTCCAGGTCTGTCCGGCCTTTAGACTTGGCCGACATCCGATCATGAGGAGAGTCCATGCCCCGCGGTGCGAAACCCACGGCGACCGACCGGCGCGCGAAGATAGCCGAGGCCAGGCGGGCCGAGATCCTGCGGCTGCGCCGGCGGCGGATCGCCGTCGTCAGCGGCGCGTCGGTGGCGGTGGCGGCGGTGGTGGCCGGCGTGATCGTGATCGCGCAGAACCACGACTCCGGCGGCTCCAAGGCCGCGTCGGCGGCGCAGGGCGCGGCGCAGGCGGTGCCGGACACCAGTCCCGACACCTCCGGCATCGCCGGGCTGAACAGGTTCACGGTGAGCAAGCGCAACCACGTGACGACGTCGGTGGCGTACGGGCAGGTGCCGCCGGTCGGCGGCGACCACGACCCGGTGTGGCAGAACTGCAACGGGCAGGTCTACACCAAGGCGCTGCGCAACGAGAACGCCGTGCACGCGATGGAGCACGGATCGGTATGGGTGACCTACACCGCCGCCGCGCCGGAGGCCGACGTGAAGGCGCTGGCCGCGAAGGTGTCGCAGACGCCTTACACGCTGATGAGCCCCTACCCGGGGCAGCCCGGCGCGATCATGCTGACCGCGTGGGGCAAGCAGCTGACCGTGGACTCCGCGTCGGACCCGCGGGTCGACAAGTTCTTCGCGGCGTTCGTGCAGGGGCCGCAGACGCCTGAGCCCGGGGCGGTGTGCACCGGCGGCAAGGACAAGGCGTGAGCCAGGAGGCGGAGGGGTCGGGGGTGGCCGGGCCTTCGGCTGAGGCCGCTGCTGGGGATGCGACCGAGGTCACGGCCGACAGCGGGGCCGACGGCACTGCCGAAGCCAGGGCCGATGGAGCTGGCGAAGCCAGGGCCGATGGAGCTGGCGAAACTGTGCCCGACTCCGCTCCTGACTCTGACACCGATCCCGACTCTGACGCCGCTCCTGAATCCGACTCCGACTCCGCTCCCGACTCCGACACCGATCCTGAATCCGACACCGATCCCGACACCGCTCCCGCTCCTGGCCGCCGCCGACTGCCAATGACGGCCGTGCTGGTCGCCGTCGTCGTCGGCCTGGTCGTCGGCGCGGCCGGCGCCTGGCCGCTGGCGCGCAGTTCCTCGTCGTCCGCATCGTCGTCCGCCTCCGTGCCGGCCGGCGACTCGGCCGACGCGGGCTTCGTCCGCGACATGGCGATCCACCATCAGCAGGCCGTCGACATGGCGTTCACGATCCGCGACGCCACCGACGACGAGCAGGTGCGCCGCCTGGCCTTCGACATCATCAACACCCAGGCCAACCAGCGCGGCATGATGCTCGGCTGGCTGGCCGCCTGGCAGCTGCCCGTCTACAGCCCGGCCGAGCCGATGGCCTGGATGGGAGCCGCGCACAGCATGGCCCCCGGCGGCGCCCTCATGCCCGGCATGGCCACCGACGAGCAGCTCACGGCGTTGCGGGCGGCCCACGGCAAGGACGCCGAGATCCAGTTCCTGAAGCTGATGATCGCCCACCACAAGGGCGGGGTGCAGATGGCGCAGGCCGAGGCCGGTCTGGGCAAGCAGCCGCAGGTGCTGCGGCTGGCGGGGACCATCGTGGACGGCCAGCTGGCCGAGATCCGGCTGATGTCGGACATGCTGGCCCAGCGGGGCGCGACCGCGTAGCTTGCCGGGCGCGACCGCCCCAGGGATCCCGGTCGATCTCCTCACAGCGGTTGCGGCCCGATCGCGGCGTTCCGTTATGGATCTGCAAGGGCACCTCGTCATACACCCTCGCATCTGCGCGCTAGGCTTACCGGCGTGACCGTGTATCGGATCGGCGAGGCCGCCGAACTGCTGGGTGTCAGCGTCGACACCGTGCGCCGTTGGGCGGACGCCGGGAAGCTGAGCGCCGCCCGGGACGACGCCGGGCATCGCGTCATCGCCGGGGCGGAGCTCGCGGCGTTCGCGCGTTCGCTCGGCGAGGGGCCGGAGGAGCGTTCGGAGCTGTCCTCGGCCCGCAACCGGCTGCGCGGGATCGTCACCTCGATCGTCAAGGACACCGTGATGGCGCAGGTCGACATCCAGGCCGGGCCGTTCCGGATCGTCTCGCTGATGAGCCGGGAGGCGGTCGAGGAGCTCGGGCTGGAAGTCGGATCGGCGGCGGTCGCGGTGATCAAGTCGACGACCGTCGTGGTGGAGCGTTCGCCGCATGCGGGCGGCGGCAAGGGGAGGAGCCAGTAATGAGGATACGGACTTTGGGCGCGGCGCTGGCCGGCGCGGCCGTGCTGGTGACCGCGGCGGGCTGCGGCAGCACCGGGTCGAAGGCCGCCGCGAAGGACAGCGCCGGCGGCACCACGAGCGCGGCGACGGCGGCGAGCAGCGCCTCCACCACCGCGAGCAGCTCGACCAGCAGCTCGACGAGCGCGTCGGGCAGCGCCGGAGCGGTGAGCGGCACCCTGACGGTGCTGGCCGCCGCGTCGCTGACCGGCACCTTCACCCAGATCGGCAAGGACTTCGAGGCGGCGCACCCCGGGGTGAAGGTGACCTTCAGCTTCGGCGCCAGCTCCACCCTCGCGCAGCAGATCATCCAGGGCGCCCCGGCCGACGTCTTCGCCTCGGCGGCGCCGACCAACATGAAGCAGGTCACCGACGCCGGCGACGGGTCCGGCACGCCGGTCACGTTCGTGCGCAACCAGCTGGTGATCGCCGTGCCGAAGGGCAACCCCAAGGGGATCACCTCGCTGGCCGACCTGACCAAGCCCGGAGTGAAGGTCGTGGAGTGCGCGGCGCAGGTGCCCTGCGGCGCGGCCGCGACCAAGGCGCTCGCGGCGGCCAATGTGAAGCTGACCCCGGTGAGCCTGGAGGCCGACGTGAAGTCGACGCTGGCCAAGCTGACGCTCGGCGAGGCCGACGCGGCGCTCGTCTACCGGACCGACGCGCTGTCGGTGAAGGACAAGGCCGACGGGGTGGAGTTCCCGGAGTCGGCGCAGGCGATCAACGACTACCCGATCGCGGCGCTGGCGCACTCCGGCAACCTCACCGCGGCGCAGGCGTTCGTGGAGTTCGTCCAGTCCGCGCCGGAGATCTCCGTGCTGACGGCCGCAGGGTTCCAGAAGCCGTGAGGCCGTAATCGATGAGCGGGTCCGCACCTGATGCCGCGACGGCCGGGGACGCCGAGGCGCCCCGGCCGTCGGGGCGTGGTCGGGGCGGCGGCTTCGGCCGCGTCAGCCGGGCCGGCGGACCCGGAGCCGGACCCGGACCCGGACCCGGAGCCGGACCCGGACCCGGACCCGGCCCCGCCGGCGGTACCCGGCGGCGGATCCGGCCGGGCGGCGGTGGCGGAGTGCCGCTCGGCCTCCTGCTGCCGGCCCTCATCGGCCTGGCTTTCCTCGTCCTGCCGCTCGCCGGGCTCCTGGTCCGCACCCCCTGGTCCACGCTGCTCACCCGCCTCGGCGCGCCCGGGATCCTCGACGCGCTGAAGCTCTCGCTCCTCACGGCCTCCCTGGCCACCGCGCTCTGCGTGGTCTTCGGCGTGCCGCTCGCGTGGCTGCTGGCGCGCGTCGACTTCCCCGGCCGGGCAGTGGTTCGAGCCCTGGTGACGGTGCCGCTGGTGCTGCCCCCGGTGGTCGGCGGCGTGGCGCTGCTGCTGGCGTTCGGGCGGCGGGGGTTGCTGGGTCCGTGGCTGGAGTCGACCTTCGGGATCACGCTGCCGTTCACGACGGCCGGTGTGGTCGTCGCAGAGGCCTTCGTCGCGATGCCGTTCCTGGTCATCGCGGTGGAGGGAGCGTTGCGCGGGGCCGACGTCCGCTACGAGGAGGCCGCCGCGACGCTCGGTGCGGGCCGCTGGACGGTGTTCCGCCGGGTGACGCTGCCGCTGATCGCGCCGGGCGTCGTCGCCGGGGCGGTGCTGTGCTGGGCCCGGGCGCTCGGCGAGTTCGGGGCGACGATCACGTTCGCGGGCAACTTCCCCGGCCGGACGCAGACGATGCCGCTGGCCGTCTACCTCGCGCTGGAGCAGGACCTGCCGTCGGCGATCGTGCTGAGCCTGATCCTGCTGGTGGTGTCGGTCGTGATCCTGACGAGCCTGCGCGACCGGTGGATCGCGGCGCCATGACGACTCCGGACGCGGCTGCCCGGGACCAGGCCCCGGCCCTGGACGCCCACCTGGTCGTCGACCGCGACTCCTTCCGCCTGGACGCCGCCCTCCGGATCGCCCCCGGCGAGGTCGTCGCACTGCTCGGCCCCAACGGCGCGGGCAAGACCACCGCGCTGCGCGCGCTGGCCGGGCTGCTGCCGGTGTCCGGTGGCCACGTCACCGTCCGGGGCCGCCGCCTCGACGACGCGGCGGCGCGGGTGTTCGTCCCGGCGGACAAGCGCAGCGTCGGCGTGGTGTTCCAGGACTACCTGCTCTTTCCGCACCTGTCGGCGCTCGACAACGTCGCCTTCGGCCCGCGCTGCCAGGGCGCGTCGCGAGCCAAGTCCCGCGCGATCGCCGCCGAATGGCTGGAGCGCGTCGGGCTCGCCGAGCACGCGCACGCCAAACCGCGGCGGCTGTCCGGCGGGCAGGCCCAGCGCGTCGCGCTGGCCCGGGCCCTGGCGGTCGGCCCCGATCTGCTGCTGCTGGACGAGCCGCTGTCCGCGCTCGACGCCGGCACCCGCATGGACACCCGCGCGCACCTGCACCACCACCTCGCCGACCATCCGGGCGGCACGCTGATCGTCACCCATGATCCGCTGGACGCGCTGATCCTGGCCGACCGCCTGGTCATCCTGGAGGCCGGGCGCGTGGTGCAGGAAGGCGACGCGGCCACCATCACCGCGCGCCCGCGAACCGACTATGTCGCCCGCCTGGTCGGCCTGAACCTGTTCCGCGGCCGGGCCGTCGGCGACACGGTCACGCTGGCGGACGGCTTCACGCTCACCACCTCCGAACCCTGCGACGGTCCCGCCTTCGTCGCCTTCCCGCCGACGGCCCTGGCCCTGCACCCGCGGCGCCCGGAGGGCAGCCCGCGCAACGTGTGGGCCGCGACGGTGGCCGGATTGCAGCGGCACGGGGACCATCTGCGGGTTCAGCTGGCCGGACCGTTGAACACGACCGCTGACATCACGCCGGCGGCCGCGGCGGCACTGCGGTTGGAGACCGGGTCGGAAGTGTGGGCGGCGTTGAAGGCCACTGAGACGCGCGTGTATCCGGACGGCGGGGACCAGGACCAAGCCCGCTGAGCGCTGAGCGCTGACCACTGACCACTGACCGCTGAGCGCTGACTGCCCGCCGACTGCTGACCGCGGACCGCCGGGCGGGCCTTCCTCAAATCCCCCGTTCGACCGGACGGCTAGGCACTGTCGACGGACACTGATACCTTCGCCGCGAGCCGTCCCAATCCCTCTAGTGCTCCAAGGAGAACCATGACTTTTCGTCGATCGGCCGTCGTGCTCGGCGTGTTCGGGATTGTCGTGGTGGCGGTGGGGGCGCTGTTCGAACCGGTGGTCTCGCCCATGGTGAGCAAGCTGCCCTCGAACACTGACATGACCGTGCACTACTCCGGCACCGCGAACCTCATCGACCAGGCCGCGGTGGCCAAGGGCGATCTGCTCGGCGCGTTCAAGAACAACCAGCCGCTGACGCTGGACCGCCGCATCCACGTCACCGCCACCGACGGCGACACCGCCATCGTGGCCGACGACCAGACGCTGACCATCGCCGGCACGCCGATGCCGGACAACCACGTCTACGCGCTCAACCGCAAGACGCTGGAAGCCGGTCCCGCGCCGGCCGGCAAGACCGCCGATCCGGCCTCGGGCATACCCATCGGCTGGCCGCTCTCGCCCGATCCCCAGGGCGACTACCGCTACTACGACCCCACGACGCAGACGTCGTCGGACTTCACCTTCACCGGTGACGCCAGCGTCAAGGGACGCAGCGCCCTGACGTTCCACAGCAGCTCCGCCGCGAACCCGGTGAAGGACAAGACGCTGCTGGCGACGCTGCCGCAGGCGCTGCCCAAGAGCGTGGCGCAGGCGCTCGCCGCCTCGCCGCTGCCGATCCTGCCCAAGGAGGCCCAGGCGCTGCTGACCCCCGACGTGGTCGCCGCGCTGCCGGACACCATCCCGCTGACCTACACGGCCACCACGGTGGCGGACGGCGCGGCGGACAAGCGGGTCGGCTTCCCGATCCAGCAGCACCTCCAGCAGAAGGTGATCCTGAACGTCGCGCTGCCCGGCCAGCCGCCGGTCGCGCTGATGCCGGTGCTGACCACGGACCTCACGCTGACCCCGGACTCCCAGCAATACCTCGTGGACAAGGCGAAGACCACGGCGACGGAACTGACGCTGGTCAAGCTCGTCATCCCGATCGCCGTGGTCGCCCTCGGCGTGCTGCTGCTGGTCGTCGCCTTCCTGCGGCGCAATCCGAAGGCACAGCCGCTGACGCCGGCGGTCGAGGGCGGTCCGGTGGCACCGGCGCCGGGCCGGACCGAGCCGCGGGAGGGTGGTTCGGCGTCCGGCGAGGAAGGGGACGACGATTCGGCGCCGGCGGGCTCGGCCGAGGATGGGTCGGCTCAGACCGCTGAGGACTGAACCCCCACAGGCAGCCGGACCCCCACAGGCAGCCGGTCGGAGCCGCCGATCCGGTCCCGCGCGCGGGGCACGATCAGCGGCCCGCCGGTCTCCGGGCACTCGATGATCACGCACGGCAGCCCGAAGACCTCGGTCACCAGTTCGGCGGTGACCACCTCGCCGGGCGGCCCGGCGGCGGCGACCTCGCCCTCGTGGAGGACGATGAGGTGGTCGGCGTAGCGCGCGGCCTGGTTCAGGTCGTGCAGCACCGCCACCAGCGTCCGGCCCTGCTCCTCGTGCAGGCGCGCGCAGAGGTCCAGGAACTCGACCTGATGCGCGATGTCGAGATAGGTGGTCGGCTCGTCGAGCAGCAGCAGCGGTGTCTCCTGCGCCAGCGCCATCGCGGCCCAGACCCGCTGCCGCTGCCCGCCCGACAGCTCGTCGACGGCACGCTCGGCGAGCGCCGCCACTCCGGTGGCCGCCATCGCCTCGGCCGTGGCCCGCTCGTCAGCCTCCGACCATCGCCGCAGCAGCCCTTGGTGCGGATGCCGGCCGCAGGCGACGAGTTCGGCGACCGTGATGCCGTCCGGCGCGGTGGGGGACTGGGGCAGCAGCCCGACGGTGCGGGCCACCTGGCGGGTCGGGAGCGAGGCGATGGCGGCGCCGTCCAAAAGCACGGACCCGGCGGCCGGGCGCAGCAGGCGGGCGAGCGCGCGCAGCAGGGTCGACTTGCCGCAGCCGTTGGGGCCGATGATGACGGTGAACGAGTTGTCCGGGATCGCTATGGTCAGCTCCTCGGCGACGACGCGGTGGTCGTAGGCGAGGGTGACGCCGTGGGCGGCGAGGCGCGAGGGGGCGGCGGTGGCCGGTCGCGGGCCGTCGGTGGTGGTCATGGAATCCGAATCCTTGGATGGTGGGGGTGATTGCGGAGGCGAAGGAGAGAGCGGCTTGGTCCCGGGTCGGCTCACGTCCGCCGCCGGTCCTGTCCGACCGCCAGCAGCCAGATCAGGTAGCAGCCCCCGAACAACCCGGTCACCACGCCCGCCGGCACCTGTCGGCCCGGCACCGCGTGCTGCGCCAGCCAGTCCGACACCACCAGCAGCGCCGAGCCCAGCAGCGCGGACGGCAGCAGGTTCGGACCCGGTGCCCGCGTCAGCCGCCGCGCGAGCTGGGGCGCCGTCAGCGCGACGAACGCCACAGGTCCGGCGGCGGCCGCGGCGAGCGCCGACAGCAGTACCGTGCACGTCAGCGCGAGGATCCGGGTGCCCGCGGTCCGGACGCCGAGTGCGTGCGCCGCGTCGTCCCCGAGCTCCAGCATCCGCAGCGACCGCGACAGTCCCAGCGCCGCCGCCGGCGTCGCCAGCGCCAGGCCGACCAGCACCGGCGCCGCGTCGTTCCAGCCGCGGCCGTCCAGGCTGCCGGTCAGCCACAGCATGGCCCGGGCCGCGTCGGTGAGCTGGGCCTTGGTCAGCAGATAGCTGTTCACCCCGGTCAGGATCGCGGTGACGCCGATGCCGACCATCACCAGCCGGTTGCCGTGCATACCGCCGTGCCGGGCCAGCGCGAAGATCAGTATCCCGGCCGCCGCGCCGCCCACGACCGCGCCGCCGGCCAGCGCCGCGCTGCCGCCCCCGGCGACGACCACGACGACCAGCGCCCCGGTCGACGCCCCCTGGGTGAAGCCGAGCATGTCCGGGCTGCCCAGCGGGTTGCGGACCATCGACTGCGATATCGCGCCGGCCAGCGCCAACGCCGCGCCGGCGGCCAGGGCCGTGGCCACCCGGGGCAGGCGCAGCTCCCGGACCACCAGCCGGTCGCCCGCGTCGCCGCCGCCGGTCAGGGCCTTGATCACGTCGGTGGCCGCGATGTGGTAGTCGCCGCTGCCCAGCGCGAAGACCGCCGCGGCGACCGCCGTCAGCGCCAGGGCCAGGCACACGGTGCCGGTGCGGGCCCGCCGCCGCCCGCGGGGCCCGGTCCTGCTTCTCTGACGCGGGGAACGCAGATCGCCGACCTCGACAGTGCCCACGCCGCTCACAGCCGCACCGCCTTTCCGCGCCGCCGCAGCAGGAAGTACAGGAACACCGGTCCGCCCACGACGCTGGTCACCACGCCGACCTGGACCTCGCCCGGCCGGGCCACGACCCGTCCCAGCACATCGGCCCCCAGCAGCAGCACCGGGGCCAGGATCGCGCAGTAGGGCAGCACCCACCGCAGGTCCGGCCCGGTGAGCGAGCGCACGATGTGCGGGACGGTCAGCCCCACGAACACGATCGGTCCGCACGCCGCCGTGGCCGCCCCGCACAGCAGCGTCACGACCCCGATCGACGCCGCGCGGATCACCGCGGGCCGCGAACCCAGCGCCCGCGCCGCGTCGTCGCCGAGCGCGAGGGCGTTCAGCGGCCGCGCCAGCACCAGCGCCGCCACGATCCCGGCGCCGATGAACGGCAGCACCGAGGTGACGGTCGCCGGTGCGGCACTGGCCAGGGACCCGGTGGTCCAGAACCGCATGGCCTCCAACGATTTCGAGTCCAGCAGCATCACGGCACTGACGTAGGAGAACAGCGCGGCGTTCAACGCGGCCCCGGCCAGCGCCAGCCGCGCCGGAGTGGCCGACCGGCCGCCGCCGACAACGTACCCGGCGGCCGTCACGACGCCCGCGCCGAGCAGCGCCGGCCAGATGTAGCCGCCGAAGTCGGTGACGCCGAACACCCACGTCGCCGTCGCGACCGCGGCCGCCGCCCCGGCGTTGACGCCGAGCAGCCCCGGATCGGCCAGCGGATTGCGGGTCACGGTCTGGAGCATCGCACCCGCCAGCCCGATGGCGGTCCCGACCAGCAGCCCGAGCACAGTGCGCGGCAGCCGCATACGGTGCACGACCGGGTAGGCGGGGGACGCCGGATCGGTCAGCCCGCGCCAGACCTCGGACGGCGACAGCGCCCGGGCCCCGAGGCCGATGCTCAGCACGAGCGCCAGTGCCAGCAGCAGGGCGGCGAGGGCGAGGCCGGTCACGCGGGCCGAGTGTGTTGAGGGGGCCGAGGGGGCCGAATGGGCTGAGGGAGGAGCCGAGCGGGCCGAGCGGGTTGAGGGAGCTGCGGGGGCTGAGGGCGCCGAGCGGGCCGAATGGGTTGAGGGAGGAGCCGAGCGGGCCGAGCGGGTTGGGGGCGCCGAGCCGGTTGAGGAAGCCGAGCGGGCCGAATGGGTTGAGGAAGCCGAGGGGGCCGAGCGGTTCTGGAAGCCTGGCGGGCCGGGGGGAGCGGCGGTGCCCGGGGTCGGCGAGGGTGCTGTCCGGCCCGAGTGCTCTGTCCCTCCCACGTGCTCTGTCTCTCCCGACTCTCCCGAGGGTTCTGCCTTTCCCGAGGGTTCTGTCATGCCCGAGGGATGCGAGGTCCCCGGCGGGTCGAGTTTTTCCGGCGAAGCGGCGATAGCGGTCAAGTCCTGGCTCCGGATCGGCATGCGGGCGGGCTCCCCCCTTGCGGGATCGAATGGAGGTTAGGCTAACCTAACTCCCGCGCGCTTCCGCCACCACCCTCATCCCTTGACAAGAAAGCGATATCCGATGCCGTACGAACGCCCTGCTCGCTCCCTGTCCCGTCGCCGCCTCCTGACCCGTGGGGGAGCGGCGGTCGGCGCGCTCGGCGCCGGGGCGTTCCTCGCCGCGTGCGGCAGCGACAAGAGCGGCAAGTCCGACGGCGCGAAGCCCGCCTCCGCCGCGGCCACCTCGTCCGGGCCGTGGAGCTTCACCGACGACCGCAAGCAGCCCGCCGCCGCCAAGAGCGCCCCGGCCCGCATCGTCGCCTACACCGGCACCGCCGCGGCGCTCGTCGACCTCGGTCTCGGCGACCGCATCGTCGGCGTGTTCGGCGAGACCCTCGGTGCCGACGGCAAGGCGCTGCCCGAGGCCGGTGCGCTGGACGTCGGCAAGGTCACCGTTCTGGGCAACGCCTGGGGCGAGTTCAACGTCGAGAAGTACGCCGCGCTGCGGCCCGAGGTGCTCGTCACGCACATGTACGACGCCGGCGCGCTCTGGTACGTCCCGGACGAGAGCAAGGACAAGATCCTCAAGCTCGCGCCGAGCGTCGGCATCGAGGTCGCCAAGGTCTCGCTGCCCACCCCGATCCGCCGCTACACCGAGCTCGCCGCCTCGCTCGGCGCGGACCTGAACGCCAAGCCCGTGCTCGACGCCAAGGCCCGGTTCGAGGCCGCCGCCGAGAGCCTGCGCCAGGCCGCCAAGGCCGCCAACGGCCTCCGCGTACTCGCCGCCTCCGGCAGCCCCGACGTCTTCTACGCCTCCAACCCCGGCATCAGCACCGACCTGATGTACTTCACCGAACTCGGCGTCGACATCATCGTCCCGACCAAGCTCGACGCCGGCGACTACTACGAGAGCCTGAGCTGGGAGAACGCCGACAAGTACCAGGCCGACCTGATCCTGCTCGACAGCCGCACCATCTCGTTGCAGCCCAAGGACCTCGCCGCCAAGCCCGGCTGGGCCGCCCTGCCGGCCGTGAAGGCGAACCAGGTCACCCCCTGGGACACGGTGCCGCGCTTCTCCTACGCCGGCGCCGCCCCGCTGCTGGAGCGACTCGCCACCGCGATCCAGAGTGCGAAGAAGGTGGCGTGAGTCATGCCCCAAGCGCAAGTCCAGACCGAGCCTGATCTCGGCGCGCAGTACCGCATCGTCGAAGCGGTCGTGAGCCGCGCTGTTCGGATCAGCCCCTCGCTGATGCGGATCACCTTCGGCGGCGAGGAACTCCGGGGCCTGAGCAGCGGCGGTCGGGACCAGAGCCTCACGCTGTTCCTTCCGCGCCCCGGCGAAGACACCCCGCTGGTGCCGCCGGAGTTCGACGCCGAGTGGTACACCCGCTGGCGCGCGCTGCCGCACGACCGGCGCGCCATCATGCGCTCCTACACCGTGCGCTCCCAGGACCCGGTCAGCCACGAGCTGGACATCGACTTCGTGCTGCACGGCGTCGACGGCCAGGCTTCGCACCCCGTCGGCCCGGCCGCGGCCTGGGCCGCGCGCGCCGTCCCCGGCGACCGCGTCACCCTCCTCGGCCCGGCGCTCGCCGACAACCGCAGCGTCGCCTTCCTCCCGCCGCCCGACGCGACGCGGATCATCCTGGCCGCCGACGAAACAGCGCTCCCGGCGGTCGGCGGCATCCTCGAATGGCTTCCGGCCGGGGCGAAGGTCCAGGCCTGGGTCGAGGTCCCCGACGTGCGCGACCTCCAGACCATCGAGACCGCCGCCGACGTCCACATCGAGTGGTTGGTGCGCCAACCTGGCCGACGTCCCGGCACCGCTGTCGTCGACGCGATCCGCGCCGCCGAACCAGCACCCGCCGAACCAGCGTCCACCGAACCACCACCCGCCGAACCAGCGTCCACCGAACCCGACCCCGGCCTCTACGTCTGGATCGCCGGCGAGTCCACCCTCGTCAAAACCCTGCGTCGCCACTTCGTCCGGGACCTCGGCCTGCACCGTTCCCGCGTGGCCTTCGTCGGCTACTGGCGTCTCGGCGCCTCCGAGGAGCAGCTCCGCGTCGAACGCGAAACAGAGGGCTGACACACCCCGCAGCGGCACCGGAAAAGCCCCGGGGGCGCCGCGGAATCCGCGACGCCCCCGGAGTTCACTCACTCATCGGGATCTGCCAGCTTCAGCAGGCCCCGTTGTCCGTCCACACGGCCCACGACTGCGGCGCGCCCGGGGTGGCCCCGGTCGAGTACCAGGTCGACGTGTACTTGTGCCCGTTGTAGGACACCACGTCGCCCGGCACGTACGCCTTCGTCGCGCTCCACGGCGTCAGGTTCGTGCAGCCGCCACTGCCCCCGCCGCTGATCGTCCAGCTGAAGCTGGCCGAACCGCTGGCGGTGCCCGAGGACGCGGTCACCGTCACCGAATACGTGGCGGCGGTGGTCGGCGTCCCGGAGATCAACCCGGTCGAGGCGTTGATCGACAGCCCGGCCGGCAGGCCGGTCGCGGAGTAGGTCAGCGCGTTGCCGGCCGAGTCCGTGGCGTTGATCTGCAGCGACAGCGCGGTGCCGACGGTCCCGGTCTGGCTCCCCGGGTTGGTCACCGAGACGGTCTCGTTGCCGGTCCCGCCGGTGATCGTCCACGTGAAGTTGACCGACGCCGAGGCGGTGCCCGAGGACGCCGACGCCGTCACCGCGTAGGTGCCCGCGGTGGTCGGGGTGCCGGAGATCAGCCCGCTGGCCGAGTTGACCGACAGCCCGGCCGGCAGGCCGGTCGCGGAGAAGGTCAGCGTCTTGCCGGCCGAGTCGGTCGCCTTCAAGGGCAGCGACGTCGCCGTGCCGACGGTCCCGGCCTGGTCGTCCGGCGTGGACATGGTCACCGTCTCGCTGGTCCCGCCGGTGACCGTCCAGCTGAAGCCGGCCGATCCGCTGGCGGTGCCCGAGGAGGCGGTCACCGTGACCGAGTACGTCCCGGCCGTGGTCGGGGTGCCGGAGATCAGCCCGCTGGCGGAGTTGATCGACAGCCCGGCCGGCAGGCCGGTGGCGGAGTAGGTCAGCGTCTTGCCGGCCGAGTCCGTCGCCCGGATCTGCAGCGACGCCGCCGTGCCGACCGTCCCGCTCTGGCTGCCGGGGTTGGTCACCGAGACGGTCTCGGCGGCCGTGCCCGGGGTGAAGCCGCTGGTGCCGTTGGGCGTGCCCCAGCCGGTCGGCCCGTCATACCCCGTCCCCGCGGTGCAGAAGTAGGCCGGCGAGCAGCTGCCGTTGCGGCCGCTGGTCACGTCGTTGAAGCTGCTCGTGTGCTTGTACGGGTACTGCGCCGCGCGGTCGCCCGCGTTCGGCGCCCCGGCCAGCGCCCACACCGAGGCGATGATCGGGGACGACGCCGAGGTGCCGCCGTACACCGACCAGCCGCTGCCGCCGTAGGTCTGGTAGACCGCGACGCCGGTGGCCGGGTCGGCGACCGCCGAGACGTCCGCCTCCATCCGGCGCGAGCAGCCCGTGTCGGTCTGCCACGACGGCTTCGGGTCGTACGACGAGCAGCCCGAGCCGGTGCCCTCCGAGGCGGAGGTGTACCACACCGACTCGGTCCACCCGCGCGTTCCGCCGCCCCGGTTCAGCGAGGTGCCGCCGACCGCCGTCACGTACTGCGACGTCGCCGGGTACTCCGAGCCGTAGGCCGAGTCGCCGGTGCTGGCCGTGATGGCCACGCCCGGGTGGTTGAAGTAGGAGGAGTCGTAGGACGTGTCCGCCGACTCCTCCGAACCGCCGTAGCTGTTGGACACGTACTTCGCGCCCAGCGACACCGCGGTGTTCACCGCGGCGCCCAGGTTGGTCATGTCCGCGGTGCTGGCCTCGACCAGCAGGATGTGGCACTGCGGGCAGGTCGCCGAGACCATGTCCAGGTCCAGGGAGATCTCCCCGGCCCAGCCGGTGTCCGGCGACGGGTAGCTGCTGCCGCCGTTCTGGTCGACCTTGCGGAAGCAGCCGTTCGCCGTGGTGCACGCCGGCAGTCCGTAGTTCGACCGGTACTTCGCCAGGTCGCTCTCGGCGTTCGGGTCGTCCTGCGCGTCGACGATGGCCACGGTCTGGCCCGAGCCGCCGGACGGCAGGTTGTACGCGCTGGCCAGGTCCGAGGGACCGTAGCCGGAGACCGCGAGCGCGGGGGACAGGCCCGACGGCAGGTCTGTGCGCTTCAGCGCCAGACACGCCATCTGCCCCGGCCGCGTGGGTGCGGCACAAGAGCGCTCGGTGGTCGGGTGGGAGGAGGTGGTGCTGGTGGGAGAGGTGACGGAAGGGGCGCTCGACGCGGCCGAAGCCGAGGTAGAGACACCACCCCACGCCAAAGCGGCTGCGGCCCCCAGGGCCAACAGCCGGGCGGTCCAGGGGGACCGTCCGCGTGACGCCGAGCGAAGGTTGTCCACTCGGACTCCTTTCCGTGGCAGGGGACCAGAGACCCGCGGCGCACCGCGAGCCTGCTGCGTCCTGGAATGGGAATCGGCGGCCGACCAGTGGGTGTGGCCGGCCGCCCCGCTCAGCGGCACCGTATTAGCCCCCAGAGGTCTAGACAACGTGTCCGTGCCCTGGGCCTCTCCTTGACTTGGCCTCGTCGCGGCCCTCCCTGGCCGGAACTCGACCCTTGCTTTACTCCTGTCAAACCCCAACAGGGGATCACCAGGCTGCGGCGCGTGCTAAATACGAGCAGGACACGAAGACCGCCGGGCGGGGGGTGCCGGGCGGTCTTCGTGTCAGTGGGATCTTCGTGGCTGCTCGGTGGCGGGTGGTTTCGGTGGCGTTCTGTCGGGTGTGTCCTGGCGGATGCGTACTGGCGGGTGCGCACTGTCGGGTGCGTACTGTCAGTGCGTTCAGTCAGGCGGAGGTGGTGCCGGGCCCGACCTGGCGCCGGCCCAGGTCGGACCCGACACCGGCTTTGTCGGCGGTCAGCTCACGTTCAGCGCGGTGTCGTCGATCACGAAGGACGTCTGCAAGGAGCTGTCCTCGGTGCCGGTGAACTTCAGGCTGATGGTCTGGCCGATGTAGCTGTTCAGGCTGAACGAGTGCGACACGTACCCGCTGGCCTTGTTCAGGTTGCTGTAGGTGGCCAGGGTCGCGACCACGGTTCCGGCGGAGTTCAGGACCTGGACGTTCAACTTGTCGTAGGCCACCGTGGTGGTGGTCTCCGAGGTGTCGATGTGCTCGAAGAAGGAGAACGTCGCCGTCCTGCAGGTCGACGGGATCGTCACCTTCTGGGCCAGGGTGTCGGTGTGGGTGGTGCCGTAGCCGTCCAGCCAGGCCTTCCAGCTGCCGCTGTGGGCCGGCTCGGAGGAGCTGTTGTCGATGACGGCGGCGGTGGAGGTCCACGGCGCGGCGCTACCGGTCTCGAAACCGGGGTTGCCCAGCAGCTGCGAGGCTGTGCAGCCGCCGCCCACCGGGTTCACGGTCCAACTGAAGGTGGTGGAGCCGGTGGCGGTTCCGGAGGAGGCCGTCACCGTGACGCTGGAGGTGCCGGCGGTGGTCGGGGTGCCGGTGATGGCGCCGGAGCTGCTGATCGACAGACCGGCGGGCAGGCCGGTCGCCGAGTAGGTCAGCGCCTTGCCGGCCGAGTCGGACGCCGAGATCTGCAAGGTGCCGATCGCCGTGCCGACCGTCGAGCTCTGGCTGCCCGGGTTGCCGACCGTCACCGTCTCGGCGCTGGTCCCGGCCTGCAGGCCCGCGATGCCGTTCGGGGTGCCGATGCCGGTCGGACCGTCGTAGCCGGTCCCGGCCGTGCACAGGTAGGACGGGCTGCAGCTGCTGGCGTCCTTGCCGGTGGTGACGTCGTAGAAGTTGGCGGTGTGCTGGTAGACGTCCTGCGCCGGGGTGGCGCCGCCGTTCCCGGCCAGCGCGTACATCGCCGCGATCATCGGGGAGGAGGCGCTGGTGCCGCCGACCTCGTTCCAGCCGCCGTTGCTGTTGTAGGTGTCGTAGACGGCCACGCCGGTCGCCGGGTCGGCGTCCGCGGCGACGTCGTTGTCGATCCGCTTGGAGCAGCCGGACGGCAGGCCCAGGGCGGTCTGCCAGGCGGGCTGGGCCTCGAAGCCCGAGCAGCCCGAGCCGGTGCCCTCCGAACCGGTGGTGGTGTTCCACACCGACTCGGTCCAGCCGCGGCTGTTCGAGGCCGTGGACAGCGCGGTGCCGCCGACCGAGACCACCTTCGGCGAGGTCGCCGGGTAGCTGACGCCGTAGTCGGAGTCGCCGGCCGAGACCGTGGTCACGATCCCCGAGGCGTGGGTGAAGTAGCTGCTGTCATAGCTGGTCGCGGTCGAGTCCTCGGTCCCGCCCCACGAGTTGGAGATGTAGCCGGCCAGCGACGCCGCGGTGTTCTGCGCGATGTAGAGGCCGTCGCTGCTGTCGTCCTGGGCCTCCACCAGCACGATGTTGCACAGCGGACAGATCGCCGAGGCCATGTCCATGTCCAGCGCGGCCTCCACGGTCCAGTCGTCGCTGGCCGAGGCGGGCGAGGGCAGGGGCGAGGTCGCGCCGTTCTGGTTGACCTTGCTGAAGGTCGCCGCCGGCAGTCCGGCCGCCGAGCGGTAGGCGGCCAGGTCGCCGGCCGCGCTGGGGTAGTCGAAGGCGTCGACCAGGGCGATGGTGCGCCCGGCGCCGTTGGCCGCCGAGGCCGAGGTCAGGTTGTAGGCCGACTGCAACTGCGCCGGGCCGTAGCCGACGCCGGAGGGGATGGCGTTCGGCGACACCGCCGCCGCCAGCGGCCGGACCCCGTCGCGCTTCAACGCGAAGCAGGACTTGTGCCCGACCACGATCACCGCCGGGCAGGCGTGCGAGGAGCCCTGGTTGGCCGCGGTCGCGGCGGGCTGCGAGGCGTGGGCCGAACCCGCCGCGGTGGCGGCGATGAGGTTCGTCACCGCGTTGGCGGTGGCGGACGGCGCCGCCGACGCCGTGGCGCCGGAAGCCGCGCCGACCGACAGCGCGCCGCCGAGCGCGACGGCCGCGGCCAGGGACGTGAAAGCGCGCAGGCGTGAACTGATACTCACTGGGGTGTTGCCCCTCTCGGTGATGGGGAGGCGGCCGACCACGACGTCGGCCACCCGCCGGTGGGGTGGTGAGATCGGTGCGCGCGGCATCGGGAGCGGGCGCCGGGGGCGGCGCTCGTGAAAAGGTGCGGACCCGCGGACCTGCGGACCGCGGGGCACGACGGGACAGGCAAGGCGCCCCTGGGGCAAGGAGCCGTGGCCGTCCGTCGCGGTGGGGATGGTGCGTCCCGGACCGGTGCGTACCGTGATGCTTCACCGTCGTGCTGCGAGTGCGCGATCGGATCGCTCGTTGTCGACCGAACGTCCGGTTGCTGAGGCCTCGTCAGGAAGTTAGCGCTGCGAAGTTGTGCGGTCAACGGTTGGTCACGAGGGCATGTCAGGGGTTTGCAGGCGATCCGCTCCGGGGCCGCCGCGGGGTGCTGCGCGCCGTCGGGGAACGGCGCAGCTCCGGGCCGGTGGGGCGCTGCGCGGCCCGCCCACGCGGTAGGGTTGAACCTTCCGAGCGCCGGATCGGCCGTGATCCGCGCCGACCCACTGTGCGCCCGGGCCCCGGGGGATGAGTAAGGGAACTGCCATGACTGCCGACCCCGACCAGGGGCAGCCGCGCGCGGCGAACGACGGGGAGGGGCTGGTCGCCGGCCGGTACCGCCTGCTCTCCGAATTGGGCGGCGGGGCGATGGGCGTGGTCTGGCGGGCCCGCGACGAGGTGCTCGGCCGGGACGTCGCGGTCAAGCAGCTGCGCCCGGACACCGGGATGAGCGGCGCCCAGGTGCGGCAGTCGCACCTGCGGGCGCGCCGGGAGGGCCGGATCGCCGCCCGGTTGCAGCACCCGAACGCGGTCACCATCTTCGACGTGGCCGAACACGAGGGCCGGCCCTACCTGATCATGGAGTACGTGCCGTCCAGCACCCTGGCCGACATCCTCGGCACCGGCACCGTCATGGCGCCGGACGAGGTGGCCCGGATCGGCGCGCAGCTGGCCTCGGCGCTGGCCGCCGCGCACGCGGTCGGGATCGTGCACCGGGACATCAAGCCCGGCAATGTCCTGATGACCGCCGACGGCACCGTGAAGCTCACCGACTTCGGCATCTCCCGCGCCACCGGCGACGCGACGGTCACCGCCACCGGCGAGATCCTCGGCACCCCCGCCTACACCGCGCCCGAGGTCGCGCAGGGCCACGACGTGGACTCCCCGGCCGACGTGTTCTCCCTCGGCGCCACGCTGTACGCGGCCGTGGAGGGCACGCCGCCGTTCGGCGACGAGGTCAACGCCATGGCCGTGCTGCTGCGCGTGGTCCGCAACGAGCTGCGCGCGCCGCGCCGCACCGGGATCCTGACCGACACCGTCCTGCGGATGCTCAGCCCCGAGCCCGTGGACCGGCCGACGATGCGGGACGTCGCGCAGACGCTGGCGGCGCTGGGGACCGGGCCCTTGCCGGTCGCCGAGCTGTCCGCGCCGCCGGGGGCCCGCGATGTGACCGAGGCGCTGGCGTTCGACGCGATGCCGATACCGGCCTCGGCGCCTGATCCGGCCCCTGATTCGGCCCCGCAGGCGGCGTCGGGGGCGATACCGCCGGCCGGCGCGGTTCCCGCAGGGCCCGGGGCGAGCGCGACGAGCGCGGCGCCGAAGCCCGATCCGACGATCACGCTCGGACCGCAGGCGACGCCCAAGGCGCAGCCGCGGTCCGAGGAGTCGGGGCCGATATCGACTCCGGCTCCGACTCCGAACCCCACGCCGGCGGCCTCCCCGTTGAGCCCGATCCCGAGCGCGACCCCGAGCGCGACTCAGCGCCCGGCCCCGAGCCCGGCCCCGAGCCCGAGCCCGACGTCCGCGATGCCTTCGGCTTCTTCGACGTCTGCGATGTCACCGGTCGGCGACACCGGCGCGATATCGGGCGGCGGCGGACGAGACTCCTGGAACACCACGGACCTGGCCGCGCGTGACCAGTCCCGCAAACGCCTGATCCTCGCCGGCGGAGGCGTCGGCGCGATCGTCGTCGTCGCGGCGATCATCGTGGCCTTCAGCAGCGGCGGCGGCAGCGAGTCGCCCTCGACCCAGGCGGCCCAGTCCAGCACGTCGCCGCACGCCTCGGCCACGCCGTCGAAGGCCTCGTCGGCGCCGGCCACCCGCGCCCAGTCGACCCCGGCCGCCTCCAGCGCCGCCGTCCCGCCGCCGGCCAGCACGCCGGGCAGCGCCAGTTCCTCGGCGCCGCCGTCCTCGACGCCCTCATCGCCGTCCACGACGCCGACGACGCCGGCGACCCCGACGACCTCTCCCACCGGCGACGTCGCGACCCAGCTCTCGACCGCGATCACCAACTACTACAGCCTGATCCCGGGCAACCTGGACCAGGCGTGGGGCTATCTCACCCCGGACTACCAGCAGAACAAGGCGCGGGGTTTGGCCAACTACAAGAGCTTCTGGAACGGCATGCAGCGCGTCGCGATCTCCGACGTCCAGGCGAAGGCACCCGACACCGTCGTGGCCACGATCTCCTACTACCCCAAGAGCGGGCAGGCGACCGAGGAGCGCACGAGCTTCACCCTCGTCCAGGACGGCGGAGTGTGGAAGATCGCCCGCTCCTCGGTGCTGGCTTAGTTGTACTTCACGTAGAGGTCATAGGAGTCCCACGGCATCCCGTCGCCGAGGCAGACATATGCCGACCAGGCGCGCGGGATGCCGCCCTTGCCGGCCTCCTCGCACGACGCGTGCCAATAGAACGTGCCTTCGTAGCTATAGCCCGCCGGCGGATCCTCGGCATGGATCCGGGTGGCGGTGTGCGCAGCGGTGCGCCCGTCGGTCGACGTCGTGGCGGAGGCCTGCGCGTTCGTCACTCCGAACGCGCACACTGCCGCCAAGGCGCCGATAGTCGCCGCGATGCGCTTGCCCATGGGATCTCCTTGCTGTTGTTCGGCGCGCCGAAAAGTGTTTCGCGGCGCGCCGACCCAGGTAGGTACCCATCGATCTTTACCGCTGGGTCCGAGGGCGGTCCGCCCAGGCTGGTCTATCTGGGGGGCACCGCGCGGCTCCAGGCAGACTCGATGACAGTGTCGATACTCGTAAGCAGCGCCCCGCGTCCCCCACCGCCGAGGAGGCGACTATGAACGGCCGCACTGAGAACCGCTCCGGCGTCCGCCAGGGAGCTGCCGGCACCCCCCGGACGGTCGCCGCCGGGCGGCGCCGGATCCGGGTCCGCAAGTCCTCCGGGCGACGGCTGCGCGACCTGCCCGAGTTGGACCTGCGGACCCCCTCGGGCCGGCTGCTGCCGTACTGAGGGCGGCGTCCTACCCGCTCCCGGGCCGGGCCCCGCCCGGTCGCCGCGCGCCGACGTAGTTCTGGCCGGTGCCGCGATGGGCGACCAGGGCCGGGTTCGGCACGGTCGGATCCGCGTACTGATTCCCGGCGCGGTCGACGCCGCGGGCCAGGTAGATCTGGTGCCGGTCGCCGACCTCCTCGTGGTTGAAGCGCACGTCGGTGCTGATGTAGCGCATCGTGAACCCGCAGCGTCTCCGGCTGCTGACATTCGCGCGGCTGCCGTGGATCAGCGTCGAGGCGTGGATGCTGCACTCGTTGGGCGCCAGCTCGATCGGCACCGCGTCCGCCTCGTCGACGCAGGCCGGGTCCAGCTCCTCGGCGAACACGCTGTCCGGGTCGCCGACGGAGCGGTAAGTCCGCGCGCCGGGCAGGTGGCTGCCGGGGAGGACGCGCAGGCAGCCGTTCTCCTCCGACACCGGGTCCAGGGCCAGCCACACCGTGATCGCGCGCTCGGCCGGGCTGATGGTCTCGCGCCAGAAGTACGCGTCATCGTGCCAGGGCACTGATTTCCCGTCGCCGGGCGGCTTGCAGAAGAAGTGCGCCGAGAACAGCGCGATGTCCGGGCCGACGAGCTGCTCCACGACGTCCAGGACGCCGGGGTCGAGCAGCCATTCGAACAGCTCCGGATCGGTGAAGTGCGGCACGTCCATGTCCTCGGGGCGCACGTCGTCCGGCAGCGCCCCCAGGGCGGCCTCGAACCGGCGGCGCAGCGCGTCGAACTTGGCAGCCGGGAACAGCCTCGGCAGCGTGATGTAGCCGTTGTCGTGGTAGAAGTCCAGGGCACCGGCTGTCAGCCGGCTTTGCGCGGTGACGGTCATCGCGGGCTCTCCTGTCCGGTCGTGTGGGTACTGAGCAACTCGTCGACGGCGAGCAGGTCGGCGTCGGGCAGATAGGTGTCCCGGACGTGCCGGCGTGCCCGCGCACCGAGTCCGGGGCCGTCGACCTGGCCCTCGGTCACCAGCGTGACCAGCTCCGCGAACTGCTTCAGGTCGCCGGGATCGGCGAGCAGCAGTCCGGTCCGGCCGTGCTCGATCTGGGCCGCGATGCCGCCGACCGCGCTGCCGACCACCGCGCGGCCCTTCCACATCGCCTCGGTGACGGTCAGGCCGAAGCCCTCGGCCAGGCTTTTCTGGACCACGACGTCGGCGGTGCGCTGCACGACGTTCACCAGCCGCGCGTTGTCGTCGCCGTTCGCCATGGGCAGGCAGGTCAGGCGGACCCGGGTCCGGTCCCGGTCCGGCAGCTCGCTCCAGGCCGCGCGGCAGACCTCGAACCAGCGGCGCTGCTCGACGTCGTCGGCGATGGCCGTCGGATCCGGGCCGACCAGCGCCAGGCGGGCGTCCGGGACGCCCTCGACGAACCCGGCGAGCACGGCGTGCATGTCCTTGAGCCGGTCCCAGCGCGAGACCTGCACGACCAGCGGCTGCGCCGGGTCCCAGGCGCCCTCGGAGACGACGTAGCCGGGCGGCCGCTCGCGGCCCAGTCCCGCCCGCTCCAGGTAGGGGCCGCGCATCCGGCGCGGCACCGGCTCGTTCTTGGGGGAGTAGGGCCAGATCACCGGCGGGATGACGGCGACCTGGTGGTCGGGCAGCCGCTCGGGGATGTGCCGCGCGATCGAGAAGATCGCGGCGTCGGCCCGCTCCAGCAGCGGCGCCAGCACGTCCCAGGCGGCCCGCGAGCCGGCGGTCGGGGCGTCGACGCCCACGTGGCAGCGCCAGAACACGCCGCGCACCGCCCCGGCCAGGTCCGGGACCAGGGCGGCGGTCTGGTGGTCGTGCAGCAGGACCAGGTCGCGGGTCCCGACCAGCGCCAGCAGCTCCTTGGCCTCCATCGCCGACCGGGTCAGGTAGTGGTCCACGTCCGCCGGGTCCAGGCGGTCGGCGGGATCGACGCTGCCGTAGGCCAGGTTGCCCAGCCGCTTGGTGACGTCGAAGAAGCGGTCGTCGCCGTCGATCACGGCCCACCGCACCGGGATTCCGAGCTGCCGGTACAGCGGCACCAGGATGTGCAGCATCTCCGCGACGCCGCCGCCGGCCGCGGTGGAGTTGACGTGCCACAGGGTGCCCGCGCCGACCTGTTTCCGGATCCGCCGGGCGGCCTCTCGCAGCCGTTGCTCGCGCTCCTTGCCGATCAGCGCGAGGAAGTCCCCGACCTCGGTCGGGCTCAGCCCTCGGGGATGTGCGGTGTGCATGGTCGTTCAGTCCTTTCTCCAGGGAGCGCTCAACTCAGCAACAGCCGGCCGACCAGCCACGGGAAGACCATGGCGCCCACGCTCGCCGTGCACAGGCACAGGGCGCTGATCTGCCCGGTGATCCGCACACGCCGTTCGAGCAGGGTGAAGGCGGACGGGAAGATCGGCGCCATCGCCAGGCCCAGGACGATCGTGCCCAGCACCACCGGCACCGGTGCCGACCCGGCCCCGAGCGTGATCGCCAGACCGGCGGCGCAGCCGGCGAACCCGGCCGCCACCAGCTGCTCGGGCGGCCGGCGCGCGGCCAGCGGCAGCCACAGCAGTCGTCCGACGGTGACCGCGATCCAGAACAGGGAGCTGAAATACGCCGCGGCGGCCGTGGAGCCGGTGATGCCCCGGGAGACGGCGTAGGCCGGGATCCAGCCGGAGAAGCTGATCTCCATGCCCACGTAGAGGAACAGCAGCGCGGCGACGACCGCCACGACCCGATACCGCCTGGCGTCGTCGGTATCGGTGCCGGTCGCCGACCGCGCCGTCGGCTCCGGGCCCGGCAGCAGCCGCCGGAACCAGATGCCCAGCGCCACCGTGAACGCGGCGGTGAACCAGTAGGCCCACCGCAGCCCGGCCCCGGCCTCCAGCGACTTCGCGATCAGGATCGGCATCACCAGGGACCCGCCGCCCAGGAAGAAGTCGGCGATGTTCATGAACGGGCCGAGCTCCCCGCGGCGTTGCTGGATCAGCAGGGTGTTGACGGTGACGATGAGGAACGTCTTCGACAGCCCCAGGGCCCACCACAGCGGCAGCAGCCACGCCCGCGAGGACGCCTGCGGGATGGCGAGCACCAGCCCGGCGATGGCGGTCAGCGCCAGCAGCGCCTGCCGGTGCGTGGCGATCCGGCCCAGCATCCAGCCCGCCAGCAGCGAGCCGCAGACCGAGCCGAAGGAGTCCGCCGAGAACAGCAGGCCCAGCGCGGCCGGAGCGCTGTGCGCGCGCTGGGCGAACGTCAGCATCGACGGGCCCAGCATGGCCGAGAGCAGCCCCACCAGGGTGAAGCTGAGCAGGTAGACGCCGGTGGTCTCGTGCCTGGCGGTGAGGCTGCCGCGCAGCCGGGGGCGGGCCGGAGCGGGGGCCGACGCCGTCACCGCGCCGACCCGGCCGGCGCCGCCGGAGCCCGCGCCGCCACGCGCTGCTTGAGCAGGCCCACCAGGATGTGGTTGACGGACAGCACCATGTCCTCGAAATGGAAGTTGTTGTCGTTCCCGCCGGTCTGGCCCGGGAACGCGGACGTCCCCGGCACCACGAGGCAGAGGTCCGCGAGCTCCCGGCACCGGCCGCCGTCGCCCTTCGTCATCGCGAAGCTGCGCGCGCCCGCGTCCCGCGCGACCTGCAAGGCGCGCACGACGTTGCGGGAGTTGCCGCTGCCGGAGAACGCCAGCACCAGATCGCCGGGCCGGACGAACGGCGCCAGCGCGGCGGCGAACACCTCGTCGGGCCCCAGGTCGTTCGCCAGCCCGGTGAGCTCCGAGGCCGATCCGCACAGATTGACGAACCGCAGCCGCGGCACGTCGGCCGGCAGCGGCTTCGCCTTGTCCTCGGTGACGAACGGGTGGTGCCGGAAGTCGCACAGGAAGTGGTCGACCGTCCCGGCGTTGCCGCCGTTGGCCATCCCGAACACCGTGCCGCCGGCGTCGTACGTCCGGAACAGCAGGTCCGCGGCCGCGTCCAGGGTCGCCACCGGGAAGCCCGCCAGCACCGCGCGCTGCTCGTCCAGATAGAGCCGGATCAGCTCCGCCGTGCTCATCGCCCGCCTCCGGAGTGCTCGGCGGCGATCCGGCCGTCGCCGCGCCCGGTGTCGTCCTGCCACCGGATGACGTCGTCCAGCTCCGGCGTGGAGACCTCGATCGAGGTGTAGTCGCTGCGCGCGATCACCCGGTGCAGGATCCCCGGCGCCGACGTCCAGCCGCCGCCGGGACCGTGCACCGCGACCGGGATGCGGTCCACGTCGACGACGGTGCCGGTGTCGGCGGGCGCCGGAAGCCCGTTCAGCACGGTCGCCGCGCCGTCGACCACGTAGTTCGTCTCGGCCTTGTAGCGGTGCGACTGGAGCGAGGACTGATGGCCCGCGGTCATGTGGATCTGCTTCACCGCGTACGCCGCACCCTCCAGGTTCGCGGTGTACCAGAGCTCGTATCCCCAGGGCTTGTCGACCCGGTAGCCGGACACCGGACGGCAGCCGTCGGCGCCGGGGTGAGCGGTACGAGCGGTGTCGGCAGCGGTGCCGGCAGCGTCGGCAGCGTCGGCGGCCTCGGCACCGGCCTCGATCACGGCCGCCGTCGCCGCCCCGGGATTCCGGACCCGGAAGGCGCTCCCGGGCCCGGCGTGCCAGCCGTCGAACGTGCCGATCCGGACCGTGTCGGTCGCGCCGTCATCCGAGCCGGCGGTTTCCAGCTCGACGGTGCCCTCGACGACGACGAACGTGCGCAGCTCGGCGTCGCCGGCCCGCCAGTCCTGCTCGGCCCCCGGGTCCAACCGGTGTTCGAGGGCCACATAGCGGCGCTCGCCGTCCAGGTCGACGAGGTCCTTCGACGGAGTACGGGAAACAGTGGTCATGACAGGGCTCCCACGGGAATCTCGGCGGCGAGGGCGTGGATCTGCTCGCCGATCGAACGGCTGTCGAGGCGGTAGCGGGCGTACAACTCGTCCGGGGCGGCGGCCTGGCCGTAGTCGCGCACGCCGTGGCCGACGAAGCGCGGCGGGTGCGGCAGCTCCAGCAGGGCCCGGGCCACCTCGTCGGCGATGCCGCCGGTGACGTAGTGGTCCTCGACCACGAACACGGTCCGGTGCGCGCCGCAGACCCGGCGCAGAGCGTCCGGATCGACCGGTAGCGAGGACAGGCTGACCACACTGGGCCGGATGCCCTGCTCGGCCAGCGGCGGCAGCGCGTCCAGCACGACACGCACCATGCCGCCCATCGTGACGACCGCGATGTCGGCGCCCGCGCGGACGATGTCCGGCCGACCCGCGACGAAACGGAACGGCCGGTCGTGCACCTCCGCCAACGGCTGGCGGCACAGCCGCAGGTACGCCGGGCGCTCCCGCGCGGCGAGGTAGTCGACCATCTGCCGCGTCTCGGCGCCGTCGGCCGGATGCAGGATCTCCATGTTCGGCAGCGTCCGCATGAGCGCGAGATCGCGCAGACCCATCTGCGTCGGCCCGTCCTTGCCGATGGCCAGACCGGCATGGGTGCCGACCAGCACCACGCCGGTGTCGTTCAGCCCGATCGACTGGAAGATCTCCAGGAACTTGCCGGTGAGGAAGTGGCCGAAGCTGGCCACGAACGGCCGCATGCCCTCCTGCGCCAGGCCGGAGGCCACGCCGATGGCGTTCGCCTCGGCGATGCCGCACTGGAAATAACGGTCCGGGAAGGCCTCGGCGAACGCGCCGGTCTTGGTCGCCGAGCCCAGGTCGCAGTCCACGACGGCCACCCGCGGATGCGCCGCCCCGGCACTGACCAGCGCCTCGCCGAACCAGTCCCTGGTCGCCCGGGCCGTCACCGCGCCGCCCCGATCAGCTCGTAGGCCTCGTCCAACGCGTCGGCGTCGAGCAGGCCGCTGTGCGCGCCGTCCAGGGCCGCGCGGCCCGGCGCCAGATAGCCCTTCGTGGTGTGCGCGATGACCGCGGACGGCCGGCCGCGGTTCCGGCGCGCCGCGCTCAGAGCCGCGCGCAGCTCCCGGTGCGAATGGCCGTCGACCTCGACGACCCGCCACCCGAACGCGGCCAGCTTGTTCGCCAGCGGGCCCAGGGACACGGTGTCGTCCACCAGGCCGTCGCTCTGCCGGCCGTTCGCGTCGACGATGAGCGTCAGGTTGTCCACGCGCCGCGCCCCGGCGTACAGCAGCGCTTCCCAGACCTGCCCTTCCTGGCACTCGCCGTCGCCGATGAGGCAGTACACGTGGCTGTCCGCCGCGTCGCCCCGGCGCGCCTGGGCCCGCCCGAGCGCGATCGACAGCCCCTGGCCGAGCGCCCCGGTGCTGACGTCCACGAACGCGCACCGGGTCCGGTCCGGATGGCCCTGCAACGGACTGTCGAGCTGCCGCAGCTCGGTCACCAGGTCCGGATCCAGATCGCCGCCGGCGATCAGCGCCGAATACCACGCGGGCGCCGCGTGGCCTTTGGAGAGCACGAAGACGTCGCGCTCGCGCGGCGAGGCCGACCAGCGCATCTGGTCGAACCGCAGGACGGCCACGATGTCGACGCACGACAGCGACGACCCCACGTGGCCGGACCCGGCGTGGTGGATCATCTCCATGGCGAGTCTGCGCATGCGGCGGGAGGCTTCCTCGACCTGCTGCAGGTCCTCGTCCTGCGCCGACCCGCCGGGAGCGGCGGAACGTCGGTTCTGAGAAGGAATCATGGTGCCGGACATCGGTTCTCACTTCCCCGGTTGGAGGTCGGGCGTCCCCGGCACAGGCACACTGCACGGCTCGCGGCACGGGCTCATGGCACACTGCCTTCGCGGCACTGCTTCACGGCACGCCGCGGCGCGGGCCAAGCCCGTCGACGGCGGACGCCGGTATCTGATCGATGGATGGATGAGGGCTCAGGCGGCGCGCGCCACCTCGCTGACGGCCGATCCGGGCCGTAGCCGCTCCTTGGAACACTTCCACCCTAGAAACCGGGCGAGTGGTTTGTAAACGAGCATCTTGTGGACAACCGTGCAGATTGGGGAGTTGCCCACCGCTTTGCCTCCATGTCGACACCTTGACCATGCAGATCAGAACCCTTATAGACCTTCCGGGCGGAGAATGTCCGCGCGTTCACCCACTGGACCCAACGAATCTCGCGGTGTGGATGAGGGCGGCGGCTCCGCACGATGCCCACGGTTTGTTCAGCGGCGCACGCCGAAGTGGCCCGCTTCGGACGAAGCGGGCCACTCGGTCGTCACCTGTCTCAGGGTTCGAACTATTTTACCGTTCGAACTGTCTCAGGGTTCGAACTGTCTTGCCGAGGGTTTGTCAGAACCCGCCGATGCCGTTCGGCGTGCCCCAGCCCGTCGGCCCGTCGTAGCCGGCGACCCCGTTGCACTGGTAGTCGCCGCCGCATTCGATGCCGGTGATGTTGTTGCCGCTGGTCACGTCGAACAGCGCGCTGTGGTTGGTGTAGAACGCCGAGGCGTTCGGGAACTTCTGCGGGTTGCCGGCCAGCCCGATGACGCCCGCGAGGAACGGGGACGAGGCGCTGGTGCCGCCGACGACGCCCCAGCCGGTGAGGCCGTCGGTGGTGCCGTAGACGGCCGGGCCGGTCTGCGGGTCGGCGTCGGCGGCCACGTCGGCGACCATCCGGCCCGGGCAGTTGGCGTCGTGCTGCCAGGCCGGCTTGTCGATCCAGGCCGAGCAGCCGCTGCCGGCGCCGATCCAGGCCGACTCGGTCCAGCCGCGGGCGGTGCCGGCGGCCTTGGTCAGCGAGGTGCCGCCGACCGAGACCACGCTCGGGTACACCGCCGGGGCGCTCGGGACGCCGTAGCCGTAGTCGCCGCTGGAGGCGACGATCGCCACGCCCGGGTGGGTGTAGTAGGCGGCGCCGGACAGGACGTCGCCGCCCTCGGTGCCGCCGTAGCTGTTGGACACCTCGGTGGCGCCGAGCGCGACCGCGGTGTTCACCGAGGCGCCCAGGTCGTCCATCGTCGGCTGGTCGCCCTCGACCAGCAGGATCTTGCACTGCGGGCAGGCCGCCGAGACCATGTCCAGGTCCAGGGCTATCTCCACGCCCCAGCCCATGTCCTGCGGCAGCGGCGTCGCCGCGCCGCGCTCGTTCACCTTCTTGAAGCAGCCGTTGGCCGTGGTGCACGGCGGCAGGCCGTAGGTGCTGCGGTAGACCGCGAGGTCGGCCTCGGCGGTGGGGTCGTCGCCGGCGTCGACGATCGCCACGGTCTGGTTCGCGCCGCCGGTGGTCGGCAGCTTGTAGGCGGCGTGCAGGTCGGCCGGGCCCAGGCCCTGCGGCAGCGCGGCCGCCGCCGGGCCCTTGCCGGCCGCGGCCGCGGCGGCGCCGCGCACGCCCTTGCCGCCGCGCACGTCGGTGCGCAGCTCGGCGAAGCAGCGCACCTGGTGCGCCTTGGCGGTGCCGCAGACCTTGGCGGTGTTGCCCTTGCCGGGGCCGCCCTTGGCGCCGGCGGTGGTGTTGACCGCGCTCGCCGTGGTGGCGAAGCCGGCCGCCAGCGCGGTGACGGCGGCCAGCACGGTCAGCAGCCGCAGCCGGGTGCGGACGGGCTTGGCCGGGGTCCGGGAGTCGGTGGGGTTCATCAGGCTCCTCATGGCGTCAGCCGACGGTGTAGGGGTCGGTCACGGTCTGGGTGATCGATCCGCCGAGGCAGTCGGTCGCGGTGACCCGCAGCGCGACGTGGCTGCCCGGCGCCGGGTTGGACCAGTGGGCGTCGTAGTTCCCGTCGCCGCCGTGCGTCGCGACGTCCTGCCAGGTCGCGCCCTGGTCGAAGGACACCGCCACCCGCACCGAGGCGATGTGCGCGGTCGAGCCGACGCCGCCGTAGGACAGGTGGCCGACCCGCAGCACCAGGTTCTGCCGCGGCGAGTGCGAGGTGTTGGTGTCCGAAAGGGCGTTGAACTGGTAGTTCAGCGTCAGCGCGGGGAGCACCTGGCAGGTCGCCGTCGGGTCGGCGGCGGCCGGGCAGTAGGTGCCGGCCGGCAGCGTCAGCGCCGGGTTGCTCTTGCCGGGGATCGGGATGGTCACGTCGGTGTGGGTCTTGGCCGACTGCACCACGCCGGTGGCGGTGCGGTCGAAGTCCAGCACCATGCGCATCTTCGCGGGGCCGGCCGGCACGTTCTGCACCACGTAGCCCAGACGGTTGGTGTCGGAGGACACCAGCTGCCCGTTCCAGTACAGCTGCGCGGTCCCGGCGGCGGTGAAGTCCAGGCCGGTGGTGTCCTTGTTGCTGTCGCCGAGCATGCCCAGCAGGGCCGCGACGGTGGTGCCGGAGACGCAGGCCTGGCAGCCGTACAGGTTCAGCGTGGTGGCCGGGTGCTGGCCGAAGTTCCCGACCAGCGGGGCCTGGCCCCAGGTGCGGGCGACGCTCTGGCCGGCCGCGAGCGTGCGGATGTCGTCGTCCAGGAACGCGAAGCTGAAGTTCTGGCTGTTCGGGATCTGCGGCAGCATCAGCTCGCTGGTCCACTGCAGACCGCCGGTGACGTACTCGGTCAGGCCGCCGGCCGGGATCGGCAGGCCGAGCAGGGCGTAGCCGCCGTTGCTGACGTGGCCGCTGCCCAGCAGCGCCTGGTTGGTGCCGTAGACCGGGTCCAGGACGGCCTTGTGCCGCTGGGTGGCCAGCGTGCTGTCGGCCGGGGCGTAGCTCTGGTTCGCGTCGATGTGGTCCGAGGTCAGCACCACGTTGTAGCGGTAGGGGTCGCGCGCGGTGTCCGGGCCATTGGCGATCCAGTTCTCGGTGAGGGTCAGCGATCCGACCGCCGGCTTCGGCGCCGGAGCCAGGAGCACCGTGGTGTCGGCTCCGGCATCGACGCTCAGCGTGGCGGAGAAGGTGCCGCTGGCGTTGGAGCGCGCCACCGAGGTCAGGCTTCCCGCGAGGGTCGAGGGCCGCTGCGTGGTGACCTTGACCGGGGAGGTCGCGGTCCGCATGTCCACGGTGGCCGGCGGCACCGTCCCGGTGTCCGGCACGACGATGCCGTCCGGGGTGGCGATCTCCACCTTCTGGGTGTTGGCCGCGGGGTCGAAGGCGAAGTTGATGGCGATCGCCGCGTAGTTCCCGGCCGGGACCGCGACCCGCGCCACGCCCTGGTAGGAGAACACCTGGCCGGTGAACGCGGCGGGGTTGTCCAGGTCGACCAGGATGACCGGCAGACTGGTCGGCGCGCCGGTGTCGTCCAGCGTGTTCACCTGGAGGATGTGCAGCGGGTAGTGCGGCTGCACCGGGGTCGAGGCGCCGAGCACGGCCATCGAGGTCAGGCCGCCGAACAGGGTCCCGGTGCCGGCCGGCTTGCCGGCGGCGAGGTCGGCCTTGATCGCGTCCCGCAGCGCCTGCGCGAACGCGTGGCCGGAGGCCGGGGTCAGGTACCCGGTGGCGCTCTGCCCGCTCACCGCGGTCAGCGTGACACCGGCCGGCGCCGTGGGAGTCACACCGGCGGCGAAGCGCAGCTGCACCTGGGTCTTGGCCCCGGCCACGCCGCCGTCGGCGGACGCCGCGAGCCTGGTGACGTCGAACAGCGACAGGTCCAGGCTGCGGCCCAGGTAGGGGGCGGCCTCCGCGGGCACCACGTAGGTCTCGTGGCCGACCTGGAAGGTCGCCAGGGCGTCGGACCCGCCGGCGTCGCGGGCGTAGCCGATGGCGCCGGCGCGGACGCCGGTGCCCACGGTCAGGCGGTCGCCGGTGGGCAGGACGACGGCTGCGGCCCCCGAGCCGGCCGGCGTCGCGGTGGGCAGGGCCGGGGCACCGGGGTCGTCGGCCCCGGCGGCGGCCGCCGGGACGGTGAAGGCGGCGGCCGCGACCAACGCGGCCAGCGCGGATACGGTTCGGGATCGGCGTGATCTCACGGGCGATTCCTCCGAGGTACGGAAAACATGGTCGACCCCAGTTACTAGCGTGGATCGAATGCGGGTGTCAGCATTCTTAGTTGTCGGTAATACGACAAGGCCGGTTTGCAACCCTGGCCGGGGCCTGCGGCGTCAAGCAGATAAGACGCGCCGAGAAGGATGGAAGGCCCTGATGCTCACGTCGGCGAGCTGGACGCTGCGGCTGGAGCCGGAATACGACAGGACTTTGATCCACCTGGTGGCCGGTTTCACGGACCGGGCCACCGCGCACCGGACGGGGGTGAGTGAGCGGACCGTGCAGCGCCGGATCCGGGAGTTGATGGGGTGGTCCGGTTCGGTGAACCGGATGCAGCTGGGCCGGAACGCGGCCTTGGAGGGGATCGGCGGGCGGGGCGACGGCCTGCTGGTGCGGGAGCGGGGGCGGGGGCTGGAACGGGAGCTGGAACGGGAGCGGGGGCTGGGCGAGGTCTGCGATCGGGGGTCGCGACGGTTGGCGGGGGCGGCGGGGCCGGCAGGGCCAGGGCTGTCTGGGCCGGGGCTGTCGTCGGGGCCAGGGCTGTCGGGGTCGGGGCTGCCGGGACCAGGGCTGCCGGGTCTGCGTGCTGCGCACGATGCGCACGAGCCGGTCGAGCCGATCGAACCGGCGGGTCCGGGCGATTCGTTCGATCCGTTCGATCCGTTCGGCTGGGAGTTCGGCGCCGACGCGTTGTGCGGGGTCTGGGCACCGGATGCTGAAGCGCTGCACCTGCTGCGGCTGCTGCTCGTGGACGCGGCCGCCGACCGCTTGCTGAACCTGAGCGCGCGCAGCGTCGAGCGGCGAGTAAGGGAGCTGATGACCCTGGCCGGGGCCCGGAGCCGGGCGCAGCTGGGATGGCGGGCGGCGCGCCGGGGGTGGATCTGACGGGGCTAGCTGCTGAGAGCCTCGACGGCGGGGCTCTTGGCCGCCAGCAGCAGCGCGATCAGCGTGCTCACCGTGAGCACCCCGAGCCCGGCGACGAGCATCGTCACGCGCGGACCGCCGGCGTGCAGGAGCGGCGGGGCGGCGCTGTAGGCCAGCGTGTTCGCCAGGAACGGGACCGCGATGGTGACGCTGCTGATCGTCCCCAGCAGGCGGGCCGGCGCCGACTCCTGGATCAGCAGATCGGTGGCGACGTTCTCCACCCCGTTGCCCGCCCCGGCGACCAGCTGCGCGGGCAGCACGGCCCCGACCCATGGAACCGCGCCGACCACCGTGGTCCCCGCCCCGAACATGAACTGGCCGCGACGCCAGACCCGCAGCGGATCGGCGGCGTGTCCCCACCTGGAGAGGAAGACCGCCGGTCCGGCGATCATGCCGACGCCGTACGCACTCATGAGGACTCCGTACAGCCAGGTCGGGCCGCGCAGCGTGGTTGTCGCGACGAAGACCAGCGCCGCGGTGGACAACGATGCGAACGCGACTGTGAAGAACAACCCGAGCGACACCAGGCGCAGGCGGGGATCGCGGATGACCACCGTCAGCCCGGCTCGCAGCGTGGCCCAATAGCCGACGCGCACCGCGTCCTCCTCACGGCGCGCCGCCGGAAGCCGGAGCCCGAGCAGGAGGACGACCGACCCGCCGAGGGCCGCGACGTCGACAGCCAGAACCAGCCTCGGATCCAGCACCGCGAGCAGTGCGCCCCCGACCAGCGGCCCGGCCGCGTACCCGATGTTGAAGCACATCGCCATCGCCGCGAACGCACGCGGCAGATCACCCGGCGCCACCATCCGCGGAATCGAACTCCGCCCAGCAGGCAGAAAGACCGTGTTCAACACCGTCGCCACCGCGACGAGCGGCACATCCACCCCCACCCGAAACGGCGCGACAGCCACGACACCGAACAGGCAGGCCTGCCCGACCTCGCTGACCACCATGATCCGCTTGGTGTCCACCAAATCGGCCAACGCCCCGGCCAACGGCCCGATCAACCGCGGCACCGACAGCGCGAGCAGCACAAAGCTGACAGCCCCAGGTCCACGCCCCGCCGCCAACACGACAAGCGCGACCTGCGCAACCTGCGCACCACCGAAGGAGACGACCCGCGCCACCCAGAACCGACGGAACTTACGGGACTCAGGAAGCAGGCTCAAGGCACGCACCCCTTCAGAGCGTCAATGTTGCCTTGACGATAGCCCAAGAGGGTCAAGGCACACCAGACCCACAACCCCCCGCATCAGCCCCCTGACAGCCAACCCCCATCAGCCGATCGGCGCGCCCAACATGCCCCACCACCCCGAACCACCGACGATTGCCTGGTGGGCATGGTCACGCGAACGGGCGATCGTGAGTGAGTCGTAAACGGCCGGCGCTTCCGGCGCCCCGCCGAGCAGCGCACCGGAGGCAGGACCTGGGCTGGGAACGGGGCCCGGGCTCGGGCGAAGGTCAGCGCTCGGATCCGGGTCGGCCAGGCGCCGATCCGGACTTTGGCCCTGGCTCCGGTTCCGGTTCCGACCCAAGCCCAAGCTCCGGCCCAAGCCAAAGCCAAAGCTCCGGCCCGAGCCCGAGCTCCGGCCAAGGCTCAACCTCCGGCTCCAGTTCCAACCTTGGTTCCGGCTCTGACTTCAGTTCTGGATCTGGCCCAAGCTCCGGCTCCAGGTCCAGATCCGACCCTGGTTCTGGCTCCGGCTCCAGGTCCAACCTTGGTTCCGATTCCGGCTCCGGCTTCAGATCCGGTTCCGATGCTGGTTCCAATCTTGGCTCTGACCCAGGTTCGGGCGCTGGTCTCGGCTCTGGCCAAGGTCCGGGTTCGGGTTCTGGTTCGGGGTCTGGTTCGGGTCTCGGCTCTGGCTTCGGCCCCGATCCCGCCCCCGGCCCCCGCCCCCGCCCCACCTCCAGCTCCTGGATCCGCATCGGCTTCGGCCTGGGCATCGGCTTCCTCGCCGCCTACGCGCTCGGCCGCGCGCTCCTTCAGACCGCGCAGATCCTCACCCTCGTGCTTCTGGCGCTGTTCGCGGCGGTCAGTCTGGAGCCGGTGGTGGCGGCGTTGCGGCGGCGGCGGATGCCGCGTGGGCTCATCGTCATGGTTGTCGTGCTCGTCGCGGTGGCGTTGACCGCGTTGTTTGTCGCGCTTGTGATTCCGCCAGTCGGTAAGGAAGTTGACCAGCTCACTGTTCGGATTCCCGTCTGGCTTCAGGAGTTGCGCGACCACAACTCGCAGCTCGGTCGGCTTGAGGATCGGTACCACGTCATTGAGAAGGTGCAGCAGCAGCTGTCCTCCGGGGATCTCGGTACCAAGCTGGCTTCGGGGGTGCTCGGGGCGGGGCGGGTTCTGCTCGGGTTGTTCACCGGGGTGTTCATCGTCGTCACGCTGACCGTGTATTTCATGATCGGGCTGCCCGCCATCAAGGCGTTCGTGCTGCGGTTGCTGCCGGCCACGCGGCGGCCGCGGGTCGAGGCGCTTACCGATCAGGTCATTCGGCAGGTCGGGCGGTACATGCTGGCCAATGTCGCCACGTCGGCGTTGGCCGGGGTCGCCACCACGTTGTGGGCGTGGGCCACCGGCATTCCCTACGGCACGTTGCTCGGGTTCTTCGTCGCGATCATGGATCTGATTCCGATCATCGGTTCGACGATCGGCGGGATCGTGGTCTCGCTGGTCGCGCTGACGGTCTCCTGGCCGGTCGCGATCGCCACCGCGCTGTTCTACGTCGGCTTCCGCTTCGCCGAGGACCACGTCACCACGCCGCTGACCATGCGGTACGTCGTCCGGCTGCATCCGGTCGCGACGATGGTCGCGGTGCTGATCGGCGGTGCGCTGCTGGGTATCGTCGGGGCGCTGGTCGCGGTGCCGGTCGCGACGGCTGTCAGCCTGGTCCTGGACGAGGTGGTGTTCCCGGCGCGGGACCGGGCGTGAGTCTCGCGGGCATCGGGCCTCGGGCGTCGGGCGTCGGGCGTCGGGCGCCGTTCGGACGCCGGGTGGTTGTCATCCCCGGCGGTCCGTGGTCGGCTGGAGGTCGTGACCGAGACCATTTCCCAGGACCAGGAACGACAGCTGGTGGACTCCGTCCCCAAGGGCCTGCTCATCCGCGGACAGTGGCGCCCCGCCGGCGACGGCGGGACCGTCGACGTCCACGACCCCTCCACCGGCGAGCTGCTCGCCACCATTGCCAGCGCCACCCCCGAGGACGGCATGGCGGCGCTGGCCGCTGCCGACGCCGCGCAGGCTTCGTGGGCCCGCAGCGCGCCCCGGGCGCGGGCCGAGATCCTGCGCAAGGCCTTCGAGCTCGTCACGGCGCGCGCCGACGACTTCGCGCTGCTCATGACGCTGGAGATGGGCAAGCCCCTGGCCGACTCGCGGGCCGAGGTCGCCTACGGCGCCGAGTTCCTGCGCTGGTTCTCCGAGCAGACCAACCGGGTCAGCGGCCGCTACTCGGTCGCGCCGGACGGCGCCGCGCGGCTGCTGGTCACCAAGCGGCCGGTCGGTCCCAGCCTGCTGATCACGCCGTGGAACTTCCCGCTGGCGATGGGCACGCGCAAGATCGGCCCGGCGCTGGCCGCCGGGTGCACCGTGGTGTTCAAGCCCGCCACGCTGACTCCGCTCACCACGCTGCTGCTGGCCCAGACCCTGATCGAGGCGGGCGTCCCGGACGGCGTCGTGAACGTCATCCCGACCCGGCACGCCGGCGCCGTCACCGGTCCGCTGATCCGCGACCCCCGGCTGCGCAAGCTGTCCTTCACCGGGTCCACCGAGGTCGGCCGCCGGCTGATCGCCGACTCCGCCGAGCAGGTGCTGCGGGTGTCGATGGAGCTCGGCGGCAACGCGCCGCTGCTGGTGTTCGAGGACGCCGACCTGGAGCAGGCCGTCGACGGCGCCATGCTGGCCAAGCTCCGCAACGGCGGCGAGGCCTGCACCGCGGCCAACCGCCTGCTGGTGCACCGCTCGGTCGCCGAGGAGTTCACCCGCCGCCTGGCCGAGCGGTTCAGCCGGCACACCGTCGGCCGCGGGACGCTGCCGGACACCAAGATCGGGCCGCTCGTCGACGACGACACCAGGGACAAGGTCGAGCGGCTGGTCACGGCCGCCGTCGCGGGCGGGGCGCGGGTCGTGACCGGCGGCGCCAAGATCCCCGGCCCCGGCTACTTCTACCAGCCCACGGTCCTCACCGACCTGCCCGCCGACGCCGAGATCCTGCGCGAGGAGATCTTCGGCCCGGTGGCGCCGATCGTCGTGTTCGACACCGAGGACGAAGCGGTGCGGCTGGCCAACTCCACCGAGTACGGCCTGGTCGCCTACGCCTTCACCAAGGACCTGAACCGCGGCCTGCGCCTGGCCGAGCGCCTCGACACCGGCATGGTCGGCATCAACACCGGCATCGTGTCGAACCCGGCGGCGCCGTTCGGCGGTGTCAAGCAGTCCGGCATCGGCCGGGAGGGCGGGCTGGAGGGGATCGAGGAGTACTTGGAGACCCGGTACGTGGGGATCGCCGACCCGTTCGCGGGGCTCGACAAGGATTCTTGAGACAGCGCGGATCCGACCTCGCTGTGCCAGGTCAGGCCCAGCGAGGTCAGCCCGGGCCCAGCCAGGTCAGGTCCAGCGAGGTCAGACCCAGCGAGGTCAGGTCCAGCCAGGTCAGTCCGGGCACACCGAGGTCACTCCTGGCACCGCCCGACCTTCGAGCGAATCAGCCCGCTTCCTCATCGAGCTCGACCGCCGGCAGCTCCCGGATCTCCTCCTTCGTCAGCCGCACCTCGATCTCGTCCTCGTCGACCGCGCCCACCACGCCGATCGGGATCGCGACCAGCTTGTGGCCCCACAGGTGGCCCTCGTCGAGCAGCACGTGCGTCACCCCGCCGTCGGCGCGGTCCACGGCCAGGCCGCGTACCTTGCCGATCCGGCCGTCGGCGGCGCGGACATGCTCGCCCCGATGGATCGGCACCTCCCCGGCCGGCAGCCGGTACTCCGGCTCCGGTTCGGGCAGCGCCGGCGGCTCCATGGTGGTGATCCCGGCGCCGCCGGGCGCCAGGCCGAAGAACGGCCACGCCAGGACCTGGTCGCTGCGGTATCCCCAGTCGTCCTCGGACCCGGGAAGGAACCGCTCCTGCAACGCCGGCTCCAGGGCCTGGAACTCCTCGACCGTGCACGTCAGGTCGACCTGCCCGGGCCGCAGCCGCGCCAGCTCGACCGGCACCAGCCGGGACAGCCCCGGCGGATCCGGCTGGACGACCAAATGGGTGAGTCTGCGCGCCACCGGATCGACGACGACGAACGCCACCGTCCCGCACTCCTGCCCTGCGCAGCTGACGTCCGTCCCGATCACGAACTCGACCGTGTCCCTCATAACCTGCTCCCTTGTCTGACCATGGGTAACCGGTGCGGGCCAGGTCAAACATCATCAGCGGGGTCCGAGGCGGCGGCGGAGAGACCGATCCGGGCTCATGGCGGCACTGGGACGGCCGCCATGAGCCCGGATCGGCAGATCACCCCTGCTCGACGCTGAGCGCTCCGGACGGGCACAGCCGTACCGCGTCGCGCACGGCGCGGTGCTGCTCCGGCAGCGGATCCGGGTCGAGCAGGACGACCAGTCCCTCGTCCGGGTCCTGGTCGAACACCTCGGGCGCGTTCAGGGTGCACATGCCCGCGCCGCAGCACTTGGCGCGGTCGGCCCGGACGCGGAAGACGGCGTCCTCGGCCGGCTTCTCGGTCTCTTGAGAGGTCTCCTGAGAGTTCTCCGGAGTGTTCTCCTGAATGTTCTCGACAGCCACCGCGCTCACCACGCGACCGGGAGGCTGTGCACGCCGTAGACCAGCATGTCGTGCCGGAACGGGATCTCCTCGAACGGCACCGCCAGCCGCAGGTTCGGCAGCCCGGTCAGCAGCACGTCCAACGCGACCTGGAGCTCGGTCCGCGCCAGCGGCTGCCCCAGGCACTGGTGCACGCCGAATCCGAACGCGACGTGGTGCCGCGCGTCGCGGCCGACGTCCAGCCGGTCGCCGTCGGGGAACGCGCGGTCGTCGCGGTTGGCGCTGTTGAGCATCAGCAGCACGCCGTCCCCGGCCGGGATGGTGCGGCCGCCGACCTCGGCGTCCTCCAGCGCGACCCGGGCCACGCCGGTGTGGACGATCGTCAGATACCGCAGCAGCTCCTCGACCGCGCCGCGGATCAGCTCCGGCTCGGCGCGCAGCCGCGCCATCTGCTCCGGATCGCGCAGCAGGGTCAGGATCGACAGCGAGGTCATGTTGGCGGTGGTCTCGTGCCCGGCCACCAGCAGCAGCATGCCCATCGCGGCGATCTCTTCGGTGGTCAGCACGTCCTGGCGGACCAGGCGGCCGATGATGTCGTCGTCGTCGCGCCCCCGCTTGGCCGTCACCAGCTCGGCCAGGTAGTCGCCGAGATCGGCGCGCGCCGCCTGGACCTGCTCCAGCGAGGCGGTGTTGCTCAGCAGGGTGTTGCTGCGCTGCTGGAAGTAGGCGTGGTCGGTGTAGGGGACGCCGAGCAGCAGGCAGATCACCAGCGACGGCAGCGGCAGCGCGAACTCCGGCACCAGGTCCGCGTGGTCGCGGTCCCGGGTCATCGCGGCCAGCAGGTCCTCGGCGATCACCCGGATCCGGGGCCGCAGGGCCTCGGCCCGCTTGACGATGAAGTCGCCGGTCAGCATCCGCCGCAGCCGGGCGTGCTCGGGGTCGTCCATGCGGATGAAGCTGGCGCTCATCGTGGCGAGCACGCGCCGCCCCGAGCTGAGGAACGGGAATCCCGGGTTGGTGGCGTCGGCGCTGAAGCGCTTGTCGGCCAGCACGGCGCGGACGTCCTCGTGCCGGGTGAGCATCCAGGCGGTGGTGCCGTCCCACAGCCGCACGCGGGACACCGGCGCCTCCTCGCGGGCCCGGTCGTAGGCGGGAGGCGGGTCGAAGGGGCAGCCGCCGCGGGCGGCGGGGACGGCGAGCAGGTCGGTCGGGGCGTGGAACGGTCGGTCGATGGGGTGGTCGGCGAGAGTCATGCGCCTGATCCCTTTCCCTGTGGCGCGGGAAGTTAGCTTCACTAGCTAACTAACTCAGGGTTCAGATTAACTCGCGCAGTGTGGCGAATAAAGGGGAGAATCGTTATTTGTTCAGGACAAATCATTACGGTGCGAGAAGTGTGTGAGTATCCTTATATAGGACTGGGCCGCCGGGGGCTTCCCGGCGGCCGGTCGCGCGGCGCGAGCTGTTTCGCGGCGCCCGAGCTGTTTTTCGCGGCGCGCGAGCTGTTTCGCGCCGCGCGCTACCCGAACAGCGCCTTGCCCCACCAGTCCCCGGCGGCCGTCAGGCCGGGCGGCACCGCGAACAGCGCGCTGCCGGTGTGGCGGATGTACTCGTTGAGGTTGTCGTGCTGCCCGAGCCGGGATTGGATCGGCACGAACTGCTTGCGCGGGTCCTTCTGGTAGGCGATGAAGAACAGCCCGGCGTCGAGCAGACCGGTCGTGGCGTCGATGCCGTCGGTGTAGGAGTAGCCCCGGCGCAGGATCTTCTGGCCGTCGTTCGTCTCCGGAGCGGCCAGGCGGATGTGCGCGTTGACCGGAATCACCGGCCGGCCGTCGGCGCCCTGGGCAGCGAAGTCCGGCGTGTCGAACTCCGCCTTGCCGGTGAGCGGCGCGCCGGAGGTCTTGAACCGGCCGAAGACGTTCTCCTGATCGGCGAGGTAGTCGGTGTCCCACGACTCGATCAGCATCCTGATGCGCCGCGCGACCAGGTAGCTGCCGCCCCGCATCCACGCCTGTTCGCCCTCGGCGCCGACCCACACGTAGCCGTTCAGGTCCGCGCCGCTCTCGGCCTTGATGTTGCGGGTGCCGTCCTTGAAACCCAGCAGGTTGCGCTCGGTCTGCTGGTCCACGGACGTCGACGAGGTCCGCCCGAACCCGAGCTGCGACCAGCGGATCACCGCCTTGCCGCGGGCCAGCCGGGCGAAGTTGCGGATGGCGTGGAACGCCACCACCGGATCGTCGGCGCAGGCCTGGACGCACAGGTCCCCGCCGCCGCGCGCCGGGATCAGCGAGCCGTCGCCGGGCAGCGTCGGCAGATCGGCCAGCGCCGCCGGCCGCTTGCCGGACAGCCCGAACCGCTGATCGAACAGCGAGGGGCCGAAGCCCACGGTGATGGTGAGCCGCGCCGCGCCGAGCCCCTCGGCCTCGCCGGTGTCGATGGGCGGCGCCTGCGGACTGGTCTCGACCGCGCCGACCGGCAGCCCGCGCGTCATCTGCGAAGCCGCGGCGGCCCAGGTACCGAGCAGGATCTGGAGGTCCTGCACGGAGGTGGTGGTGAGGTCGAAGGCGGCGAACGCCAGCCGGTCCTGAGCCGGAGTGGCGATGCCCGCCTGGTGGGCGCCGTAGAAGGGGACGACGGCCGAGGCGGGAGCGGCACCCTGGCCGGCGGTGGTGCCGCGGCTCGGGGCGACGCCGGGCGCTGTGTCGGGCGCCGCGTCGGACTCGGTGGCCCGGGCGATCCCGAACCCGGTGCCACCGGCGGCGGTCGCTCCGGCGGCGATGCCGAGGGCGCGGCCGAGGAGCTGGCGGCGGCTGGCGGGGGAGCTGTTGGCGCTGGCTGAACCAGAACCAGAATCCGAGCTTGTTTTCTTGGACCCGCCCTCGCCGGCGTGGCCAGTGCTGCCGCCCGAACCCACCCCGCCGGACTCCCCAGCGCCGCGTCGACCGTCACGGCCGCCGACCGACCCGTCCGCAGCTCCCTGGCCTGCGCCCTGCTCGTTCACCGTGCTTCCCTCCTCGTTCCCCACCCCGCTGTCGTCGTCGTGGACTAGGACTTCGTCACCTTCGCGGCCACCTGTGACAGCGGCTCCTGCACCGCCTTCACCGCCGCGGCCAGCTTCGGCTTGTCGGCGTCCTGGAGCGCGGTGTACAGCACGAAGCCCGAGGGGTTGTCTCCGGTGCGGTAGCCGTCGACGAGCTTGTCCAGCGCGGCGAACGCGTCCGAGATGCGGGTGGTCAGCGCCGGGTCGATCTTCGTCAGGGCCGGCTTGAGGTCGGCGAAGGCCTGCTCGGAGCCCTCGACGTTGTTCTGGAAGTCCAGCAGGTCGATGTGCGAGTAGCGCTCCTCCTCGCCGGTGACCTTCGTGCTGGACACCTCGTCGAGCAGTTCCTGCGCGCCGTTGGCCAGCTCGAACGGCTTGTACTCCAGGTTCGCGGTCAGGCTCTGGAGCTTCTTCAGGTTCACCACCAGGGCGTCGCCGACCGGTGCCAGGCCGTCCAGGCTCTTGTCCTCGAACAGGCCCTTCTCGATCCGGTGGAATCCGGACCACTCCGCGGCCGGCACGTCGTCGGCGCGCGCGTCGATGGCCTTGTCGAGGTCGTCGGTGCCCACCGCGAAGGACTCGGCGACCGGCTCGATCTTCTCGTAGAAGGGCCGGGCCTTCATGTAAGCCTTCTGCGCCGCCGCCAGGTCGCCGCCCTTGAGCGAGGCGGTCAGTGCCTGCGAGGTGTCCACCAGGTACCCGACCTGCGTGTTGACGTAGGTGGCGTACTCCTTCGTGCCCTGTGCGAGTAGCGTGGCCAGGTCGGCGTCGGCCGGGGCGGCGGCGCTGCCGGTGACGGTTATGGTCCGCGTCGGCTGGCCCGAGCCGGGGCAGTACAGCGTGTACGAGCCGGCCTCGACGGTGACCGAGAACGAGCCGGAGAACCCGGGCGGCAGGTTCTCCTTCTCGCCGATGATCCGCTGGCCGCTCTGCAGCTCGATCTCGCTGACGGCGGTCGCGTCCTTGTTCGTGATCTCGAACGTGACCTGCCCGGCCGGGAACTCGGTGTGGTCCACGGCGCAGCCGCCGGCGGCGGTGACGGTGACGACCGCCTTGTGGGGGTCGCCGGCCGAGGACGACGCGGCGGCCGCGGCGGCGGGCTGGGAGGAGGACCCGGAGGCCGAGGGCTTCGAGTCCGAGGACTTCGACGAGCTGCAAGCGGTGAGCGCGGCGGCGGCGAGCGCTGTCACGGCGAGGCCGGTGAGGGTGGTCCGGGCGGTCTGGGCGGACAAGGCTGGCTCCTGATAGGGATCGGGGAACGACGCGACCTGCAAGGTCAGGCAAGACAGGTTAGGTAAGGCTTGCCTAAGTTACACCGGCGTGGACGGGCTCACGGACGGATCGGCCGTGACGTGCGTCACGCGCGGCCCCCGCTTACGGCGGTCCGCCGCGCTGAGCCAGGCCGCCCAAACGAGTGCCAGGCCTGCGACGGCGGCGCTGAGCCACGCGCCGGTCACGAAGCCGTCCCGGCGCTCCACGGCGGACTGGTCGTGGCGAGCCGCGGCGGCGGCAGCCTGGGCGGTGGCGGCGGGGAGGGCGTGATCGGCGGCCGCGACCGGCTTGTCGAGCGGCACATCGCCGACCGGCGTGCCGACGAAGGTGGCGCGGGTGCTGTCGGTCCATCGCAGGTCGGTGATGCGGGAGGTGCGGGGGTCGACCCAGAGCGTGGTCGTTGTCGTCCTCGTGTAGGTCACGTGGACCGCAGCGGCAGACCCGGACTGGCCGGACTGGCCGGACTGGCCGGACTGGTTGGACTGGCCCGACTGATTGGCCCCCCGGACCCCGAGCGGCAGCCGCCCGCCGTTGAGCGTCGCGGCCTGTTCGTAGGTGAGCTCGGCGGGTCGGTCGGTGGCCGGCGCGGTGCTGGTGGCGGTGTAGACGTACGTCGACAGGCCGTTGTGGTCTTCGGTCCCGCTGCGCTGCGCCGTCACGCTGCCAGGCGCACCGTCCGTCGCCATGGCGCCCAGCGAGAACGTCGCCGTGGCGGCCGGAGGATCGGCCGGCCGGACCGTCGGCGCGGCGAACGCCAGCACCGCGGTGGTGACGGCCCCGGCTCCGGCGACCGCCAGCCCGGTGCGGATCAGGGTCCGGGTGGCGGGCGTCCGCTGCGGGGGCCACGCGATGTAGAGCCCGATCGGGACCAGGTACACCAGCCAGCCGACCGCCTCGATCAACGCCGGATGGCTCTGGATCCCGAGCATCCCGGTGAGGAGGGCCGACTGGACCGAGCCGGGGCGCACCACGCTGCTGAGGTCGACGGTCGACTGCTGCCCGGCGTTGAGCCACCCCGCCTCGTGCGCGGTGCGCAGCGCGCTGGCGACGAGGCCGGCGGCGACCAGGACCAGCACGATCCCGGTGGCGCGGAAGAACTTCGACAGGTTCAGGCGCACGCCGCCGCGATAGATGCCGTAGCCGAGCAGCACGGCGACCGCGATTCCGGCGACCGCGCCGCCGCCGGCCTGCGCGGTGTTGTCGGACTCGTGGAAGGCGGCGAGGAGGAAGACGACCGTCTCGAACCCTTCGCGCAGGACGGCGAGGAAGGCCATGAGCACCATGGCGCGTCCCGCGGTGCCCTGCTCCAGGGCCTGCGCGGCGAGACCTTCGAGTTGCTTCTTGAGCTCGCGGGAGTGGCGGCGCATCCACACGACCATGTACGTGACCATGCCGACGGCGAGGACGCCGATGACGGTCTCCAGACCCTCCTGCTGCTTCTGGGGGAGGTCGGCGGAGGCGGCCTCCAGGCCGATACCCACGGCGACGCAGAGAAGAACGGCCGCCGCGACGCCCGCGTACATCCAGCGGAGCAGGTCTCGACGGCCCTGCTGCCCGAGGAACGCGGCGATGATGCCGACTATGAGGGCGGCTTCTAGTCCTTCCCGGAGGCCGATGACGAAGGTGGGGAGCATCCGTGTGGTCCAGCTTTCCGGGACGGTGGGCTAGCCGCGGCGCGCGCACGCCGCGACTCAGGCAAGGTGAGGCATGCCTATGTTAGGGAACCCTTCCCTAACTGGAAAGACCGGGGTCTAGGACCACTCGGTACGCGCGCTGTAAATGAAGTCCGCCTGCCCCTCCTGCTGCGGACCCTGGACCACGAGCGCGTCCCCTGACCTGGCGAACAACCACCGGCGAGCGACCCGCTTGTGCCGACCGCCCCACTCCTCGCGCAGCACACGCCGCCGCAGTATGTCTTCGAACCACGAGGCCGTGCGCTCGGCGAGTTCCTCCGGCGCACCGCCGGCAGTCAGCCGATCCGGACTCGGAGCCGCCGGCAGGACGAAGTGCTGACTGCTCACCCGGTCCGCGCGCACCGTGATCCCGTCGTAGTGGGCAGCCAGCGTCAGCAGCGAACAGTGGTGATCAGTGTCGACAAGATCGGCGAAGACGACGAGGCACCCGTCATGCTCGTCCACAGGCCGCAGATCGGCACGAGCATCACGCGGCCAAGAACGGATGCGCTCATGCCACGCGATGAGAAACGCCAACTGGTCGGCGTCGAGTCCGGCCGCGACATGGGCGATCCACTGGTCGTCATCCACGGGCTTAGCGTAGGGCTGTCGCGGTGGGGGACTACTGCTTCTGGATCCCCCGAGTCGGCGAGAGTCAGGCTTCTTCGGACTTGAGCGAGCCGCGATCGCCTACCGCCTCCGCAGCCTCCACCCCGGCCGTCGCCGCCTCCGCCACCTCCGCCGCCCTCGCCTCCCCGATCGCCACCATCGCCCGCGCGAACCGCGGAATCTGGCTCACCAGCGGCGGCACCACGGTGTGGACCTCCAGCCTCGCCGGCAAGGAGTTCGGCCGGCTCCGGACCTGGTACACCCACCCGGCCTGGCAGGCCGAGCACGACCTGGCGTCCGCCACCGCCATCTGCGACCTGCCGCAGGACCGCCTGGAGCCGATTCTGGTGACGGCGGCCGGGCTGCGCGGCGCCACCCAGCTGCTCAACACCGAGTTCCGGACCTTCGCCCAGGACGCCGAGGGCGTGACCGCCCAGGTGGCCGACCGGGTGACCGTCCTCACCGGTCCTTCCGGTGCCCAGGACTGGAAGGCGGCGGCGGCGAAGGCCGAGGCCGAGCTCGGATTCGAGGTGGCGGTGCACTCGATCGGCTTCGGCGGTGATTATCAGGATACGTATGGCACCTTCGGCCGGGGCGTCGGCATCGCCGGGGACGGTGCCCTGCTGGTCCGGCCGGACCACATGGTCGGTTGGCACGCCGAGGACTCCGGCTAGGCCGGCCGGCTGACGGAGGTGCTCAGGCGGTTGCTCAGCCGATGACCGGGTGCATATGCGTGCATGCGTACATGCATGCGAGCCGGTGGCGCAGCGCAAGCAGCTGACGCAGCGAAAGGCGACGGCTGCAAGGAGATACGGTCCCCGCAGCCGCCGCGCTTTCACCGAATTCGTTCGTCGGGTCCAGTGCTATCGGGCTACCCGATGCTGCACGCCTGACCGTTCAAGCTGAACGAAGTCGGAGCGCCCGTGTTCCCGGTGTGGGTCGCCTGGAAACCGATGTTCACCGACCCGCCGACCGGAATCGTCGCGTCGTAGCTCAGGTTCGTCGCGGTGACCTGGCCCGAGCTCGGGTTGTAGGCGGCGTTCCAGCCGTTGGTGATGGTCTGGCCTGCGGCCAGCGGGAACACCAGGCTCCAGCCGGTCACCGCCGAGGATCCGGTGTTGGTGATCGTGATGCTCTCGGTCAGCCCGGTGTTCCACGCGTTCACGGCGTCCGCCACCTTGCACGCCCCGCCGCCCGGCGCGGAGCTCGACGGGGACGACGGCGGTGTCGACGGCGTGGTCGACGGCGGTGTCGACGGCGTCGTCGGCGTCGACGAACTCGAACCCGTCGACCCTCCGAGCGCCGCCACGAGCGCGTTGTAGGCGGGCTTCGGCTGGTAGTTCTGGTCGTACATCGTCGCCGAGCCGTAGCCGGAGAAGAACCCCGGGATCCAGGAGTCCGCGTCCCCGACCCCCCACTGCGAGACACCGACGCAGCGGGTCACGGCCAGGCAGTCGTTCTGCACCGCCGCGAAGTCGGTGGCCTGCTGCGCCAGGTTCGCGCTGCTGGCCGGCAGCTGGATCCGGTCGTCGAGCTCGGTCACCGCGACGTCCAGGCCGAGCGCGGCGAAGCGGGCCATGTTGGCCTGCATCGTGGAGGGCACCTGGCCGAGGATGAAGTGGCTTTCCAGGCCGATGCCGTTGATCGGCACCCCCTGCGAGATCAGCGACTGCACCAGCGAGTAGAGCGCGTTGCTCTTGGCGTTCTCACCCTCGATGTTGTAGTCGTTCAGATAGAGCTTGGCGTTCGGGTCGGCGGCGTGCGCCGTGCGCAGGGCGTCGGCGATGTAGCCGGAGCCCATGGCGTTGTAGAACGCGTCCTGCCGCAGCGTGCCGTCGTCGTTGTACGGCTCGTTGACCACGTCCCAGGAGTAGACCTGGCCCTTGTAGTGCGTGGCCTCGGTGGTGATGTGCGCCTCCATGGCCGCCTGCACCTGGTTCGTCGGCAGGCTCGACACCCACGACGGCAGCTGGCTGTGCCACACCAGGTTGTGCCCGCGCACCCGCATCGAGTGCGCGACCGCGTAGCTGACCAGGGCGTCGCCGGGGCCGAAGTTGTAGCTGCCGTTCGAGGGCTCCGTGGTGTCCCACTTCATCTCGTTGCCCGGCGTCATCATGTCGAACTGGGCGTTGGCGACGCTGGTGAGCGTGGAGTTGCTCAGGTTCGACTGGGTCAGCGCGGTGCCGAAGTACTTGCCCTTGGCCTCGGCCAGGGACTTCAGCGAGGTGGCGGCGGCCGCCGGCTTCACCAGGGCCAGGCTGCCGGCCAGCGCGGCGCTGGCGACGACCGCCGTGACCGCGGCCAGCTTGCGCGAGCGGGTCCGGCCGCCTGGACCCGCGGCCCGGCCCGGCGCCGGTTCCGGTTCCGGTTCCGGATCCGGGTTTCTCCGGACGCTGAGATCGGTGTGCATGTGTCCACTCCTTCCACTCAACCCTTGACGGCCCCGGTCAGGCCGCCCACCACCCGCCGCTCGGCGAAGGCCAGGAAGACCACCGCCGGGACGATCGACAGCGCGGTGAACGCCATGACCTTGGCGGTGTCCTGGGAATACTGGGACTGATACGTGGCCACTCCCAGCGGCAGGGTGAAGTGCCGCGGATCGTCGAAGACCAGCAGCGGCAACAGATAGCTGTTCCAACTCGTCACGAACGCCAGGACCGAGACCGTCGCCAGCCCCGGGCCGGACAGCGGCAGCACGATCCGCCAGAAGAAGCCGAGGCGGCCGGTGCCGTCGATCACGGCGGCGTCCTGGAGTTCGGTGGGGATCGCGGCCAGGAACGGCCGCAGGATCACGATCGTCACCGGCAGCGAGAACGCGGCCTCGGCGACTCCGAGCCCGTAGACGTTCTCCAGCAGGCCCAGGTGGGACATCCACAGCCGCAGCGGCAGGGCCGCGACGGCCGGCGGCAGCAGCAGGCCCAGAACGTAGAAGCCGTAAAGCCATTCCCGTCCGGCGAAGGAGTACCGCGCCAGTGCGAAGGCCGCCATCGCGCCGCAGACCACGGCCAGCCCGGTCGCGGTGACGGCGACCTGGGCGCTGTTGCCGAGGAACGTCCAGAACTGGGAGTCGCCCAGGATGCCGGTGTAGTTCCGCCACCGCCACGGGCTCGGCCAGCCCACGGCGTCGTCGTTGATCTGCGCGGTGCTGCGGAAGCCGTCGACGGCCACGAACAGCAGCGGGAGCAGGACCAGGCCGGCGACGACGGCGGCCGCGGCGTAGGCCGCGACGGTCGCGCCCGAGCGCCGCCGGCGCCGTCCGGTGGTCTCGGCGGCGCGGGACCGGACCGCCTGCATCGTGGTGGCCACCGCTGCCTCACCCCGCGGCCCGGGTGAGGGCGCCCTCGGTGTCCCGCCGCAGCACATAGCGCTGATACAGCAGGGCGAAGGCGAAACAGACCACGAACACGATCACCGACACCGCGCTGCCGTAGCCGTACTCGTTGCCGCGGTAGCCGTGGTCGATCATGTAGGTGACCATGGTCGTGGAGGCGTGCGCCGGTCCGCCCAGCGTCATGATCCACACCAGGTCGAACAGTTGCAGCGAGCCGATCACCGACAGGAAGACCCAGATCCGGATCGTCGGCCCGAGCAGCGGCACCACCACCAGCCGCGTGGTCTGCCACGGCGAGGCGCCGTCGATGGCCGCGGCCTCGCGCAGCTCGCCGGGCACCGCTTGCAGCCCGGCCAGCAGCAGGATGACGCCGAACCCGAGGTACTTCCAGGTGATCACCACGAACAGGACGTAGAAGACGATGCCCGGGTCGGCCAGCCAGCCGTGGACCAGCGAGCCGAGCCCGAAGGCGCGCAGCGTCCGGTCCACGAAGCCGTCCGGCGAGAGCATCAGGGTCCAGACGATCGCCGCCGTCGCCTCGGAGAGCAGGTACGGCGCGAAGACGATGACGCGGAACACCGAGCGGCCGCGCATCCGGCGGTTCAGCAGCAGCGCCAGCGCCAGCACGATCGGGAGCTGGAGCACCAGGGACAGTCCCACCAGCACCAGGTTGTGCCGCACCGCGGTCCGGAAGACCGAGCCGGTGAGCGCGTCGGTGTAGTTCTTCAGGCCGACGAAGTCGCTCAGCGGCCCGAAGCCGTTCCAGGTGTAGAGGCTGTAGTAGACCGCGATCCCGATCGGCGCGATGACGAAGGCGAGGAACAGCACCGTGGCCGGGCTCAGCAGGACCAGCAGCTCGGCCCGGCGCCGCGGGGCCGGATGTGCTCGGCCCACGCTCACTTGTCGCTGCCCGAGGACGCCTTGCTCACCGAGTCGATGATCGACTGCGTGCTGCCCTTGCCGGCGAAGAAGTCGGCGACCGCGGAGTCCAGCGCCTGTCCGACGTTCGTCGGCATGGCGATGTCGAAGTAGGTCTGGATGTAAGAGGCCGAATGGCTGTACTGGAAAGCCGATTGCAGCGCCGGGTCGGTCAGCGACGAGGCCGCCGCCGGGTTCACCGGCAGGCCGATGCCCTGGGCCGCGATCTGGCTCTGGACGTCCTGGTCGTCGAGGTACTTCAGGAAGTCGGCGCAGGCCGCCGGCGCTCCGACGGTGCAGGAGAAGCCGTCGCCGCCGCCGAGCGCGACGCCGGGGTCGCCCTGGCCGCCGGTGACCGCGGGGAACGGGAACCAGCCGACCTCGGAGGCCAGGTTCTTGTCGGAGGTCAGCGACGTCATCGTGCCGAGCTCCCAGTCGCCTTGCAGCTCCATCGCCGCCTTGCCGTTGGCCAGCAGGCCCGCGGAGCTGCCGGCGCCCTGCTGGGCCGGGGTGCCGAGGAACGAGTCCTGGAACGGCTTCGTGGCCAGGAACGCCGTCAGGTCGTCGCCGGCCCGCTTCCAGCAGCCGTCGGTGAGCTTCAGCGCCGGTATCTGGGTCTTGAGCGTGTTCAGCGAGCACTCGCGGACGGCGAAGTACTCCCACCAGAAGGCGTCGGGCCAGCGGTCCTTGCTGCCGATCGAGATCGGGGCCAGGCCGGCGCTCTTGAGCTTGGCCACGTCGGCGTTCAGGTCGTCGAGGGTGGCCGGGGGAGCGGTGATGCCGGCCTGGGCGAACAGGTCCTTGCGATACCAGAACCCGACGACGTGCAGGTCGTAGGGGACGCCGTACTGCTTGCCGTTCACCTGCCAGGCCGCGGCCGCCGGACCGAGCTGCGAGACCCAGCCCGAGGTGGCCGCGCTCAGGTCCAGGACCTTGCCGGAGCTGAGCTGACTGGCCTCCTGGCCGCCGCCCCACTGCTGGTAGATGGTCGGGAAGTCAGAACCCTGCAACGCCAGCGGCACCTTGGTCTGGAACTGCTCGTTCTGGATCGGGTCGACCTTGATCGTGACGTTCGGGTGCGCCGCGTGGTAGGCGTCGGCGGCGTGCTGCCACACGGTCAGCAGCGGGTCGGAGGTGCCGTTGTGCCACCACGTCATGGTGGCCGCGGCGTCCGCGTTCGAGGTGGTGCCCGGGGTCGGGGCCGAGGCCGAGCCGGAGCTCGCGGCCGTTGCGGGGTTCGAACTCGTCGAGCCGGCCGAGCCCTGGGGGCTCGGCGAACCGCTGCCGCAGGCGGCCGCGCTCAGCGCGGCGGCGGTGGCGAGGACGAGGGCTGCGATACGGGAATTGCGGATGCTCATCGTGATCCACTCCTGGACAACGCCTGGCGATGGGGAGTCGGGTTGCGCGATGGGGGCCGGGGTGGGTCCGAGTCTGCGCCCGGCGAAACCTCGTGTCAATCGTTATCGATAACGTTTTCGTTGTTCGCTATCCTGGGCCCCGTGCAGACGGATCCCAGTGCTTCGCGCGTCACCATCCGGGACGTCGCCCGGCAGGCCGGCGTGTCGGTGGCGACGGTCTCGAAAGTCATCAACGAGCGCTACGGCGTGTCCGCGGACACCACCGCGCATGTCAAGGCCGTGATCGAAGAACTCGGATACGAGGCGAGTCTGGTGGCGCAGAGCCTGCGCAACCACCGGACCAACGTCCTCGGGATCCTGGTGGCCGACCTTGAACCTTTCAGCGCCGAGCTCCTCAAGGGCGCCGGTGACGCGGTGCGCGGCTCAGGGTTCGAACTCGTGGTCTACTCGGCCGGCGGCCGGGCCCGGGACCAGGTCGGGTGGGAGCGGCGCTACCTGTCGCGGCTGTCCGGGACCCTGGTCGACGGCGCGGTGTTGGTGACGCCGACCGTGGTGGATCTCCGGTACGGGGCGCCGGTGGTGGCCGTGGACCCGCACACCGGCCCCGGCGGCCGCCCGACCGTGGATTCCGACAACCTCTCCGGCGCCCGCGCGGCCACCGAGCACCTGCTGGGCCTGGGCCACCGGCGGATCGCGATGCTCACCGGCCGTCCCGACCTGCTCTCGGCCCAGCTCCGCGAGCAGGGCTTCCGCCAGGCGATGGCGGCGGCCGGCGCGGCCGTCGACGAGCGCCTGGTCCGGCTCGGCTCCTACGACCCCGGGCTGGCCGCCGACCAGGCCGAACGGCTGCTCGGCGCCGCCGACCGCCCGACCGCGGTGTTCGCCGCCAACGACCTGTCGGCGATAGCGACCATTGAGGTGGCGCGGCGGATGGGCCTGCGGGTGCCGCGCGACCTGTCGGTGGTCGGCTTCGACGACATCCCCGAGGCGACGCGCTGCACGCCGATGCTCACCACCGTCGAGCAGCCCATCCGGGAGATGGGGCGGCGGGCGGTGGAGCTGCTGATCGGCCTGGTGCGCGGGCAGGCCGAGCCGGAACAGACCCACATCATGCTCCCGACCAGGCTCGTCGTCCGGAATTCGACGCGAGGGCTCAGCGCGGCTCACTGACCGGCACCGGGCTCCCGGCGCGCACCGGCGCCCGGCGGCCCACGGCTGAAGGGACCTCCTCATGACGGCTGTGGACATATCGATCGGCGGGGTCTGGCGCGACCCTCAGGCCCCGGTGGCCGAGCGGATCAGGGACCTGATGGCGCGGATGACCGTGGAGGAGAAGGCCGCGCAGCTGTACGCGCTGTGGGTCGGCATCGACTCCGCCGAGGGCACCGTCGCCCCGTTCCAGCACGAGCTCGCCGGGCTGCCGGCGGAGTGGGAGACGCTGATCGCGACCGGTGTCGGACAGCTGACCCGGGTCTACGGCACCGCGCCGGTCGATCCGGTCGAGGGCGCGCGGGGTTTGGCGGCGGTGCAGCGGCAGATCATGGCCGCCGGGCGGTTCGGGATTCCGGCGCAGGTGCACGAGGAGTGTCTGACCGGCCTGGCGGCGTGGCGTGCTTCGGCGTTTCCCTCGCCGCTGTGCTGGGGCGCGAGCTTCGATCCGGATCTGGTGCGCGAACTGGGTGCGCGGATCGGGGCGACGATGCGCCGGCTCGGCGCACATCAGGGTCTTGCGCCGGTGCTGGACGTGGCACGGGATCCGCGGTGGGGGCGTACCGAGGAGACCATCGGCGAGGATCCGTACCTGGTCGGGACGATCGGGTCCGCGTATGTCGCAGGGCTCGAATCAGCGGGGGTCGTCGCGACGCTGAAGCACTTCGCCGGCTATTCCGCGTCGCGGGCCGGACGCAATATGGCGCCGGTGTCGATGGGGCCGCGGGAGCTGGCCGACGTGATTCTGCCGCCGTTCGAGATGGCGCTGCGAGCCGGTGCGCGGTCGGTGATGAACGCGTATACCGACACTGATGGTGTGCCGGCCGCGGACGATCCGGCGCTGCTGACTGATCTGCTGCGCGGACGGCTCGGTTTCGGTGGGACGGTGGTCGCGGACTACTTCTCGATCTCGTTCCTGGAGACGCAGCACGGAGTCGCCGCCGATGCCGGGCAGGCGGCGGGGAAGGCGCTGACGGCCGGGATCGATGTGGAGCTGCCGAGCGCGGCCTGCTACCGGGCGCCGCTGATCGAGGCGGTGCGCTCCGGGGCGGTGGACGTCGCGCTGGTGGACCGGGCGCTGGAGCGGGTGCTGCGGCAGAAGTTCGAGCTGGGGCTGCTCGATCCCGGGTGGTCGCCCGAGGCGCCGATCCTGCGGGAGAGCGCGCCGGAGCTCGACGACGTCTCGGCCCGGGAGCTGGCCGGGCGGCTGGCGCGACGGTCGATCGTGCTGCTGGCCAACGACGGGACGCTGCCGTTGGCCCCCGGCCGGCGGATCGCGGTGATCGGCCCCCGGGCCGACGACCCGGGCGCGATGCTCGGGTGCTACTCGTTTCCGCGGCACGTCGGGGTCAACCACCCGGATCTGCCGATGGGAGTGGAGATCCCGACGCTGCTCGAAGCGCTGGCCGACTTCGACGTGCGCTATCAGCAGGGCTGCCCGGTGCTCGGCGGCGACGACGAGGGCATTGAGGCGGCGGTCCGCGCCGCGGCCGAGGCCGACGTCGCGGTGGTGGCGCTCGGGGACGAGGCCGGGCTGTTCGGCGCGGGGACCTCCGGCGAGGGCTGCGATGCCGCCGACCTGAGGTTGCCCGGGCGGCAGGAGGAACTGCTGGAGGCGGTGCTCGGCACCGGGACCCCGGTGGTGTTGGTGCTGCTGGTCGGGCGGCCTTACGAGCTTTCGCGACAGATCGATCGGCTCGCGGCTGTGGTGTGCGGGTTCTTCCCCGGCGAGGAGGGCGGCTCGGCGCTGGCCGATGTGTTGTCCGGCAAGGCGAATCCGGCCGGGCGGCTGCCGGTCAGCTTTCCGGCAGCCGGGGCGAGTCAGCCTTCGACGTACCTCGCGCCGCCACTGGGGGCGCGGAACCAGTCCAGCAGCGTGGACCCGACTGCCCTGTTCCCCTTCGGCCATGGGCTGTCGTACGCCGCCGCGACGTGGGGCGAGGCGGAGGCGGCGGGGGAGTTGGCGGGGGGGTTGGCGGGGGAGTCGGCGGGGGAGTGGCCGACCGACGGCGTGTGCCGGCTGACGGTTCCCCTGCGCAACGACACCGACCGCGCCACCAGCGAAGTCGTCCAGGTCTACCTGCACGATCCGGTCGCCGAGGTGGTCCGTCCGGTCCGCAGGCTGATCGCGGCCTCCCGGGTCGACCTGGAGCCGGGCGAGTCCCGCACCGTCCGGCTCGCCCTGCATGCCGATCTGACCTCGTTCACCGGGCGTTCCATGACGCGCTTGGTCGAACCCGGCCACGTCGAACTGCACGTCGGCGCCTCCAGCACGGACATCCGGGCGAAGCTGCCGGTCACGCTGACCGGAGCGCGGCGCGAGGTGGGCGCGGATCGGGTGCTGAGTGCGGAGGTGGAGGCAGACCAGCAAGTGCCGCGCGAACATCTGGCCGGCTGACTGTCCGGACACACGGCCGTCATCCTCCACACCCTGATGATCCACGATCTTTGCAAAGAATTGCCGCGCCGGAAAGAAGTTTCCGCATGTCAACGGCTATCAGGGCTCTCATCAGGGACAACGGTTTGCAAGAACGTTGACAGCCCGAATTTTCGGACGCAATCTGTCAGCCACCACCGCGTCACAACGGCGTAATGCGGCCCCTGACAACCGTGCTCGGGAGACTTCGATGCCAAGGTCCGTTCGTGAAAGACGGCTGCGCGCATGGCGGCGGCTGATCGTTGCCGCGCTGTGCGGCGCGCTGGTCACCATCCTGCCCGCGCTGGCTCGGCCTGCTGTGGCGGGCAACAGCGTGACCGTGTTCTACCATCCGTCGGCGGCGTGGTCGGCGGTGGATGTGCACTATGCGCCGAACGGCGGGGCGTGGACCGCCGTGCCGGGCGTGCCGATGGACGCGGCGTGCAGTGGCTGGTACTCCAAGACGATCGATCTCGGGACCGCCACCGGGATGCAGGTCGTGTTCAACAACGGCACGGGTACCTGGGACAACAACGGCGGGCGCAACTATGCCGTCGGCAGCGGCATCGTCACGGTCTCCGGCGGTGTTGTCGGCGCGGGCAATCCGTGCACGCCGACGCCGCCTCCGTCGAGCAGTTCCCCGACGTCGACGCCCAGCTCCTCGCCCAGCCCTTCACCGAGCACGCCGTCGAGCGGCGGCAACTCCGCGACAGTGTTCTACTATCCCTCCTCGGCGTGGACGACGGTCGACATCCACTACGCGCCGAACGGCGGCTCCTGGACCGCTGTTCCCGGCGTGCCGATGGCGGCTGCCGCGTGCGCGGGCTGGTATACCCGCACCGTGGACCTCGGCTCCGCGACCGGTCTGCAACTGGTGTTCAACAACGGCTCCGGGACGTGGGACAACAACAACGGCAAGAACTACAGCGCCGGGACCGGGATCATCACGGTCCGGAACGGCGTGGTGGGGACTGGCGATCCGTGCGCGGTGGTTCCGCCGACGCCGGGAGGCAACAGCGCCGCGGTGTTCTACAACACCACGGGCAAGACGTGGTCCACGGTGAACATCCACTACGCCCCGGAAGGCGACGCGTGGACCGCCGTGCCGGGCGTGCCGATGGACGAGATCGCGTGCACCGGCTGGGTGAAGAAGACCGTCAGCCTCGGCTCCGCGACCGCCATGCAGGCCGTGTTCAACAACGGCTCCGGGGCCTGGGACAACAACAACGGCACCAACTACCGGATCCCGGCCGGCACCTCGACGGTCACCAACGGCGTCGTCAAGTCCGGCGCCACCGATCCGTGCGCCGCGACGCCGCCGGACACCACGCCGCCGTCGGTCCCGGCCAACGTCACCGGCACGGCGGACCACGTCACCATCACCCTGGCGTGGACCGCGGCCACCGACGACCGCGGCGTGACCAGCTATCAGATCACCCGCACCGGCGGCTCCGGCGGCCCGGTGGTGCTGAGCACCGCGTACAACACCTACATCGACGGCAGCCTGGCTGCGCAGACCGCGTATACGTACTCGATCAAGGCGGTCGACGCGGCGGGCAACCTCTCGGCGGCCAGCGCCCCGGTCACCGTCACCACCGGCACCACGCCGCCGGTACCGCCCGGCGGCACGATGCTCGGCGGCGACGCACGCAAGGACAGCATCTACTTCGTCCTGACCGCGCGGTTCTACGACGGCGACACCTCCAACAATCGTGGCGGCAGCCAGGACGTCTCCTCAGGCAACGCCGCGAACGACGATCCGATGTTCCGCGGCGATTTCAAGGGCCTGATCGACAAGCTCGACTACATCAAGGCTCTGGGATTCTCGGCCATCTGGATCACGCCGGTTGTGCTGAACCGTTCCGACTACGACTACCACGGCTACCACGGCTGGGACTTCTACCGGGTGGACGACCGGCTGGAATCGGTCGGCGCCGGCTATCAGGACCTGATTAATGACGCCCATGCCAAGGGCCTGAAGATCTACCAGGACGTCGTCTACAACCACAGCTCCCGCTGGGGAGCGAACGGCCTGTTCGTCCCGACCGTCTGGGGCGCCAAGGACGGCCAGTGGGACTGGATGTACAGCACCAAGGTCCCCGGCAAGACCTACGACCCGATGGTCGAGTTCCACGGCAACGACCCGTCGATGACCCCGCAGCAGAACCAGCTCGCGCAGGGCCGCCCCTACAATGGCGATTTGTGGAGCACGACAGCTCCGCCGGGCAACACCTGCGCGAACTACGGGACACCGACCGGCCAGTACAGCCCGGAAGGCTTCACCCTGCACAACTGCCAGTGGCCGAGCCCGACCTCCGGCATGTTCCCGGCCTCGCTGTACCACCAGTGCTGGATCGGCAACTGGGAGGGTGAGGACTCGCGTTCCTGCTGGCTGGCCGACGACCTGGCGGACTTCAACACCGAGAACCCGGTCGTGCAGAACTACCTGATCGGTGCCTACAACAAGTACATCGACATGGGCGTCGACGGATTCCGTGTCGACACCGCGGTCCACATCCCCCGCGTGACCTGGAACCGCCGCTTCCTGCCGGCGCTCCAGCAGCACCTGGTCGACAAGTACGGCGCCACGAAGGCTCAGGACTTCTTCGTCTTCGGCGAGGTCGCGGCGTTCGTCAACGACAAGTGGAACCGCGGTTCGGTGAACCACTCGGCGCAGTTCTACACCTGGAAGGAGCGCCGCACCTACACCACCGACGACCAGCAGGCGGCCCTGGACCAGTACAACTACGAGGAGCAGCAGGGCCCTGGCAACCAGCCCACGAGCACGAACGCCTTCCTGGTCGGCAACGACTACCACGCGCCGGACCACACCCAGTTCTCCGGTATGAACATCATCGACATGCGGATGCACATGAACTTCGGCGACGCCGGGAACGCCTTCCGCAACGGAAAGGACTCCGACGACAGTACGAACGACGCCACCTACAACGTCGTCTACGTCGACTCGCATGACTACGGCCCGAACAAATCCTCGGTCCGCTACACCGGCGGCACCGATGCCTGGGCCGAGAACATGGATCTGATGTGGACATTCCGCGGCGTCCCGACTCTCTATTACGGGTCCGAGATCGAGTTCCAAGCGGGCAAGACGATCGACTGCGGTCCCAGCTGTCCGCTGGCCACGACCGGTCGCGCTTACTACGGCGACCATTTGGAAGGCACGGTCACCGCGTCCGACTTCGGCGTCGTGGGCAGCGCCAGCGGAGCGGTGGCGACGACGTTGTCGATGCCGCTGGTGAAACACGTCGAACGCCTGAACCTGATCCGCCGCGCGGTCCCGGCGCTGGAGATGGGCCAGTACTCGACGGACGGCGTCACCGGTCCGATCGCCTACAAACGCCGCTACACCAACGGATCGGTGGACAGCTTCGCCCTGGTGACGGTGTCCAGCTCCTCCACCTTCACCGGGATTCCCAACGGCACCTACACGGACGCGGTCACCGGCGACGTGCAGACCGTGACGAGCGGCACCCTCACGGCGACCGTGAATGCCAAGGGAGATATGAGGGTCTACGTCCTGTCGCTGCCCGGTAATCCGGCACCGGGGAAGATCGGTACCGACGGTCCGTATCTGAAATAGCGACACTGTGAAGCAGTTCCCTGGCAGGTGGGAGTAGCGCTCTGACAGGTCGGAGTAGTGCTCTGACAGGTCACCAGTCGCTGGTCGCGGCCCATCCGCCGACCATGCGGTGATCGGGATGCTCGCCGGGCAATGGTCCGGTTCGGCGAGCATCCCGGTGCTGTTCGCCAGGGGTGGTGCGGGCCGCCAGCGATCCTTCCTGGCCGCCATCGACCCGTGAAGAAACCTCTTGGAACCGTCGTTCGACCTCGCCGTAGCATACGCAGGCTGACAGGCCCAGCTCCGTGCGCATCGCTGTCATCGATCCACGTCCGACTCACGGTCGAACCGGATCCGCGTGCATCTGTCAGGGAGTCGGAATGTCTGGTCAACGCGCCCTGCTTCCACGGTCGGCACCGGCTGCCTCGGGTATCTCATCCCGTTCGATCGCCGCGTTGCTGGACCGGCTCGAAGCACGATCGGTCGAGTGTCACTCCATCATGGTCGTGCACCGCGGTCACATCGTCGCCGAAGGCTGGTGGGCTCCGTACTCGGCCGAGCGTCCGCGTCTTCTCTACTCGCTGACCAAGTCGTTCATGTCGATCGCCGTGGGGCTCGCAGTCGCCGATGGGCTGCTCTCGCTGGACGACCGGGTGGTGCAGGTGTTGCCCGACCACGTCCCGGCCGACGTCTCGGAGCAGGCACGCCGCATCACCGTTCACCACCTGCTGTCCATGACGGCCGGGCATCCCACGGACAGTCTCGCCGAGGCATGGGAGCTGGAACCCGACGACTTGGTGAAGGGCTTCCTGGGCCTGCCGTTCGCCGCGGCCGAGGGAACGCGGCACGTCTACGACAACTCGGCGGGCTTCGTCCTGGCCCGGATGGTGGAACGGGTAGCGGGTCGCGGTCTGCCGGAGTTCCTCGACGAGCGCCTCTTCAAGCCGATGGGCGTCGAGCACGCCGAATGGGACCGGGTGAAAAGCGGTGCCGCCTTCGGCTTCCACGGACTGCACCTCACGACCGAGGCCATCGCAGCCTTCGGCGAACTGCTGCTGCGCGGCGGCCTGTGGGGTGACCGGCAACTGGTCCCGCGCGATTGGGTGGAACTCGCGACCAGTCGGCACATCGACAGCGTGCCGTTCAGGGACGGGGCCGACGATGCCGACTTCTCCTGCGGCTACGGCTACCAGTTCTGGATGTCCCGCCACGGATACCACGGCCATGGCTCCTTCGGACAGCAGTGCGTGGTGGTCCCGTCGCACGATCTCGTGGTCGCCGTGACCGCCCAAGGGGAGGCTCAGGAGGTGCTCGACGCCCTGTGGGAGTGTCTGCTGCCCGGCGTGGGCCAGGCGGGAAGCACTGAGGATGATGAGATCCTCGCCGATCGGCTGCGGCGACTATCCCTGTTGCCGGTGCCGGGTTCCGCCGACCCGGGGCGTTCGGCCGGCGTGCGGCTCGACGCCTCCGCCGAGGGCTCGGCCCTGCCCGACGGAACGACGGTGCTCGTCGATGCCACTGACGGCGGATGGCTCGTACGGTTCGAGTCGCTCCTCGACGTGGAGGTCGGCCATGGCGTCTGGCGGGAGAGTTCCCCGCTCGGTCGGCCCATCGTCGCGTCCGGTGCCTGGCAGGGCAGCACATTCGTCGCCGATCTCTACGTCGTCACCACCCCGCACCGCGTCCGGCTGGCCGTCGACACCGAGGCGGGGACCGCGACGGCGACCTGGAGCACCGTGCCCCTGACCGGTCCCGACCTGGAAACGCACGTGCGTTCGCCGCTGATGACACGACCGGACGTCGGGTAAGGGCCGGCGGTCGACGGCGGCCCGCCATCACCCAAGCGCACAACCTCAGCCCCCGAAGATCGCTAGTGCGGATCCGGGAGCGGGTTGCGGCCCGGTCGGGCGAGGAAGTCGAAGTCGCAGCCCTGATTCGCTTGTGTGATGTGCGCCGAGTACAGCGCGCCGTATCCGCGTTCGAAGTGCGGCTCCGGCGGCGTCCAGGCGGCTCGGCGGCGCGCCAGCTCGGCGTCGTCGACCTCCAGAACGAGCCGGCGGCCTGGCACGTCGAGGGTGATCCGATCGCCGGTGCGGACCAGCGCGAGCGGGCCGCCGGTGTGCGACTCCGGGGCGACGTGCAGCACGCAGGCACCGTAGCTGGTGCCGCTCATCCGGGCGTCGGAGATCCGGACCAGGTCGGTGACGCCCTTCTCCAGCAGGCGGCCGGGGATCGGCAGCATGCCGTACTCGGGCATGCCCGGTCCGCCGAGCGGCCCGGCCTCGCGGAGCACGAGCACCGAGTCCTCGGTGACGTCCAGCTCCGGATCGTCGATGCGCTCGCGCAGGTCGGCGTAGGAGTCGAAGACGACGGCCGGGCCGGTGTGGGTCAGCAGCCGGGGATCGGCGGCCAGATGCTTGATGACGGCGCCGTCCGGGGCCAGGTTCCCGTGCAGCACCGCGACGCCGCCGGTCGGCGCGACCGGGTTGTCCGGGGTGCGGATGACGTCGTTGTCGTGGGTGGCGCCGTCGCGGTAGTACTCGCCGAACGGCTTGCCGGTCACCGTTGGCCGGTCGGGATGCAGCGCCCCCGGCACCTTGGAGAGCTGGAGCAGCAGGGCGGGCAGGCCGCCGGCGTAGTAGAAGTCCTCCATCAAGTAGCGACCCACCGGCCGTATGTTGGCGAGAACCGGAATCCGGGCGCCGATGCGGTCGAAATCCTCCAGCGCCAACGGGATTCCGGCCCGGCCCGCCATGGCGATCAGGTGAATCAGGGCGTTGGTCGATCCACCCAGCGCCAGGACCGTGGCCGCCGCGTCCTCGAAGGCCTCGCGGCTCAGGATCGTGGACGGGGCGACCCCCTCCCGGGCCAGCGCGACCGCGCGGGCTCCCGACGCCGAGGCCATGCGGTGGTGCGCCGAGTCCACGGCCGGGATCGACGACGCCCCGGGCAGCGCCAGGCCCAGCACCTCGGCCACCGCGGTCATGGTGGAAGCGGTGCCCATCGTCATGCAGTGGCCGGGCGACCGGGCCAGTCCGCATTCGACCTCTGACAACTCGCACTCGGTCAGGCGCCCGGCCCGGAACTCGTCCCAGTACGCCCACAGGTCCGTCCCGCTGCCCAGCGCGCGTCCCCGGTGGTGGCCGCGCAGCATCGGGCCCGCCGGGACCACGATCGCGGGCAGGTCGGCGCTGGTCGCTCCCATGAGCAGCGCGGGGATGGTCTTGTCGCAGCCGCCCATGAGCACGGCGCCGTCGATCGGATAGGAGCGGAGCACCTCCTCGGTCTCCATCGACAGGAGATTGCGATAGAGCATCGGCGTCGGCTTCTGGAACGTCTCGGACAACGTCGCGACCGGGAACTCCAAGGGGAAGCCGCCGGCCTGCCAGACACCTCGTTTGACCTGCTCGGCGCGCTCCCGCAGATGCATGTGGCAGGGGTTGATGTCGGACCACGTGTTCAGGACGGCGATGACCGGCTTGCCGAGGTGCTCCTCGGGGAGGTAACCGAGCTGGCGCATCCGGGAGCGGTGGCTGAAGGCGCGCAGGCCGCCGCCGGTTCGCCCCTCGCCGAACCATGCCGCGCTGCGCAGCGGTATCGCAGCACCCGAGGATCCCTGGTCCCCGCTCACAGCCAGCCTCCCTCCCGCCACCGCGCCAGCACCACCGAGATCCGGTCGCGAACCGCCGGCGGCAGGACCCGGGACGGCGGCCGAACTTCGCGCCCGGCCAGGCCGAGCTGTGCCAGGGCCTCCTTCACGACGCTGACGTTGTCGGCCGAGGCGTCCGCGGCCCGCAGCTCCTCGAAGTCGCGCACCGCTTCCCACAACACCATCGCTTTCGCGAAGTCGCCGCCGCGCAGAGCCTCCAGAAGCGCCGCCGACAGCCGGGGCGCGACGTTGACCAGACCCGACGTGAATCCCGTCGCCCCCACGGCCCAATAGCCCGGGGCCGACAGCTCGGCCAGGCCGGCGATCCAGGCGAAGGCATCGAGCCCGGCGTCGCGCGCCACGGCGGCGAATCGCACCGGGTCGCTGATCGCGTATTTGACCCCGATGACGTTGGGGCTGTGCGCCGCCAGTTCGGCGATGTGCGCGCCGTTGACGCGCTCGTCCCGGATATAGAGGACGACTCCGAGCTCGGGGACGGCGTCGGCGACGGCGCGGTGGTATTCGATCCAACCCTCGGCCGACCGGTAGGGGTGGACCGGCTGGTGCACCATCAGCGCCCCGGCTCCGGCGTCGCGGGCATGGCGGGCGGCGTCGAGTGCGCAGGGCAGATCCAGGCCGACGCCGGCGACGACCTCGGCGCGGCTGCCGACGGCCGCCGCTGCCACCGCCGCCACTGTCGATTCCACGGCGCGGCGCTTCTCGGTGTCGCTGAGGGTGTAGAACTCGCCGGTGTTGCCGTTCGGGGTGACGACGCCCACGCCGTGGTCCACCAGGCGGGCGATCAGGGCCGCGTGCTGGTCCCAGTCGACGGCGCTGGCGGCGTGGTCGGCGGTGAACGGGGTGACCGGGATCGCCACGACCGTGGCGAGGCGGGACCGCAGAGCCCGCAGGTGCTCGGCAGTGGCGGGCAGGGCATCGGGCATGGAGGCTCCTGGGAGCTGTTGGGCCGACAAGCATCAGACCTCATATATGAGACGCGACGGGAGCGTAGGCGGGACTAGGGATGGCGTCAAGGATGAGCTGTGCGAGTTTCAGTAACACGAGCTGCGCGCGAACGGACCCCCATCGACTGATCGGGCTCTCATATATGAGATCTGATTGTCATGCGGTGCGCTCGGTGGACGAAGCGATCATCACGCTTTACCGTTCCCACCCATGGCCTTCCTCTCGATGGAGCTCGCGGACCTGGTGAAGCACCGGCCCGAGCGGACCGAACCCGACGACTTCGACACGTTCTGGGCGGACACCCTGGCCGAGGCGCGCGCTGCGGCGCCGGCCGGCTTGCGGGCCGAGGAGGTCGCGACCGGGCTGACGACAGTCGGCGTGCAGGACGTGACCTTCCCCGGCTTCGGCGGCCAGCCGGTCCGGGGCTGGCTGGTGCGGCCGCGCGGCGTCGAGGGCCCGCTGCCCGCGGTGGTGACGTATGTCGGGTACGGCGGCGGCCGGGGCCTGCCGCACGACCACCTGCTGTGGGCCAGCGCGGGATACGCGCAGCTCGTCATGGACACCCGGGGCCAGGGCGCCACCTGGTCGGTGGGGGACACCCCGGACGACGGCCCCGGCGCCGGACCGGCGTATCCGGGCTCGATGACCCGCGGCGTCCTGGACCCGGCTACGTATTATTACCGGCGGGTATTCACGGACGGAGTGCGTGCGGTGGACGCGATCCGTACGTACCCGGGGATCGACGCCGAGCGGGTCCTCGTGGCCGGCATCAGTCAGGGCGGCGGGATCGCGATCGCGGTCGGCGCGCTGGTCCCCGGCCTGGCGGGCGTCGTCGCGGATGTGCCGTTCCTGCAGAACATCCGGCGCGCGACGGAGATCACGGACGAAATGCCGTACAAGGAGGTCGCAGACTTCTGCAAAACCCACCGCGACAAGGTCGAGACGGTCTTCGGGACCCTGTCGTACTTCGACGGCCTGAACTTCGCCGCCCGGGGGACCGCCCCGGCGCTGTACTCGGTCGCCCTGATGGACGAGATCTGCCCGCCGGAGACGGTCTACGCCTCCTACAACCACTACCGGGGCCCGAAGGAGATCAGCGTCTACACCTACAACGGCCACGAGGGCGGCGGCGGCCACCACGTGCCGGTGGCGCTCGGGTTCGCAGCCTCCGTGACTCGGGAACGCTAGTCAGGGCAGGTGCGGGCGCCTGCCGATGATCTTCCGGGAGCCAGGCGTGGGAGCCATGCCCGCAGCGAGAGCCGCCCACACCGGAAGACCCAGCAGGCGCCACCGCTCGTAACTCTCGACGTCGTAATCGCCGGGGACGGCCTGTACCTTCGTCAGTTCGGATGTGATCCAATCCCGGTCGACCTGCCCGGTCCATTCGATCCCGACGTCCGCGCACGCGCTCGGCAGAATGCCCGAGGCGCTTCGGCGTGCCGGGCGACGTCCGCCTCGGTAGACCTCGAAGACGTGAACGAGGTACACGAGCGCGAAACGGCGGTTCGAGGCGGAGGTCACGCGCTCATGCTGCACCAAGGCGCGACCGCTGGTTCCTCGGGGTTCCGGCAGTCGTCTCACGGCGGTACCTCAGGGGCCAGTCGTCTAGAGCAACTGTCTACACGCTGTCGCGTCCCGCGCTGTCCAGGGTTGTCCAGGATCAGCGCTCCGGGCCGGTCGGATCCGGCATCGTAGTGCGCAGGGGGCATCCTCGACCAGGTTAGTGGGGCAAATCTGGTGGGGGGTGCGGGATCAGAGGGCTGAATCGGGACGGGGGTCCGGGTTCAGCCCGCTGAACCGTTCCATGACCGCCGCCGCCTCGGGCACGCCGAGCGCGGTGAAGATGCGAAGGGCCCGTTCGGCATGGACTGCGGCCCGGGCGGCGTCGGTCTGTCCGGCACCGGTGTGCTCGGTACCGGTCTGTCCGGCGTCGGGCTGCCCAGCGTTGTCCAGCCCGGTGTCGGCGACCGTTTCGCGTTCGGCGAGCGTTTCGCGCTTGGCGGCCGGTTCGCGTTCGGCGACTTCTTCGCTCTTTGCGGCCGGGGCCGTCGTCCCGGTGCCCGAGTCGCCGGACGGCGCCAGGGCGAGGGCGAGCCCGAACTCGGCACGTCCTTCCTCGTACCGGTTGGACCCGGCGGCGGACAGTTCCAGCGCCGCCCGATGGTGCTCCAGCGCCGCCGCCCGCTGCCCGATCCGCCGGTAGATCTCGCCGGCGTCGTTGTGGATCTGCCCGGCCCAGCGGTTGTTGTCCTCGTCGCGGCACACGGCCAGCGCCTGGAGCTGGTAGTCCAGTGCCTTCGCCGGATCGCCGCGTTGCAGGCTGGCCAGCCCGAGCGTACTCAGGGCACTGGCTTCGTCGTTCGGATCGCCGAACTCGCGCGCCAGCCCCAGGGCCCGCCGGCCGTGCTCGGCGGCCGGCCCCGGCTGCCCGAACCGGGCGTGCGCGATGCCCAGCCCCAGCAGCGAATAGGCACGGTTGCGCTGGTCGCCGGTCTCCTCCGCCGTCGCCAGCGCCTCGTTCAGCGCCGCGAACGCCGGGCCCTGCTCGCCCAGCAGCGTCCGGAGCCGGCCGATGTTCGCCATCGTCAGCGCCTCGGCCTGCCGGTCGCCGAGGTCGCGCAGCAACAGCAGGTTCTGGTCGAACTGGTCGATCGCGTCGCGATAGCGGCCCAGATCGCCGAAGGTCAGGGCGATGTTCGCCAGGTTCAGGGCGGCGGCGTAGCGGTCGCCGTTCTCCCGGTTGGTCGCCAGCGCCTGCCGATGGTGCTCCAGCGCCAGGTCGTAGCGCTGGGTCGCGTGATAGCTGGCGCCGAGGGCGTTGAGCGTCGCCGCCCGGCCGCGGCGGTCGCCGATCGCGTCCCGCACCGCCAGCGACGCCTGCAACCGGCTGACCGCCTGGTCGTGCCGTCCGGCGGCGAAACAGGCCACTCCCACGGCGTGCAGGACCTCGCCCTCGGCATAGGCGTCGCCGAGACGTCGCGCGGCGCTCAGGGCATTGTCATGGGTGTCGAACCAGTCGTCACGGTGCCCGCCGCGGTAGAAGAACGTCCACAGCGTGTTCGCGAGCTGCCATGCCTGCACCGGCCAGTCGGTGTCGGCGTCGTGCCGGATCTGCGCGACCAGGCCCGGCCGCTCGGCCTCCAGCCAGCCGCGCGCCGCGTCGGCGTCGGGCAGCGGCGGGCCCGGGACGGCCGGCTCCGCCGGGGGCGCGGGCAGCGGGCGGCGGTTCGGGTTGACCCGGTCCATGGCCGCGTACGCGGTGTGCAGCGACCAGTCGGCCAGCCGGGTCAGGGCGCTGCGACGATCGGCCTCGGAGTCCTCGCGCTCGGTCAGCTCGGCGGCGTAGACCCGCAGCAGGTCGTGGAGCTGGTAGCGCTCGTCGGCGACCGGCTCGATCAGGTGCACGCCGGCCAGCACGCCCAGCAGCCGCCGGGTGTCGCCGAGCTCCGTGCCCGCCAGGTTGGCCGCGCCGTGGGCGTCCACGTCCGGGCCGGGACGCAGGCCCAGCAAGCGGAACAGGCGCGCGGCCGGGGCGGGAAGGTCGTCGTAGGACCAGGAGAAGACCGCCCGCACATCGGACAGCGGATCCCCGGAGGCGTCGAGCAGGTCCAGCGTGCGCGTCCGATCGGCGAGCTCGGCCGCCAGGTCCCGCAGCGGGCGCTCGGTGTGGCGCACCGCGCGCTCGGCGGCGATGCGCAGCGCCAGCGGCAGCCCGGCGCACAGCCGGACCAGTTCGGCGCACGCCTCCGGATCGCCATGGACCGCCTCGGGACCGAGCAACCGGCGCAGCAGCTCCAAGCCCTCCTCGGGCGAGAGGCGGTCCAGCGCCACGCGCTGCGCGCCGTCCCGGGCCACCAGGCCCGCGAGCCCGTCCCGGCTGGTGACCAGGACATGAGTGCCGGCCGAGCCGGGGAGCAGCGGACGGACCTGCTCGGCGGTCCGCGCGTTGTCGAGCACCACCAACAGGCGGCGGCCGACCAGGGTGCTGCGATACAGGGCGCTGCGCTCGTCCGGGTCGTCGGGGATCGCGCCGGCGCCCAGAGCGCGCAGGAAACGCTCCAGCGCGACGCCGGAAGCGAGCGGCTCCCCGGGGTCGTAGCCGCGAAGGTCCACATAGAGCTGGCCGTCGGGGAACCGGTCCGCGACGCGATGGGCCCAGTGGACGGCTAACGCGGTCTTGCCGACGCCCGCGGTTCCCGCCACGACCGACACGGTCACCGCGGTGCCGCCGCTGACCTCGGACAACTCGTCGAGACGCTTGAGGAACGCCTTGCGGCCGGTGAAGGCCATGACGTCGGCCGGGAGCTGACGCGGTCGCGGGGCGGCGGGAGTGCTACCGGCTCCGGCTCCGGCCCCGCGGCCCGTGCCGCTGCCGCCGGTCGAGGCGCCGCCGCTGCCACCGCCGCCGCCACTGCCGCCCGGGCCGCGGAACCGCTCGGCGCTCGCCGCCTCCCTCGCGTTCGCCCACTCCCGCGCCTCGGCCGGGCTCGCGCCGAGCGCGAGCACCACGGCGTCCAGCACGTCCGCGGGCATCAGGGTCGCCCCCGAGAGATAGTTGGCCAGACTGCTGCGCGGCACTCCGGTCGCGGACGCCAGATCCCGCAGCGGCACCCGGGGCTTCCCCGTTCCGCGCGCCGCTCGCATCCGCAGGCGGTCGAGCGCCGCCAGCAAGTCCCGCATCGCATCCATGGTCCGGCTCATTGTAAGGCTCTGAGAAACATATTTGCGGACGATGCGAAGAAGGGGCTGGAGCTTCTCATCCGCTGAACAGAACGTCCCGCGCGCCGGCGGCCGGCAGGGCGGCGGTGCCGGATCGCCGCCCCGCCGGATCCGCGTCAGGCGCAGGTGACGCCGTTGAGGGCGAAGCTGCTCGGCGCGAGGTCACTGGTGCCCCAGGTCCCGGTCAGACCGACGAAGTTGATCGTCTGCCCGGGGGCGATCGCCGAGTCCCAAGCCAGGCTGCTCAGGGTCACGGCCGATCCGTTCTGGGTGGCTCCGGCGCCCCAGACACTCCCCACCTTCTGGTCCCCGCCGAACGCGAAGGTGAGCGTCCAGGCGGTGTTCGCGATCTTCCCGGTGTTGGTGATGGAGATCGCGGCGGTGAACCCGCCCTGCCACTCGCCCTGATTGGTGTAGGACACATGGCAGGCGGTCGCCGGAACGATCGGGACCGACGCGGTGCCGGCGACGATGAGGGCGCCACTGGCGTCGTAGAAGTTGTCGTACGCCACGAACTGGCTCGCCTGGCATCCCGAGAAGTGGGAGTAGGTGAAGCTGGTGCTGTACGTCCCGTTCGCGGCGATCGTCACCGGCAGCCAGAGCGGATCGATGACGACGCAACCCGTTCCCCGGCCGCCGGTCGAATCAGCGAACTGACCGTAGGGCATCAGGTGGGTCGACAGCGCCTGATCCGTGCAGTTGACGGCCGTGACGGTGACGGTGACCGCCTGATCGGGGGTGTAGCTGGGCTGGCTGAAGGTCTGGGTGAGTGCGAGCACTCCCGTACACCCCGCCGCCGCGGATCCTCCGGCGGCTCCGGGCCCGGCCGCTGAGGCGGTGCCCGTGCCGCACAGCACGAAGGCGACCAGCATCAGGGCCGCCATACGCAGAATACGCACGCGTGGTTCTCCTTTCGTTGACGCAGGGCTTGATGTCGCATAGCGGAGAACATGGTGGTTGAGCGTCGGGGGCCTGGCAATAGGCCGGAATACCTCATTGTCAGGACCGGACCACTAAGAGCGTTGACGCACCCCGAGCGCCCCCTGCGTCGCCGGTATTTACCGAGATTTCCCCGTCAAACGCCCCGGCGCGGGGAAGGGGTATAGCCGTGGAAGTCACTGGCGAGTATCTGCTCTCGGCGCAGGAGTACGGCAGCGGCATGAAGGTGATCCTCCGCGGCCGCCGCCGTTTCGTGAGCTGGCTGTTCGCGACGCCCGCGGCGGTCTGCGGCGCGGTCCTGCTCGCCACCGGGCATCCGGCGTTCGGCGTGTACGGACTCGCGATCGCGTTGCTGACGGTGTGTGCCTGGCGGATCGAGGCGGCGCGGGCGAACCTGGCCTTCAAGCGCCGCCGTGGCCGCACTCCGCTGACCGTGTCCTTCACCGACGACGGCGTCACCACCAAAACACTGCAAGGCGCATCGGCGCACCGTCCCTGGCACGGCTTCACCAAAGCGGTCGAGACAGGCCACGTATTCGTGCTCTACGTGAGCACCGGCCACGCCCTCATCGTCCCGAAACGGCCGTTCTCCAGCATCGACACCGAGCGCATAAGCTCCCTGCTGCGCGCCGCCGAACTCCTCTCGCGCTGAGCTCAGCGCGGCGCCGAGATGAAGGCGCGGCGGAACATCTGACGCCAACGTGAGCTGTCCCGCCAGATGTAGAGGACGAGCGTCAGCAGCGCGAGCGCCGGCGCATAGAAAATGAAGGGGCTGATGTCCTGCTCGCCGCCGGTGGGACCGAGCGCGTCGGCCAGCTCGTAGCGGTGATCGTCGAGATCGAGGCCGATGTTGAGGGTGTAGACGACGGTCTCCGCCAGCGCGGCCAGCCCCAGGACGTATCCGACGACCTTCCAGCCCCGGCGCATGCCGGGTACCGCCCAGAACACCAGGGCCAGCAGCAGGCTGATATAGAAGGCGACACCGGCCCAGACCGAGACGCCGTTGTCGCCGTCCCAGGCCCCCACGAACCCGACGTGCAGGCCGGCGCTGTAGGTGGTGATGCCGATCTCGTCGTTGCCGACGTGCAGGACCGGCACGAGCGGCACCGCGGCGAGCAGCAGGAACGGGACGGCGCGCGCCGCCTTCCAGATCGCCGCCGGCTTCCGGGTCTTGACCATCGGGGTGGAGGTCGCCGGGGTCGACCAGCCCGCATCGGCGTTCATGGTCACGGCCGCGCCGGCTCCGGCCGCGGTGGTGGCTGCCGACCAGGCGGCAGCGGCAGCGGCAGCGGCGCTGGAACCGGAACCGGAACTGGCAGCGACACCGCCGCTGGCGCCAGTGCCAGCGCCAGCACCGGCACCGCCCACACCGACACCGACTCCGGACCCCGACGGCGCCGCGACCCCGCTCCCGGACCCGATCTCGTCCAGCATCCGCAACGCCCGCGCCGAATCCGGCCGCGCGTTCGGGTCCTTGCTCAGCAGCGCCGCGAGCAGCGGCGTCAGCGCCCCGGCCCGGGACGGCGCGGGCGCGCCGTCGAACAACACCGCGCCCAGCGTCGCCGCCGCCGTGTCCCGCGCGAACGCCGACGTGCCCTCGACGGCGTGGTACAGCGTCGCCCCGAGCGAGAACATGTCGGCGGCCGGCCGGCTCTCCTCGCCCTTGGCCCGCTCCGGTGCCAGGTATTCCACCGAGCCGATGAAGTGGCCCGCCGTCGTCAGCCGGGTGTCGGTGGTCAGGACCGCGATCCCGAAGTCGGTGAGCTGCACCTGGCCGTCGTCGGTGAGCATGACGTTCGCGGGCTTCACGTCCCGGTGCACGATCCCGGCCGCGTGCGAGGCGCCCAGCGCGATCAGCAACGCCCGCGCCACCCGCGTCGTCTGCTCGACCGACAGCGCGCCGTCGGCCCGCAGCCGCTCGGCGAGCGAGCGGCCGGGAACCAACTCCATGACGATCCACGGCGTCTCGTCGTCGATGACGACGTCGTGCACGCTGACGACATGCGGATTGCCGCGCAGCCGCGCCGCGCTGCGGGCCTCGCGCCGGGCCCGGGTGAGCCGGTCGGTGCGCTCGGCGTCGGTCAGCTCCGGCGGGAGCACGACCTCCTTGATCGCCACCTCCACCTCCAGCGAGGTGTCCAGGGCCCGCCAGACCCGGCCGAATCCGCCGGCGCCGAGCCGGTCGACCAGCCGGTAGCGGCCGCCGACCAGGCGGCCGGACGCCGCCACCGACCGCGTGGGCTCCTCCGGAGAATTCGACACCGTGCCACCACCCAACCCCTGAGCGTCATTGTCGGTCGGGAGGATACCCGGCGAATCAAGGCTTGAGTAAGGAGGGGCTTAACCTACAGCGGCGCGGTTGAGGTGCTCGACGGCCGCCACGAACGGTTCCAGCCGTGGATCCGCCGCCGCCGCGGCCAGCGCCTCGCGCAGCGCCGCGTCGTGCGTCGGCCGCGCCTGCTCCAGCAGTTCCAGCCCGGCCGGGGTGACGTTCGTGTAGATGCCGCGCCGGTCGGTCGGGCACAGGTACCGGGCCAGCAGGCCGCGGTCCTCCAGCCGGGTGACCAGCCGGGTCGTGGCGCTCTGGCTGAGCACGACGGCGTCGGCGACCTGGTTCATCCGCAGGTGGCCGCCCTCGCCGTCGTGCTGGTGGCTGAGGACCTCCAGCAGCGAGTACTCGCGGGAGCTCAGGTCGTGGCCGCCCTGCAGCGCGCGTTCGAGGTGGCTGTCGATCCGGCCGTGCAGCAGCGACAGGGCGTACCAGCCGGGGGCCGCGCGCAGGGCGTCGGTGGTGCCGACGGTCATGGCTCCTCCTTCACCAGCCAATATACCGCGTCTGCAATCGTTGCGTTTGCAAGTACATGCGTCTGCAATTATTGTTGACGCCTGTAAGCCTCTCAAGCAACCGCATGGAGCCCCCCAATGCCTCTCGCGCTCCTCGCCCTGGCCATCGGCGCCTTCGGAATCGGCACCACCGAATTCGTGGTCATGGGCCTGCTGCCGCAGATCGCCGCCGACTACGGCGTCTCGATCCCGTCCGCCGGCCTGCTGGTCACCGGCTACGCGCTCGGCGTCGTGGCCGGCGCCCCGCTGATGACCGTGCTCGGCACGAAGATGGACCGCAAGACCATGCTCATGCTGCTCATGGGCCTGTTCGTGGCCGGCAACCTGCTCTCCGCGCTGGCCCCGGCGTTCCCGCTGATGCTGGCCGGCCGGATCGTCACCTCGCTGGCGCACGGCGCCTTCTTCGGCATCGGCTCGGTGGTGGCCGCCGACCTGGTCGCCCCGGACAAGAAGGCCGGCGCCATCGCCACCATGTTCACCGGCCTGACCGTCGCCAACATCGTCGGCGTCCCGCTCGGCACCTTCGTCGGCCAGGCCGTCGGCTGGCGCGCCACCTTCGCCGGGGTCGCCGCGCTCGGCATAGTCGGCCTGGTCGGCATCGCCAAGCTGGTCCCGGCACTGCCCCGACAGCAGGGCGCGCGGCTGCGCCGGGAGCTGGCCGCGTTCCGGAACACCCAGGTCGTGCTGGCCATGGCGATGACGGTGCTGGGCTTCGGCGGGGTCTTCGCCGCCATTACTTACATCGCGCCGATGATGACCCACGTCGCCGGCTACTCCGACGGCGCCGTCACCTGGCTGCTGGTCCTGTTCGGGATCGGCATGTTCCTGGGCAACCTGCTCGGCGGCCGCTACGCCGACCGCCGCCTGATGCCGATGCTGTTCACCACGCTGGCGGGACTGGCCGTGGTGCTGGCCGTGTTCACCGTGACCGCCCACAACAAGGTCCTGGCCGCCGCGACGATCCTGCTCATCGGCGCCCTGGGCTTCGCCACCGTCCCGCCGTTGCAGAAGCGCGTCCTGGACCAGGCCCACGGCGCCCCGACGCTGGCCTCCGCGGTCAACATCGGCGCCTTCAACCTCGGCAACGCGCTGGCGGCCTGGCTCGGCGGCGTCGTGATCAGCTCTGGGCTCGGCTACACCGCGCCGAACTGGGTCGGCGCGCTGTTGGCTGCTTCCGCGCTGGCCCTGGCGCTGTGGTCGGCGGCGTTGGAGCGGCGTTCGGCGGGGGCGTCCGGGGGCGTGGGGGAGCGGGTGTCCGAGCCGGCGTCGGAAGCGGCGACCGATTCGGTATCCGCGCTGGTCTAGCTAGCCTTCTAAGGGATGCTGTCGGTGTCGGTGTCGGTGTCGGTGTCGGTGTCGGCGACGGCCGCCGGGCCCAGCCGCTTCCGCGCGGTCTCCGCCAACGACTCCACCTCCAACAACCGCGGCAACAGCTCCCGCTCCGTGGTCAGGGCTCGAAACGCCTCCCCGACGCTCACCCCGTGCCCGGGCCGCTCCAGCACCTCCACCACGTCCCCGGCCCGCACCGCGCCCTCCTCCAGCACCCGCAGATACGCCCCGGGCGCGGCCCGCTGAGTGAACGTCTTCACCCACCCCTTCTCGCCCAGCCACCCCGCGAACGTCCGGCACGGGATCCGGGGTGCCGTCACCTCCAGCAGCGCCGACCCGACCCGCCAGCGCTCCCCGATCACCGTGCCGGTGACGTCGAGCCCTGACGTGGTCAGGTTCTCCCCGAACACCCCGTTCGCCAACGCGCGCCCCAGCAGCTCCGCCCACTCGTCCAGGTCCTCGCGGGCGAAGGCGTACACCGCCTGCGCCTCCCCGCCGTGGTGCCGGACGTCGCAGAGCTCGTCGCCGGCCAGCCCGCTGCCGCCCGGGCCCGGGACGGTGACGCGCACCGGCCCGGCGCTCGGCCGCTTGTCGATCGCGGTGAAGCCGACGTCGGAGTGGTCGGTGGGCGCGGCCAGGCCGACGTTCACCGACAGGACCAGGGCGGGCTTCGGCGCGGACTCGTCGACGGGGGTTCGGCCGGACGGGGTCGGCGCGGGGTTCGTCACGGACTCGACGATAGCGATCCGGTCGGTGATTGCGCGCGCCGCGCCGTCGGCGCCCCGAGCGCCGCGTCCACCGCCTTCGTGTCCTCCAGCACCCAGTCGTCGGTCATCCGCCCCCATCGCAGCGTCATCCACTGTGTCGCATAGTTGTGATACCGGCCGCCCCCGACCAGCTCGCCGTCGACCGTCAGCCGTACCGCGATGCGCGTCCGCCACGGCCAGCCGGCCACGGCCACGTCGTCGACCTGGATCCGTACTTTGCTGAACCGCGCCGCGAAGCTGGTCAGCCAGTCCTGCAGGGCCTCCGGCCCGGTCCAGCTGCCGCCGATCACCGTGTCGCCGACCACCGTGAACCTGACGTCCGGAGCCGCCATCCGTCCGGCCGCGCTCGCGTTCCCCGCGTTGATCTTGTCCCAGACTCCCCGCACGACGCGGGTCACGACGTAGTGGTACACCATCGCCCACCTCCATGAGTTCTGTTAGTGAACTCTACATGAGTTCTGTCACAGAACTCAGGCGGGTAGCATGGCGGTATGCCCAGGACCGACTATTCCGACTTCGCCTGCTCCGTCGCCCGCAGCCTGGAAGTGATGGGCCAGTGGTGGACGCCGCTCATCCTGCGCGACCTCTACCTGGGCGTGGACACCTTCGACGAGCTGGTTGCGGACCTCGGCATCTCCCGCAGCCTGCTCACCCGCCGCCTGACGGATCTGGTCGACGACGGCCTCGTCCGCCGCGAGGTGTACGGCGACCGGGACGACCGCTACCGCTACCTGCTCGAACCCCAGGGCCGCGACCTGATCCCGATCCTGGCCGCCCTGGCCGCCTGGGGCGACCGCTGGCAGACCCCGGCCGGCGGGCCGCCGCTGCTGTTCGAGCACGACGGGCACGAATGCGTCCCGACCGTCGGCTGCTCCACCTGCTCCGAGCCGGTCACCGTCGAGACGCTGGTCCCCGTGCCCGGCCCCGGGGCGCGCGCGGCTCGCGGCACGGCCGTGGTGGCGTCGCGGCCACTGCCGGACGGGGCGATTGCGCGCCGGTCGTAGACGGCGTCGAGTTCGGCACGCGCGGCGTCGATATCAGACTGCGTCGAGGCGGCGAGCGCCGCTGCCAACCGGTCGACCGGCTCGACGCAGCGGTGGAGCATGTCGATGACGTCGGCCCGCTCGGCCCGCTCGGCCGACAGCGAGAGCCTTCGCTGCGCCCGCAGCGGCTTGGCGATCTGCTCCAGCTGCGTCACGGCGTGCAGGAAACGGTCTTGGCGCCGCTGGATCTCGTTCCCGTCGCCCGAGGGCGACCCGAGGAAGTCGCGCAGAGCCAGACGCACATCTCCTACTCGGCGCCGGTACACATCCCCGGTGCGGACCGGCAGGATGAACCAGGATGCTGCGATCGCGACGAGCCCGCCGATCGCGATCGCCTCCAGCCGTGTGGGCAGCAGCGAGGACGCGTTCTGCCCGAAGTAGCCGTAGAGCAGTGACAGCGCGGCGGTGATGCTGCCGGCCCACCACAGGTAGCTGATCTCGCGCAGCCATCCGGCGAGGGCCAGCACGGCGAAGATGAGGACTACCGACCAGCGGTCGGCGGGCGGGAAGGCCCCGGCGATCAGCGTCGCGAGTACGGTTCCGGCGGCGGCGCCGGCTATGCGCAGCACGCCCTTATGCAGTACGTCGCCACGGCCCCGAGCGCCGCTGCACACGATGAACGCGGTCAGTACGGCCCACGGCCAGTGCTCGTGGAAGATCCGGTGCCCGGCAACGAAAGCGACAGCCAGGGCGGCGGCCAGCTGACCGGCCATGCGGGTGCTGGCCGAGATCCGGCGGGTGCTCGGCTTGGCCGCTGTGGAAGCTGCGGTTGGTGCGGCCGGTGTGGCTGGTGCGGCCGGCGCTCGGCGTTGTCGCTGTTCGCGCAGCCCGAGTGAGCCGGCGCCGAACTGGAACCCCGTGACCCAGAACGCTGCGATGAGCACGATGAGCGCGGACCACAGGTCGTGGGAAGCGGCTTGCGCGGGAGCGTTCTCGACATGCGTGACCAGCAGCGTCACGAGCGGCACCACCAACACGGTGCCCGCCTTGGTGGCTCGCGGGCCGAAGCGCCGAACCCAGACCGACGCCGCCATCGCCACCGTGAACGCGGCATCGCCCAGGAACTGATGCCGCATCATCAGGGAACTGATCTCCGAAGCCCCCGCCGCCGATCCGGCGAGCACGACGGCACCGATCAGCCGGTCCCACGGATCGGCGCCGAGCTGGACGCGCGCCAACGTCATGGCCACCGCCACCGCGGCGATCACGACGTCGACGTGGAGGTGTGCACGATGCTCGATCCAGATCGCGGATCCGAAGGCGGCCAGTACCGCCGCCAAGGCCACCACGGAGGCGCGCAGCGCGTCCGGCCGCCATGCCGGTCCACGTCGGCCAACGGGGATCAGATTAGTACTCATTGGCTACTACCTTGAGGAGGGATCCGCCGTTCAGGACAGCGGCGGGCCCGTCAGCCGCAGAATAATCGTAAGTGATAGCTTAGTAATGTGACAACCGACGCCGCTTCCGAGGCCGACCCCGACGCTCACCTCGATGCCCACCGCGACCCCGTCGCCTCCGCGCTGCGCCAAGCCACCGTCCGCCTGGCCCGCCGAGTCCGCACGGTGCGCTCCACCGGCGCGCTGAGCACCAACAAGATCAGTGTCCTGAGCCACCTCTATCGCCACGGCCCCTCCACTCCGGGTGACGTCGCCGCCTCCGACCGCCAGCAACCCCAGTCCCTGACCCGCGTCTTCGCCGAGCTGGAACGGGACGGCCTCGTCGTGCGCGACACCGCGCCCGACGACCGGCGCCAGTCGATCATCACGATCACCGACACCGGCCGTCGGGCCCTGGAGCTGGACGTCGCCGAACGCGACGCCTGGCTGACCGACGCCCTCGCCCCGCTGACGGCGACCGAGCGCGAGGTGCTGCGGCTGGCCGCGGCGCTGATGGAGCGGATCGCAGACAGCTGACGAGGGCGGATCGAACTGATGCCGCATCGACCGTGAGCTGATGCAGCGTGATCGGTCCCGGGCGATCAGTCCCTAGTGTCGACGACCACTACGCCCCCGGACACCACCAGCGACGGATACTCCAGCAGCTTGAACCGGGCCAGGGCGTCGCCCCGCGTGCCGATCACGTCCGCCGGAGCGCCCGGCACGAGGCGGCCGAGCGGAGCCAGGCCGAGATGGTCACCGGCGCGCGCCGTCGCGGCGGCCAGCACCTCGGTCGGCGTCACGGCGCCGTGCCCGGTGTGCAGCATCAGCTGGAGTTCGAATCCGCTGATGCCCCACGGCACGTCCGGATGCGCCAGGTCCGTCCCGTACAGCAGCCGGATCCCGGCCTGCGCCATCCGGATCGCGTTGGGAAAGAGCCCTGATGTGCGCGACAGCGTGGCCAGCGTCCCGACCACCCGGACCCCGGCCCCGGCGGCCTTCTCGATCAGCTCGTCGGGCAGCGGATCGCAGGGGACGTGGGCCCACTCGTCGACACCGGCGGCCAGCGCCACTTCCGCGCCCGCCGGCCCGGACAGGTGCGCGGCGACCGTGAGTCCGTGCTCGTGCGCCTCGGCGACGATCGCGGCGACCGTCTCCACCGGCAGCAGCGGCCACGGCGGTTCGGAGGACGCGGCGTGCGCGCTCCACGGCGCGCCGCCCGAACCGCCCGGCTCCAGGCCGATTTTGACCATTACCGCCCCGCCGACCGCCAGCGCGCGCACGGCTTCGCGGGCGGCGTCGGCGTCGGCGACCTCGATCGCGGCCTGCGGGCCGAACACCGGGACCGGGTAGCCGCCGGGCGCGGTGAGGATCGGCCCGGAACCCAGCACCCTGAGTCGCCCGTCGCCGCCGGCCATCGGGACCAGCGGTCCGCCGGTGTCGCGGACGGTCGTCAGGCCGTGGCGCAGGACGATGTCGCGCGGCGTCTGATCGAGATGGACGTGGGCGTGCAGGTCGATGAAGCCGGGGAGCAGGGTGCCGTCGAGCTTGCTGACCTCGCCGTGGTCGCGCAGGTCGGCGATCGGGCCGACGGCGGCGATCCGGTCGCCGGCGATCGCGATGGCGTGGTTTTCGTGGACGTGCTCGCCGTCGAACAGGAGGTCGGCGGTCAGGACGTAGTCGGTGGTGTCGGGCTGGGTGCCTTCGGTGGTCACTTGGCGGCCTCGTCGTTGTCGTCGGTCGCGCGGTCCTGGTCGTCCTCGTCGTCCTGGTAGTCCTCGTCGACGATCTCGGCGACCGTCGGGCTCGGCTCGCTGATGAGCGCGAACGCCTCCCCGGCGCCGGGAATCGTCGCGGCGCTGTCCAGGGCACGCTGCATGTGCTCGGCGGACTCCCACCGCCAGTGGTCGATCCAGGTGCTGTCGTCGACGCGGGTCAGCCGCGTCTCGGTGAGGCCGTCGAAGCGCTCGCGGGTCGCCGCGATCAGCGCGGTGCGGACCTGCCGCAGGGTGTCGGCCTGGTCGGGGTCGGCGGTGAAGCGGACTATGCGCAGTACAGCCATGGTTCTGTCCTCCTGAAGTCAGGCTGAGGCAATTCACTAGAGTTGAACTCTAGAGCTCAACTCTAAAGCTAGACTTCAGTCATGAGCCCGGTCAACGGCAAGCAGGCTGAGAAGGCGCGACAGACCCGGCGGCGGGTGCTCGGCGCCGCCGAGGAGCTGTTCGTCGAGCGCGGATACGGCGTCACCACGTTGCAGGAGGTGGCGGACCGGGCTGGCGTGTCGGTGCAGACGATCTACTTCACGTTCCGCAACAAGCGGACGCTGCTGAAGGAACTGGCCGACGTCGTGGTGGCCGGCGACGACGAGCCCATCCCGACCATGGAGCGGGCCTGGTTCACGGCCGCGATGGCCGCGCCGACGGCCGATGAGCAGCTGCGGGCGCATGTGGAGGGGGCCGTCGGGGTCGCTTCGCGGTCGAGCGCGATTTTCGACGTGCTGCGGACGGCTGCGGCGCAGGAGGCGGAGCTTGCCGAGATGTGGCGGTTGGGGAACGTCAACCGGCTGATCGTGCAGCGGGCTGCTGCGGAGGCGCTGCTGGCGAAGCCGGGGGCGCGGGCCGGGGTCGGCGCCGAACGTGCGGCGGATCTGCTTTATGCGATGCTCAGCCCGGAGTTGTACCTGGTGTTGGTGCGTGATCGTGGTTGGACAGCCGAGCAGTATGTGGAGTGGGCTTACGAGTCGTTGCGGGCTCAGCTTGTGGTTGTGAGCGGGGCGGGGATCGAGGGACGGGCAGGCGACGAGGCGCGGCCGGGGGGCGAGGAGACGGCGGCCTGAGCGAAGACGCCCGGTGTGACGCCGTAGGTGCGCTTGAACCAGCGCGCGAGGTGCGCCTGGTCCGCGAATCCGCAGAGTGCCGCGGTATCGGCGGGTTTGTTGCCCGTCGCCAGCAGGGACCTGGCGTGGCGTAGCCGCAGCTGGCGTTCGTAGTCGCTGGGCGACATGCCGAACTCGGCGAAGAACGCGCGATACAAGGCGAAGCGGCTGCATCCGGCGGCGGCTGCCAGCATCTCGACCGAGACCGACTCCGGATAGGCCTCGCGGATCAGTGTCCGGGCCCTGACAGCGGCCTGGCGTTGGGCGCCCCCGCTGAGCGTGCGGGTCTTCGGCGCCCGGGTCGCGCCGCGCGCTGCCGCCGCGAGGATGACGGCCCGCAGGCGCTCGTCCCGGAGCAGATCGCCGGCGGGGGAGCGGTCGGCGCCGGCCATCGCGGCGTGGAAGCGGTTGAAGGCCTCGGCGAGGCGATGGTCGCCGAGCACCGGCCGGGTGAACAGCGGGAGTCCGCCGAACCGGTCGGCGGGCTGGTCGGCGGCGTCGGCCAGGACTTCGCTGACGACGTCGGGGCGGATGTAGGCGATGCGGTAGTGGTAGCCGAGGTCGACGGCGGCGCGGCCGTCATGGACCTCGTCGGGGTTGAGGGCCATCACCATGCCCGGGGTGCTGGTGTGGAGGGCGCCGCGGCAGTGGAACTGCTGGGCGCCGGCGTCGGTGACGCCGAAGGAGTAGGCGTCGTGGGTGTGGGGGGCGTAGACGTGCTCGCGGAAGCGGGCGTGCATGAGTTCGAGGCCCCGGCCCTCGTCCCGCCAGTATTCGGCCCAGCCGCGCGTCCCCTCCATGAATCCATTCTGGGGTCTCGGCGAGCGGACGCGACCGCACGAGCGTTCAAGACCGGATGGTGATACGCAGGCCAGGGTTGAGGCATGTCGGCCGATCAACGTATCCGGACCATCCGGAACCCTTACGCGCTGCTCACAGTGACGATGATGCTGTGGGGCGGGGCGTTCGCCAGCTCGAAGAGTGTTGTGGACCAGGTTCCGCATACCGTTGCCGCGACGCTGCGGTTTGGTGGTGGCGCGATTGCGTTGCTGGTTACGGTTGGGGTGACGCGGGGGCGGCGGTTGGGGGCTTCGAGTTCGCTGGGTGCGTCGGTGACGGTGCGGGCGGGGGCACGTGCTGCGGCGGCGGGGGTGCTGGGGGTGTTCGCGTACAACGGGTTCTTCTTTTGGGGGTTGTCGCTGGCGCCGTCGTTGGATGGCGGGATCCTGATACCTGTGATGAGCCCAGTGCTGACTACGGCGTTTCAGTTGGTCAGTGGCCGGGAGGTGGTGTCGCGGCGGCGATTGGTGGGATTTGGGTTGGGGTTGAGTGGGGCTGCGGTTTACCTGGTCGGAGCGGGAGGAGCCGGGGGCGTCGGCGGAGCCGGGGGCGCCGGGGCGGATCGGCTGGCCGGGGACGCGTTGTATTTGCTGAGCGCTGTGTGCTGGGTGGCTTTCACGTTGGCCGCGCCGAAGGTGTTGGCTGATATCGAGCCGCTGACGGCGATGACGTGCGCGACGTGCGCCGGCGCGGTGCTGCTGGGAGTGCTTGCGCTGCCGGATGTGGGGCAGGTGCAGTGGGGCGCGCTGCCGTCGCAGGTCTGGCTGAACGTCGTGTACTTGGCGGTCGGGGCGACGGCCATTGCGAACGTCTTCTACTACCGGGGGATCAGCGCGGTGGGCCCGGCTTCGGCGTCGCTGATGATGTTTTTGGTGCCGGCGATCAACACGCTTTGCGGGACGGTGTTCCTCGGGGAGTCGTTCACGCCGCTTCAGGGGGTGGGGGCTGCGGCGTTGTTGGTGGGGGCGGCGTTGGCTGGGCGGGCGCGGATTGGGTTTTGGGGGAGGGGGTCTAGGCTGCGGGGGCGGTTGCCGGAGTCGGAGTCGGAGTCGGAGCCGGAGTCAGAGTCGGAGCGCGTTGTGGAGACGATGATTTCCGCCAAGTAGTAGCACTGGTAGCCGCGGTCTTCGGGCGCCAAGAGCCGAGGCGACTCAACTCAACTCTTGGCGCAGATAACCCACACAGCGTTTTCGGGATCTCCCGGTGCATTGAAGCCGAACACCCAACCGGTCGGCCGAAACGCGGGGTCCCCCTGCGTCCCGAACGGCCGCTCAAGATTCATGCCGGCACCGGAGGTCTGGTAGCCGCTGGAGACAGCGGTGTCGGTGCCGTCGCAGGTGAGGGTGGCGTTGATGCCGGGGACGTCGCCGACGAAGGGGCCGTTGAGGACCTTGTAGTAGAACCCGTTGGCGATGCCTTGGGATCCGGGGGTGCCTTGGGGACCGGTGGCGCCGGTGTCGCCTTGGGAACCTTGGGTGCCCGAGGATCCGGTCGCGCCTTGGAAGCCTTGCGGGCCTTGGCCGCCGGTGGGGCCGGTGGCTCCGGTCGGGCCGGTGGCGCCGGTGGAACCGGTGACGCCTGGGAGGCCGGTCGGGCCGGTGTCGCCTTGCAACCCTTGGGGACCTGCGGCACCGGTGTCGCCTTGAGGACCGGTGGCGCCTTGCATGCCTTGGGGGCCTGCGGCACCGACGTCGCCTTGGGCGCCAGTTGCACCAGTCGAGCCAGTCGCTCCGGTCGAGCCGGTCGCACCCTGCGAGCCGTTCGCGCCGGTGTCACCCTGCGATCCAGTGGCGCCCGTCGCACCGGTGATGCCTTGCAGACCAGTTGAGCCTTGCGCTCCAGTGTCGCCCTGTACGCCGGTGGCGCCCGTGGCACCGACAGCACCGGTGTCTCCTTGCGCACCGGTCGCGCCAGCGGAGCCGACCGCGCCGGTGTCACCCTGCGCACCGTTGGGGCCCGTTGCACCCACAGCTCCGGTGTCGCCCTGGGGACCCGTGGCACCTTGCATTCCCTGTGCACCGGTAATGCCAGCGCTGCCCTGCGCACCGGTATCGCCCTGTGAGCCGACAGAACCCTGCGAGCCGGTTGATCCTTGCGTACCTGTGTTGCCTTGCGCACCGGTATCGCCCTGGGCGCCAGCCGGACCAGTCGCACCGGTTACGCCAGCGCTGCCGGTTGCACCTGCCGCGCCCGCTGCGCCGGTCGCGCCGGTGTCACCTTGCGCTCCGGTCACACCTTGAGAGCCGACAGCGCCGGTGTCACCCTGAGGACCGGTAGCGCCTTGCATACCCTGCGCACCGGTGATGCCAGCCCCGCCCTGAGCCCCGGTTGCACCCTGCGCACCAGTATCGCCCTGAGATCCAGCACTGCCCTGCGCGCCGGTATCGCCCTGCGCGCCGACAGAACCTTGCGAACCGGTGGCACCGTCCGTCCCCTGCGGACCGGTGTCACCCTGGAGCCCCTGCGGGCCCGCAACGCCGGTGTCACCTTGTGCACCAGCGGAGCCTGTCGCGCCGGTCGCGCCGATGTCGCCCTGCGCTCCGGTCGGACCTTGCTCGCCTTGGGGACCGATGCCGCCCGTGTCGCCCTGCGCGCCGGTCGCGCCCGACGTTCCCTGGGCGCCAGTGGCACCGGACGCGCCGATGTCGCCCTGTGGTCCAGTGACACCCTGGCTCCCGGGAGCGCCGGTGTCTCCTTGCGGACCGGTCGTGCCCGTGTCGCCCTGCACTCCGGTTGCGCCCGACGTCCCTTGGGCACCGGTGGCACCAGTCGCGCCGATGTCGCCTTGTGGTCCGGTCGCACCTTGCAGGCCCTGCGGCCCTGCTGCGCCAGCGTCGCCCTGAGCACCGGTGGAGCCTGTCGCGCCGGTGATTCCTTGCAGGCCGGTGGCGCCGGTGTCGCCCTGGGCGCCGGTTGGACCTGCGGATCCGGTGGCTCCCTGACTGCCGGTCGCGCCGGTCGAGCCCTGCGATCCTTGGGTTCCGGTAGCGCCAGTGGCACCCTGGCTCCCGGGAGTGCCAGTCGCGCCTTGCAAGCCCTGCGAACCAGTTGCGCCAGTGTCGCCCTGCGCTCCGGTCGTGCCGGGCAGGCCTTGCGATCCCGCAGGACCCGTCGGCCCGGTAGTGCCCTGGGCACCGCTTGCGCCTTGTGTGCCGGTGGCGCCGGTCGCGCCCTGCAAGCCTGTCGAGCCGGTGGTGCCTTGTGCGCCAGTCGAACCTTGTGTGCCGGTGGCGCCGGTGGTTCCTGCGACGCCTTGGAAACCCTGCGGTCCTGCCGGGCCCTGGACTCCTTGCGGACCTGTGCTTCCAGCAATGCCCTGCGAACCCTCCGGTCCGGCAGGCCCGGCAGGCCCAACGGATCCGGCAGGACCTGTCGGCCCAGTAAGTCCATTCAGCCCTGTTCGTCCAGCAGGTCCAGCCGGTCCAACAGGTCCAGCCGGCCCCATCGGCCCAACCGCGCCGCGCCTCCCCGCCACACCCTGCGGCCCACGCACCAACCGCGGCGGCCCCATCACCCCCGGCCCAGGCCCCGGCCCCGGCCCCACGACTCCACCCGGCCCCGGCCCCACCCCACCCTCATCCCCCTTCCGCTCCGACGGATCCGGCGGCGGCAGATCCGGCCCCGCCCCCGGCGTCGGCCACAGCCCCGGCGTCCGAGTCGGCATCGGTGCGGACCCTGGCCCGAAACCCGCCCCCGTTCCCGTCCCCGCCCCACCATCCACCGGCGCCTGAAACCCCTGCGGCCCGATCGGCGTCGTCATCCCCATCGCATTCGCACGCAGGGCGCGGCTTACCGCTGTCGACGTCAGGGCAGCGTGGGCGTTGATGCTCGGGAGGCACACGAGGGCGCTGACCACCGGGATGATGACCGCGCGGGGGACTCGGGGCTGGGGTTGGGCTTGGGCTTGGGCTTGGGGTCGAGGGGAGTCGGGGGAGGTGTGCATCGTGTCCGTGTTCGTCTTCGCCAGCTGCGGCTGGTCAGCTCTGAAGTCGATAGACAGCATGCTGAGGTTGGTGGCTTCGGTGTGGGGGACACGCCCGGGAGGGGGGTGGGAGGTGAGAGTTTCAGCCAGATGGCGGACGGTGCGACAGGCGAGTTGTCAGCAAGCGCTGTTCGGCCTCGGTGGGTGCCAGCTCCAGCGCTGCTTGTAGGCTCTCCGCCGCCTCCGCGTCGCGTCCCAGCTTTCGCAGCAGGTCGGCGCGTGTGGCGTGCAGGAGGTAGTACCCGTCGAGGCGTCCCGATGCGGTGATTTCCTCGACTATCGGGAGGGCCGTCTCAGCACCCTGCGCCATCGATAGCGCGACCGCGCGGTTCAGCTCCACCAATGCGCTCGGCGTTACCTTCTCCAGTTCGTCATACAGCCCGACGATCTGTGCCCAGTCGGTGGTCGTGAAGGAGGGCGCGGTGGCGTGGCATGCCGCGATCGCTGCCTGGATCTGGAAGGCGCCGGCTCGACCGCGTCGCAGCGCGCGTTCGAGGACCGCCGTTCCTTCGTCGATGCGCGCGCTGTCCCACAGTGACCGGTCCTGCTCCTCCAGCGTCACCAGTTCGCCGTCGGCATCGATCCGCGAAGGCCGCCGCGCGTCCTGCAACAGCATCAACGCGAGCAAGCCCTGGGCCTCGGGCTCGTCAGGCATCAGCGCGGCCAGCACCCGCGCCAGCCGAATCGCCTCGACCCCTAGCCGCGCCTTGTGCTGCTGATCGCTATAGCCCTCGTTGTAGAGCAGATACAACACATGCAACACGCCCGGCAGCCGATCCGGCAGCAGGTGCGCCGGCGGTACCCGGAACGGGATCACCGCGTGCGCGACCTTCTGCTTGGCCCGGAAGAGGCGCTGCCCCATCGTGCGTTCCGTCACCAGGAATGCGCGCGCGATGTCCGCGGTGCTCAAGCCCGCCAGTGCGCGCAGTGTGAGTGCGACCTGCGCGTCGAGGTTCAACGCCGGGTGGCAGCATGTGAACATGAGTTCCAGGCGCTCGTCGGGGATCTCGCTGTCGCTCGTATAGCTCGGACTCGGACTGTTCGGTGGATCGGTCTCCATCGCGGCCAACTGTCGCAGCTTCGCGGCCTCCGTAGACGTCCGCCGCATGTGGTCGATCGCGCGGTTCCGCGCGGCAGTGGTGAGCCATGCCAGCGGTTGCCGGGGGACGCCTTCGGCGGGCCAGCGTCGCAGCGCCTGTGTGAAAGCGTCCTGTGCGCATTCCTCGGCCAGGTCCCAATTGCCGCCGGTGAACCGGATCATGGTCGCCACGATCCGGCTCCACCCATCGGCGTAGATCTCAGCGATGAGCTCGCGCGCCGTCTCGCTGTGCGCCGTCTTGCTGCGCGCTGTCTCGCCGCGCGTCACCTCATCACTCATCGCCTCGTCGCCCATCAGTCGTCGGTGGACAACATCAGTCGTCGTCGCCGTCCACCCAGAACGGCCGCAGCTCGATGACCCCGTTCCACGCCATCGTGTGCCGCGCCGCGACTTCCACGGCCTCGTCCAGGTCGGCGCACTCCAGCACGTCGAACCCGGCGATCAGGTCCTTCGTCTCCGCGTATGGGCCGTCGGTCAGCAGCACCTCGCCGTTGCGCACCCGGACCGTGGTCGCGTCGCTGCCCGGCCGCGTCCGGTTGCCGATCAGCCGGATCCCCTTGGCGTCGGTGTCGCGCACCCACTCCTCGATGTCGGGCGAGCCCGGGGCTTCCTCGTCCGGCAGGTCGGGGTCCACGCACACCAGCATCAGGTACTTCATCTGTCTGCTCCGTTCACTGCTCGTCGGTGGCGTCTAGCGCCGTTGGCATCTGATTGACGAACGGGCCGGCCGCATTACTACAGGCTCGCGCGAAAAATCTTCGGACGCACGCCCGAGCAGGCTAGGAGCGGCGCAGTGTCCACGGGAAGACGAACCACAGCGTGCCGAACATCACCGCCACGGCGGCGGCGACGACCGACGCGGCGGCGTGCCCGCGGATCACGTCGAGAATCAAGAAGACGGAGCAGTCGAGCGCGGCGGCCACCAGGACCAGCCCGGCTCGGGCGAGCCGGGTCGACAGCTTCACGATGCGTTGCTTCTGGCGGTGGTGGAACAGCTGACGGTGGATCGCCACGGGCGCGACGAGCACGGCGACCGAGCTCACGGACAACAGGAGCGCGGCGATGTAGACGTTCTCTTGGAGGGTCGTGAGCTGCGTGAACCGCGGCGTGAACGCGACGCCCAGCAGGAACGCGAAGATGATCTGGACACCCGTCTGGAGCACGCGCAGCTCCTGGAGGAGCTCGGTCAGGTTCCGGTCGGCGCGTTCCGCCGGGGTCTCGTCACGTGTCGACCGGTCGTGTTCGCCGCTGTGCGTGTCCATGGAGATCCCGTGCTGATCGACCGGTCGCTGTCTGGCGCTGCGTACCCGATCGTGGCGCGCGCATGCACGCGGCTCGCGACGACCAACTCGCGGCTAACGACTACCGGCTTACGACCACCGGCTCGCGACCACCACCTCGCGGCTACGACCGCGCCCCGCACTCCGAGCTGTCGAGGCCGGCGCGCGCCGACAGCTGCGCGTTCGCGTCCTCGGTGGTCGGGAAGATCTCGAACACCCTGGTCAGGCCGGTGACCTCGAAAAGCCTGGCGACTTTCGCCGGTGCAGCGGCCAGGACCAGGGCGCCTCCGCGGGCCCGGACCCGTTTCACACCGTGGACCAGCAGGCTGATCCCGGAGGAGTCCAGGAACTCCAGCCCGGCCAGGTCCAGCACGACCAGCGGTTGCTGGGCGGAGGTCGCGGAGATGAGCGGCTGGCGGAGCTGGCGGGTGCCGTCGAGGTCGAGGTCGCCGCGGGTGGTGATGACGGTGACGCCCGTGTCCGTGAGGTGCGAGTCCACGAAGAAACGGGAGTGTCGCCGGGGTGCCGGTGGGCCCACGAGGTCGTACCTCCCGTATCCGGTCCGATCGGGCTGACGGCCAATCAGGCTGACGGCTAAAGGTCTGGGTCTGGGTCTGGTGCGGTTCTGGGGTGGGACTGGTGCGGTTCTGAAGTGGTTCCGGGTGCCGTTCTGGTGTGGTTCCGATGTGGTTCCGCGTTTGGTTCCGGTTGTGGTTCCGGGCCGTGATCTGGGCCGCTTGTCCGGCTCCGCGCAACGATGTACCACAGTAGTACTACAGTGTTCTTATACCTGATAGGTTGATCACGCAACCCTGGAGCTGTTTTCACGGAGAGTGATGGGGAATGGCCGTCGGATACCGCGATATCGCAGAGCACTTCCGTAGCGGGATCCTGACCGGGCAAGTGCCCTTCGACCAGGCGTTGCCCTCCGTCCGTGAAGTGGCCCGGCGGTTCGGGGTCACCGACAAGACCGCGCACCACGGCCTGAATCAGCTCGTCCTTGAAGGGTTATCCCGGGCCACCCCGCGCGGGTTCGTCGTCACCTATCGCATCGCGGACACCGAGACGCTGCGGGTGCCGATCGACGGCGTCCGGCTGCGCGGCTTCCTGCCGGTGGACGGCGAGATCAAGGAGATCACCCTGGCCGGCCTGGCGCCGACGCCCGCCGCGATCGCCGACATGTTCGGCATCGAGGCCGGGGAGATGTCGGTGCTGCGCCAGGGGCGGATCGTCCGCCACGGCCGGTTGGTGGCCCACACCACCAGCTGGTTCCCGGCCAAGTGGGCCGAGCGCGTGCCCGAGCTGCTGACGGCCGCCTCCACGGCGCCGGGCTCGGTCGCCCGGATCGAGGCGGTGCTGGGCCATCCGACCGAGGTGACGCACGACCGGATGGAGGTCAGCGTGACCGACAAGGAAATGGCTGACCTGTTCAATGTCCCCATCAGTGATCCGGTTATGATTCGGACGACGGTCCGCCACGATCGCGACAGCGTCATCGAGTACGGTCAGGCGGTCACGCCGCGCAACGTGGTGGTGGAGAACGAATACCGGCGCCGGACCGGGCCCTGAGCGGGGTGCGGTGACCCGGGGACGGTGATCCGCTGACGATCCGCTGGAGGGCTGGTCGCGATGAGCCCTCTTGGTGTCCGTGTGTCGGTAGCGCTGGTGATCTTCGGGATGATCGGCCTGCTCGCGTGGCTGGCCTATGTCGTCGCCAGTCGCCTGCGCCGGCCGGAAGCGGGAAGCGCGGACTTCGTCGTCGTGCTCGGATCCACGCTGACCTCGGACGGCCAGGTGCCGCCGATGCTCGCGGCTCGCCTCGACAAGGCGCACGAGACCGCGGCCGCCTTGCGCGACGGCGCCGAGACCAGGCCGGTCCTGCTGGTATCCGGCGGCAAGACCCGGCGTGACGCTGTGGCCGAGGCGGGCCCGATGGCCGGATACCTGGTGGCGGCCGGCGAGAAGGCGGAAGAACTCCTTCTGGAAGACCAGTCCCTCACCACGAAGGACAACCTGCGGCTGGCGGGCAGGCTGATGGCGGAGGCCAGGCCGGACGGGTACCGGTGCGTCATCGTCACGAGCGACTACCACTGCCCCCGCGTCGCCATCCTCGCCCGCTGCGGCCGGCTGCCGGCGACGGTGGTCGGCGCGACGGCGCCGGCCCGGCAGTGGCCGAGAGCGGCGGTTCGGGATGTCGCCGCTCTCATCGTCACCTTCTGGAAGTCTTTCGCGGCGCTTGTCGCGGTCGTGGCGCTGGTCGCCGTCGTGATCTAGCACACCCCGATATCAAGCAGACCCCGGTATCCAAGGGATCCCCGGCGACCGCACAGACGCGGAGGAGCCCGCGATGTCTCAGACATCGCGGGCTCCTTCTCGATCCGTACCGGCGGCGCTGGGTCGCCGATACGGCGGCCGTCGGGACGGGGGGGTTGGTTCCGGCGGCCAGAGTCCTGATAGCCGCGATCGGGAAACCCAAACGGTCATCTGGCAGATCGTTTCAATCTCTTCCGGGGCGGGCAGCCGAACAGTTCAGCGACGGAGAGGACAGCATGCGCCCCCACCGGATCATGGTCCTGGGCGATTCCCTGGCCAGCGGGATGCAGGACGACTACACGTGGCGTTGGCGGCTGGCCGAGCACCTGCGCGGTACCGGCGTCGACGCCGAGTTCGTGGGGCCGCATAGCGGGACGTTCTCGATGTACGAGGATCCGGTTCTGCGCGCGCTGGTGGAGGGACGGGCGTTGCCCACCGGCCCGGAGGCGGCGAATCCGATGACGGGGCCCTATCGGGAGGGGCGCTTCGAGGGCGGGCACTGCGCGCGGCCCGGGTCGACGGCGCACGACGCGAAGGACTCGGTGCGTGCGCACGTCGCCACCGGCCAGCCGGAGTTCCTCTTGGTCCAGCTGGGATTCAACGATCTGGCGATGGTCGGGCCGCCCGACGTGGTGCTGCGCGACCTGGAGGCGGTGGTCGCCGAGGCCCGGGCCGCCGCGCCGGAGCTGGTCGTCCTGGTCGCCGACGTTGCCGGCACCGCGACCTGGGGCACGGAGTGGTTCCGGCAGACGATCGACGAATTCAACGAGCGGCTGCCCGGAGCGGTCGCCGAATGGTCGACGCGCGAGTCCCCGGTTGCGCTGGTGGACGTGCACAGCCGGTTCGACGCCGCCGCCGACACGTATGACGAGATCCATCCGAACGCCGCCGGCGAGCTGGTCATGGCGACCGCCTTCGCCGACGCGCTACTGGCCTTCGGCATCGGCCGGGAACCGCTCCGGCCACCCCGGGTGCGGCCGAGCGAGCTGCGACTGACCGAGCCGACGGTCACGGCGGCGAGCGGCCGGGCCGGGAGCGTCCGGCTGGAGTGGAACCGGGTGCGCGGAGCGTCCGGCTACCGGATCGCGCTGCGCGACGTGACGCTGGGACAGCCGCGCGAGGTGGGACCGATCCCGGTGCTGGGCGATCATTGGTGGGCCCGCGGGCTGACCGGCGGCCATGTCTACGAGTTCGACGTCACCGCGGCCCGGGGCGAGCGGCTCGGGCCGCGCTCGGAGCCGCTGCGGGTGACGGCGGGGGTGTGAGGTGGGTGACGGGGGCGGCGACGGCGGCGGTGATGGTGACGGCGGCGGTGAGGGCGGTGACGAGAGTGGAGGAGATGTGGGCCTGCCCGGGCTCCGCCGCGATGAACAGGGTTTCGACTCCTGCCAGGACGCGGTTCATGTGGGCCATCGGCGTCTCGTGCTCCAGGTCCCGGCCGTCGCGCACCCCGCGGATGACGACGTCGATACCGGCACGGCGGCAGTAGTCGACGAGCAGGCCGCCGGTGTGGGAATCGACCGTGACGTTTCTCATACCGGAAGCCGCTTCGCGGAGCCGGTCCAGCCGCTCACCGACAGTGAACCGGCCGCTCTTGTTCGGGTTCGCCATGACGCAGACGACGACCTCGTCGAACAGGAGCGCGGCTCGGCGGAGTATGTCTTGGTGCCCTGAGGTGACGGGATCGAAGGATCCCGGATAGAGCGCTCGCACGACCGCAAGGCTATCCGGGCGGTCGCCGCCTCAGGTGCTCGGCTTGTGAACCCTTCAGTTGCTCAAGTCCGCCGCCTCGCAGCTGCTCAGGCCCTCAACTGCGCGGCTCCTCAGCCCCTCAGATCGCCGGATCAGGCGCCGCCTCGGCAGCCGGCTCCGCGTCGGCGTCCGGCAGCGGGCCGATCACCGAGAACAAGCTCTTGACCCCGGCCAGGTCCAGGACCCGCAGCACCGGCTGGGACGGCGCCGCGAGGGCGAACCCGCAGCCGTGGCCGGCGGCTCGCTGCATGGCGTGGACCAGGACCCGCAGGCCCATCGAGTCCAGGAATGTCACTCGTGAGCAGTCCACCACCACGTCGATCGGGCCGGTCGGCCACAGTTCGTCGATGGCGGCCTGGAAGCGGCCGTGGACTGCGAGGTCGATGTCGCCGGCGACTTCGAGCACCAGAAGCCCCCCGCTCCTGCGAGCAGTGCAAGAGAACTCCATGGCGGCTCCTTGCCGTCGACGGTGTCCGGCGTCGGCCCGCCGGTGGGAAACCCACCCCAGCTTTCGGCATCCGGTCATCGCTGTCAACCGATACATGAATTATTTCTCGTGTTTTCAGCTTCGTGGGTAGGCTCGGCCCGATGGTCGTCGTGATGACCGTCGCTCGGGGCCCCCGGCGTGGTTTACCCGCGCGGTGAGTGGACATCCGGCGGACGCCGCCGGTCGGGGGAGCGGTGGCGGGCGTACTGAGATACCGGGAGAGCAAATATGGATCCTGAAATACCATCGGCGCGCACGGCTCCGGTCGTGGGACCGGAGGCGGGCCCCGTCACCGAGACCGTCCTGATCCGGGTGCCGGCCGACCCGGACTACCTGGGCGTCATCCGGTCGGCCACGGCGCACGTCGCCACCAAGCTGGGCTGCACCCTGTCCGAGGTCTCCGACCTGCGTCTGGCCGTGGACGAGGCGTGCGGCCTGCTGCTGCGCAACACGGTCCGGGACCGGCCGGGGGCCGGGGTGAACGGTGCCGACGGCGCCGGCGACCTGGAATGCCGCTTCGTCCTGGACGGCACCGGCGCCCTGCGCGTCGCGCTGAGCCTGGACGGCCGCGACGGCGCCCGCCCGGACGCCGACGAGTTCGGCTGGACCATCCTGGCGGCGCTGGTGGACGACATCGTCTGGCAGGCCGACGGGCCGACCGTCCGCGTCGAGATCCTGAAGCACCGAACGGCGGGGAGGTGATCGATGGGCACCCCTGTCGCGCCGGAGGACCGGGCCCGGGAACGGGCCGCGGCCCGGGCCGCGCTGCTGCGCCTGCGGAAGATGGCGCCGGATGACCGCGAGTACGAGAGCCTGCGCGAGTTCGTCATCGGCGAGTACATGTCCTACGCGCGCTACGTGGCCGGCAAGTTCCGGCTGCACGGCGAGTCGCTGTCCGACGTCGAGCAGGTCGCCTACCTCGGCCTGGTCAAGGCCGTGGACAACTTCGACCCCGACTACGGAACGACCTTCCTCACCTACGCCACGCCGATGATCGCCGGCGAGATCAAGCGGCACTTCCGCGACACCTCGTGGGACCTGCACGTCCCGCGCAGCATGCAGGAGCTCTCCCTGTCGGTGCGGGCCGCCGAGGAGGAGCTCACCCAGCAGCTCGGATCGCCGCCGAGCGCGGCGCAGATCGCCGCCCGGCTGAACCTGTCCGCCGACGAGGTGGCCGACGCCTACGAGGCGGTCGCCGCCCACAGCACGGCCTCCCTGGACGTCCCGGTGTCCATGTCCGACGGCGACGGCGCCAGCCTCGGGGAGCTGCTCGGTGACGAGGACCCCGGCTTCGACAAGGTCGTCGACCGCGAGGCGCTGCGGCCGCTGCTGGCCCAGCTGAGCGCGCGGGACAAGCGGATCCTGCTGATGCGCTTCTTCCGGAACATGTCGCAGGCGCAGATCGGCGAGGAGCTCGGCGTCTCGCAGATGCAGGTGTCGCGGCTGCTCTCGCGGATCCTGGCGGGCCTGCGGGAAGGGGTCGAGAGCGGACGCTGAGCCCGATCCCGGTCCGCGAGGTCGGTTTGACGAGCGGCGAAACGGTCATCCGTGGGAGACGAAGCGGTCCGGCGGGCGCGTCCGGGCCGGAGAACGAGGGAGGAGACAGCTCCATGGGCACCGTCGCCTGGATCGATCTGGAGCCGCGTGGGTTCCGCCGCTGACGCCGCGGGCGCGTTCCGCCATGACGCCTTCCTGTACGCGGGGGAGAAGCAGTTCCTGGCGGGCACGACGGCGTTCGTCCGCGGCGGGCTCGACGCCGGCGAGGCCGTCCTGGTCGCCGTCGTCGAGCCCCGCGCCTCGCTGCTCGCGGCGGCGCTGGGCGCCGACGCCGACCGGGTCGAGTTCCTGGACATGGCGAGGATCGGGCGCAACCCGGCGCGGATGCTCCCGGCCTGGCAGGACTGGGTCGACCGGCAGACCTCGGCCGGAGCGGGCGGAGCGGCCGGAGCGGCCGGCGGGCCCCGCGGTCTCCGGGGCGTCGGCGAGCCGATCTGGGCCCACCGCAGCCCGGCCGAGATCGTCGAGTGCCAGCAGCACGAGCAGCTGCTCAACACCGCCTTCGACGACGGCCCGGCGTGGTGGCTGCTGTGCCCGTACGACACCGAGGCGCTGCCCGCGCCGGTGATCGACCGGGCCCGCGACACCCACCCCGGCTACGTGGCCGGCGACGGGGACGCGTGGGAGCCGAGCACGACCTACCCCGACACCGGGTTCAGCTTCGGGGAGATGTTCGGCGGGCCGCTCGACGAGCCCGCGGTCCCGGTGTGCGAGGTCAGCTACGACGTGCAGGGCCTGCGCGAACTCCGCGGCCGGGTCTCGGACTTCGCGGAGTCGGTGCTGGGCCGCAACGGCGCGGGCAACGCGGCGTTGGTCGTCGACGAGCTGGCGACGAACAGCGTGCTGCACGGCGGGGGAGCGGGGCTGCTGCGGATGTGGCAGGAGGGCCAGACCGTGGTGTTCGAGGCCCGGGACCACGGGACCATCGTCGATCCGCTGGTCGGACGGCGGCGGCCGGTCGGCTCGGCGACGGGGCGGGCCGGGCTGTGGATCGTCAACCAGCTGTGCGACCTGCTTCAGATCCGGTCGGATCCGGACCGCGGGACGGTGGTGCGGGCGCACCTCGCAGGAGGCTGAGTCGAGTCGCGGGGCGGCGACCGGAAACGCGTCCGGGAACACGTCGGCTCGTGAACTCATGAACTCATCAATTCGTGAACTCGTGAATGATTTCGCGGCCGGAGACCAATCCCGGACCGCCGGCCCGCCGAATACCGACTATGAGACGTATCGGCACGGCAGTCCGCCACCCCTTCCGGGTTCTTCGCTCGGTGCTTCCCGGCGCGGCGATCGGGCTGATCACGGCCGCGCTGGCGGTGGGTGTCGGTGAACTGGCGGCGGTGTGGTCCGGGCCGAACACGGCGCCGGCCATCGCGGTCGGCTCGGCGGCCATCGATCTGACGCCGACGCCGTTGAAGGAGTTCGCCGTCCGCAACTTCGGCACGAGCGACAAACTCGTGCTGCTGACCGGGATCTACACCACGCTCGGCGCGATTGCCGTGGCCGCCGGGATCCTGGCGATGCGGCGACCGGTCGTCGGCCTGGTGCTGGTCGCGCTGTTCGGCTTCGTCGGCGCGTGGGCGGCGCTTTCGCGACCGGCGGCACGGTTCGGCGACGTGTGGCCGTCGGTGCTGGCCGCGCTCGCGGGTGTGGGGGCGATGGCGCTGCTGGTGGGGAGTGCGCAGGCTGCGAGGATGCCGGTTCCGGCGTCCGGTGACGATGAACTGGAAGCCAAGCGATCGGACGCCGAGGCTCTGGAGCCCAAGGATCCGGAGGCCAAGGATCCCGAGGCCATTCAGCCTTCCCTCGCCTCGCACTTGCCGCCCTGGGCCCGCGACCGCCGTGGCTTCATCGCCCTCGCTGCCGGAACCGCCGGAGCGGCCGCGCTGACCGGACTGACCGGGCGCACAATGGTGAACCAGCGCTACAACGTGGCGCTGAAGCGTTCCCGCGTAAGGATTCCAGCGCCTTCGCGGCTCGCCCCGGCGCTGCCCGCCGACGTCCATCCGAACGTCGCGGGACTCTCCAGCTTCATGACCTCGAACTCTGATTTCTACCGCGTCGACACCGCTCTGGTGCTGCCCCAGGTCGATCCGGACGCTTGGACCCTGCGCATCCGCGGCCTGGTCGACCGCCCCTTGGAGCTCTCCTTCGCCGACCTGTTGGCCCGGCCGCTCGTGGAGCACGACCAGACGCTGTCCTGCGTGTCGAACGAGGTCGGCGGCCCCTACGTCGGCACCGCGCGCTGGATCGGCGCCTCGCTCGCCGATCTGCTGCGGGAGGCGGGAGTGCGGCGCGGGGCGGACCAGCTGGTCGGCCGTTCGGTCGACGGGATGACCATCGGCACGCCGGTGGAATCAGTGCTCGACGGTCGCACCGGGCTGCTCGCGGTGGCGATGAACGGGGAGCCGCTGCCCGTCGCCCACGGTTTCCCCTGCCGGATGCTGGTCCCCGGCTTCTTCGGCTACGCCTCCGCCACCAAATGGCTGGTCGACCTGGAGCTCACCACGTTCGCCGACTACGACCCCTACTGGGTGCGGCGCGGCTGGTCCCGGCTCGGGCCGGTGAAGACCGCCTCGCGCATCGACGTGCCCAAGCCGTTCGCGCATGTCGCGGCCGGACCGGTGACCGCCGCCGGCGTCGCCTGGGCCACGCACCGCGGCATCGACGCCGTCGAAGTGCGCTGCGACGCCGGGCCGTGGCGCCTCGCGGCCCTGACTCCCTCCGACAGCCCGGACACGTGGCGGCAGTGGACCTGCGAGCTCGACCTCGCGGCCGGGCTGCACCGCCTGGAGGTCCGGGCCACCGACGCCTCCGGCGCCGTGCAGCCCGAGGCGCGCGCCGACACCTTTCCCGACGGCGCGACGGGATGGCACTCGGTCGTGATCACAGCGGACTGACCAGCCCGGACTGGGCTTCGGACTGCGTTCCGGAGTGGCTTCCGAACCGGATTCCCAACCGCCTTCCGGACAGCGCTCGCGGATTACCTCAGATCCCGACCAATCCGGATCCGTACCGGCGCCGAATACCTCGGGAAGCAAGGCCCAGACATCCGAAAAACAAGGAGCTGATCATGGTCGCAGTGCGGAGCAAGACGGTGGCCGCCCTGGTGTGCTCGGCGGCGATCGCCGCGGGCGCCAGCGCGTGCAGCAGCAGCAATTCGAGCAAGTCCACGGCGATGCCGACGTCGGCCTCGACCACCCAGGCCGTCGGGAGCAGCTCGAACAGCACCGGCAGTACCAGCGGCATGAGCAGTTCGAGCAGCTCGCCGAGCATGACCGGCGCGGCCGCCGCCGCGCCGTTCGGCGCCGCCTGCTCGGCCGTCCCGGCCAGCGGCGCGGGCAGCTTCACCGGCATGGCCGCCGACCCGGTCGGCACCGCCGCCTCGAACAACCCGGTGCTGTCCACGCTGGTCACCGCGGTGAAGACGGCCGGACTGGTCGACACGCTCAACTCCGCGCAGGGTGTCACGGTGTTCGCGCCGACCAACGACGCGTTCGCCAAGATCCCCGCCGACACGCTGAACGCCGTGCTGGCCGACAAGGCCAAGCTCACCAAGATCCTGACCTACCACGTGGTGGCCGGCCGCCTGACCCCGGACCAGCTGGCCGGGACCCACGCCACCCTGGAGGGCGGCAAGGTCACCGTCACCGGCTCCGGCGAGTCGTTCAAGGTCGGCGACGCCAACGTGGTCTGCGGCAACGTGCAGACGGCGAACGCCACCGTCTACATCGTCGACTCGGTGCTGATGCCGCCGGCGAGCTGAGCGCCGACGGCGAGCTGAGCGCCGACGACCGGCTACGCATGCGCTCCCAGCCTTCCCGGGCGAGGATGGGACGCATGGAGCCGGTCGAAGCCCTGCGGCAGATCGCCTTCCTCCTCGAATGGAGCGGCGCCTCCCAGTACCGGGTGCGCGCCTTCCACACGGCGGCCGACGCCATCCGCGATCTGCCGCCGGGCCCGGTGGAGGCCGCGCGGATCGAGCGGCGGCCCGGGGTCGGGCCGGTGACGGCCGTGGTGATCGCGCAGGCGTCGCACGGCGCCGTCCCGGACTACCTGGGCCGCCTGGAATCCGAGGCCGATCCCGCCGCCGCTGCCGGGTGGGCGATGGCGGTCGCCAGCAAGGGCGACTGCCACATGCACTCCGACTGGTCGGACGGCGGTACCCCGATCCAGGAAATGGCCGCGGCGGCGCGCGCCCTGGGCCATCAGTGGACGGTGCTGACCGATCACTCGCCGCGGCTGACGATCGCGAACGGGCTGAGCCCGGAACGGCTCCGGCAGCAGCTGGATGTGGTCGCGGAGTCGAACGCCCGTGCGGAGCCGGGCTTCCAGCTGCTGACCGGCATCGAGTGCGACATCCTGGAGGACGGATCGCTCGACCAGGAGGAGGAGCTGCTCGCCCGGCTCGACCTGGTGGTCGCGTCGGTCCACTCCAAACTCCGTTCGGAGTCGGGCCCGATGACCGCGCGGATGCTGGCCGCGGTGCGCAACCCCCAGGTCGACGTGCTCGGCCACTGCACGGGCCGCATGGTCTCCGGTCCGCGGCGCCGACCGCAGTCCGCGTTCGACGCGCGGGCGGTGTTCGCGGCCTGCGCCGAGTCCGGGACCGCCGTGGAGATCAACTGCCGGCCCGAGCGCCGCGACCCGCCGGACGATCTGCTGATGCTGGCCGCCGAAGCGGGTTGCCTGTTCGCGGTGGACACCGATGCGCACGCTCCCGAGCAGCTGCAATGGCAGTCCTCGGGCTATGCGCGCGCCGCCCGGATCGGCTTGGGGGAGGACCGGCTGATCACCACATGGCCGCTGGAGCGACTCCGGCGGTGGACCGGTCGGCCTCGGGCGTAGCCCTGGCCTGGCGCTCGTCCTGATGAGCGCCAGACCAGGGCATGCAAAACCCGGAATCCAAGCCGCGGCCTACAGACCGGGACATACAACGGGACATACAACGGGACACACAACGGGACATATAAGCGGGCTGCGATGGGTCAGCCGATCCGGACCGTCATCCGGCGACGCTGACCTGGACCTGGCCGTTGGCTTCGAGAACCCAGCCTGCGGACAGGCCGCCCTCCTTCGCGTAGACGTTGTTGCTGTTATCGAGCACTGCGATCAGAGGACCGAAGGCCGGATCGCTGGCGACGGCGATCTGCTTCTGGCCGGTGGTCTCCAAGACCCAGCCTGCTGACAGGCCGCCGTCCTTCGCGTAGACGCTGCCGTTGGTGGCCAGAACCGCGATCAGCGGACCGTTGGCGGCGTCGCTCGCGACGGCGACATGGCTGATGCCGCCGGCTTCGAGGACCCAGCCTGCCGACACGCCGCCCTCCTTCGCGTAGACGTTGCCGCTACCGTCGAGCACCGCGATCAGCGCGCCGTTGACGGGATCGCTGGCGACGTCGACCTGCGTCTTGGCCGTGGTCTCCAGGACCCAGCCCGCCGACAGGCCGCCCTGCTTGGCGTAGACGTTGCCGTTGGTGCCCAGGACGGCGAGCAATGCACCGTGCGTGCGGTCGCTGGCGACGCTGATCTGGGCGACGCCGGTGGTCTCCAGGACCCAGCCTGCGGACAGGCTGCCTTCCTTCGCGTAGAAGTTGCCGTTGGTACCCAGGACACCGATCAGCGGTCCGTTGACCGGATCGCTGGCGACCGCGATCTGGGCGACGCCGGTGGTCTCCAGGACCCAGCCTGCTGACAGGCCGCCTTCCTTCGCGTAGAAGTTGCCGTCGGTGCGTAGGACGCCGATCAGTGGACCATTGACGGGATCGCTGGCGACCGCGACCTGCGAGATTCCGCTGGTCTCGGTGACCCAGCCGGCGGACAGGCCGCCCTGTTTGGCGTGGACGGTGCCATTGCCGTCGAGCACTGCGATGAGCGGCGGCGTGCCCTCGCCGAACGCGGTCAGGCCGTTCGGGGTGCCCAGGCCGGTCGGTCCGTCGTACCCGGCCTGCGCGGTGCAGAGGTAGGCCGGGCTGCACGAGCCGTCGCTGCCGGTGGTGACGTCGTTGAGGGCGGAGGCGTGGGCGTAGAGGGAGGACGCCGGGTACGACCCCGCGGCCGGAGTGCCCGCCAGCGCGTATACGGACGCGATGATCGGGGAGGAGGCGCTGGTGCCGCCGACCTCGAGCCAGCCGTGCTGGTCGTAGCTGTCGTACACGGCCACCCCGGTGGCCGGGTCGGCGACCGCCGACACGTCGTTGTTCGTTCGCGAGCCGCAGCCGGAGTCGGTCTGCCAAGCAGGCTTCGGCTCGAACGCCGAACAGCCCGACCCGGTGCCGCTCCACGCCGACTCGGCCCAGCCGCGCCCGGTGGACGCCGCGCTCAGCGACGTGCCGCCGACCGCCACGACGTGCGGCGAGGCGGCCGGGAACTCCACGCCGTAGCCGGAGTCGCCCGCCGACGCGGTGATCACCACGCCCGGGTGGTTGTAATACGCCGAGTCGGCGCTCGTCTCGCCCGCGTACTCCGAGCCGCCGTAGCTGTTGGTGACGTACTTCGCGCCCAGGCCGACCGCGCTGTTGACCGTGGTGCCCAGGTCGGCGGTGGTCGGGGAGTTCGCCTCCACCAGCAGGATGCGGCAGTTCGGGCAGATGGCGGACACCATGTCGATGTCCAGCGATTCCTCGGTGGCCCATCCCGTGGTCCCCGACGCCGTCGGCAGCGGGGACGCGGCGCCGTTCTGGTTGACCTTGGTCAGGCAGCCCGCGCCGGTGGAGCCGTCGCAGGCCGGCAGGCCCCAGGCGGTGCGATAGGCCGCCAGGTCCGCGACGGCGTTGGGGTCGTCGTAGGCGTCCACGATGGCGACCGTCTGACCCGCGCCGCCCGAAGCGGACGGCAGGTTGTAAGCACTCTGCAAGCTGGACGGACCGTAGCCGACGCCGGACGGCGCCTGCGCGGGGGCCAGGAGGGCGCCGGTCTTCTGTGTGACGTCGGTGCGCACGAGGGTCAGGCACGCTGCGACACCCGACTTCGTTGGCGTGGCGCATGCGCGCTTTACCGCAGGGTTCGAAGACGTCTGGAACGCTGCTCGGTTCGGCTGCGCGGCCGTCGCTTGTGCCGCCGGGATGAACATGGACCAGACCAGAGCCACGGCGGAGACGAGCGACAGGGTACGGATAAGCCCGAGGGACCAGGATGGACGGGAGCGAATCAGTGGCATGGTTCCACTGTGTGCCGCCGACTATTCGGGTTGGTTTAGCAAAGTCTTAGGACCAGGTCCTAAGAACAGGTCGGGCCATACGATCGGGCTGGGCCGTCAGGTCCCTTACTCGCGGCACGACTTCCTCACCGACCCGCAGTGCCTCCTCCAGATGCGGATACCCGGAGAGTACGAACTCGTCGATACCGAGTGCGCGGTACTCGGCGAGCCGCTCGGCGACCTCGTCGTGCGAGCCCACCAGCGCCGTGCCCGCGCCCTCCCGGACCAGCCCGATGCCGGCCCACAGGTTGGGCGACACTTCGAGCGAGCCCCGGTCGGTGCCGCCGCCGTGCAGCGCGGTCTGGCGGGCCTGTCCCACCGACTCCATGGCCGCGAAGCGCTCCTGGCTGGCCCGCACCGCTGCCGGGTCGAGCGTGTCGAGGATCCGATCGGCCTCGGCCCAGGCCTGCTGCGCGGTGTCCCGGGTGATGACGTGCAGCCGGAGGCCGAAGCGCACCGTCCGGCCCTGTTCGGCGGCCAGGGCCCGGACCCGCTCGATCCGCTGTCCAACCGCCGCCGGGGGCTCGCCCCACAGCAGCTGGACATCGGCCTGGCGGGCCGCCACCTGCTCCGCGGCCGGGCTCGCCCCGCCGAAGTAGAGCGGCACGGGATGCTCGACCGCCGGATCGACGAGCCGGGCGCCTTCCAGCCGCAGCGCTCCGCCGTCGCCGGCCGCCTCCTTGCCTTCCAGCAGGTCGCGGAGCACCGCCATCAGGTGTCCGGTCCGGGTGTAGCGCTCGTCGTGCGGCAGGTGGTCGCCGTAGGCGCGCTGCTCGGCCGCGTCGCCGCCGGTGACCACGTTCAACCGCAGCCGCCCGTCGGCGAACCGGCGGAACGCGTCGGCCTGCTGCGCCACCAGCGTCGGACTGGCCAGCCCGGCCCGGAACGCGACCAGGAACCCGATCCGCGAGGTGTGCTGGGTCAGCGCCGAGCAGAGGATCCACGGGTCGACGCACCCCAGCCCCACCGGAGCCAGCAACGCGCCGAAACCGGCCTGCTCCGCGGCCCGCGCCACCTGGCCGAGGTAGCCGATGTCGGCCGGACGCCGGGTCGCGGCCCGCGTCCGCCCCTGCACGGCGGTGACGCCGCCCGGGTCGCGGCCGTCGCCGCCGGTGGGCAGGAACCAGTGGAACTCCGGTTCGGGCCGGGGAGCGGGAGCGTGAGCCTGAGCGGGAACGGAAGCGGGAGCCTGAGCGTCGGCCTGGGCAAGCGGGTCAGCGGACATGGGCGACCTCATGGGTGGGTGGCATGGCACGTCCATGCTGGCGGGCCCGGCCATCGGCGGACAATCCGGTCTCGACTGGTGGTATTCCCATCGGTTTGCTGGGAAACGACACCGCCGCGTCAAGGACGCACAGTCGCTCCTGCCTCTGGTTAGGTTGCGCCTATGACAGAACTCGCTGACTTCGCCCGGGTCGCCGCCAAGGACTGCGGGCTTTGCATTGCCTCCACGCTGCGGCCCGACGGCACGATCCACTCCTCGCTCGTCAACGCCGGTGTGCTCGGCCATCCCGTGCTCGGCCACGACGTGGCGGCGTACGTCGCCATCGGCGGCAGCCGGAAACTGGTGCACCTGCGCCAGCGGCCGCAGGGCACGCTGACGGCGCGGGCCGGGCTGGAATGGGCCAGCGTGGACGGGGAGGTGGAGATCATCGGCCCGGACGATCCCCGTCCCGGGGTCGACGCCGAGGGCCTGCGGCTGCTGCTGCGGGCGATCTTCACTGCCGCCGGCGGGACGCACGACGACTGGCCGACGTACGACCGCGTCATGGCCGAGGAGCGCCGGGCCGCCGTCCTGATCACCCCGAAGCGCGTCTACTCCAACTCCTGACCGCTTCCGCGGTGGTTCGCGATCTACAGTGTCCTCCATGAACGCCGACAATTTCCGCAGGTTCGCGCCCATGGCGGCGGCCGACGCCTCGCCGCTCTACGCGGCGCTGGCCGAGCAGGCCGCCGACGACGCGCGGCTGCGGGCGGTGTTCGAGGGGCCGGAACCGGGCTCGGCGGACGATCGGCCTGTGACACTGGCTTTCGCCGCCATGCACAGAGTGCTCGCGGACCACCCGGACGACGCGCTGGCCGCCTACTACGCGTCGCTCGGCGGCGATCGTGCGCCGGACGCGGAGCTGGCCAAGGCGTTCGAGGCGTTCGTGTTCGACCACCGGGACCGGATCGAGACGCTGCTGGCCACCGCGGACCTCCAGAGCAACGAGCCGCTCCGGGCCGCGCAGCTGCGGCCGGCGTTCGGATGGGCGCAGGCCGGGCTGGGGCGGGCCCTGGGCCTGATCGAGGTCGGCACGAGCGCCGGCCTGCTGCTGCATCCGGAGCGCTACGGCTACGAGTACGTCTTTGGCGACGGCTCGGTGCTGGAGCGGCCACCCGCGGCCGGCAGCGACCCCCGGGACGACGTCGTAGGACCGGTCCTGCGGTGCGAGATGCGTGGGGCCGCGACCGCAAAGGCGCTCGCGCCGCTGATCGCCAAGGACCTGCGTATCTCCTCGCGAGTCGGTCTCGACCTGAACCCGCTGAACCCGGCCGACGCCGAGAACCGGGCCTGGCTGCGCGCCCAGGTCTGGCCCGAGGAGGCCGACCGCCGGGCCCGCCTGGACGCGGCGCTCGCCATGGCGGTCCGCTACCCGGCGCGGCTGCGCAAGGGCGACGCGGTCGCGATCCTTCCGGCGGCGGTCGGGACGGTGTCGGCGCCCGCGGTGCCGTGCGTCTTCGTGTCGAACACTTTGGCGCACTTCGACGCCGACGGCCGGGCTGCCTTCGTCGAGCTCATCAGGGCTCTGGGAGCGCGGCAGGACCTGGTGCTGATCGTTAAGGAGCCTGATTCGGTCGGCCTGGGGCTGTTCGCCCCACGCGCGGTGGCGGATCCGGCCGTACCTGGCGTCGAGACGCTGGGAGCCGTCCTCTACCAGGCCGGTCGCGAGCGGTGCTTCTCGCTCGGCACGGCCGGGCCGCGCGGCGCCTGGCTGGATTGGGCCCCCGCCATGCTGTGACCGGGGGCCGTCGCGCGAGGGTGAGCGGCTGCGGCTACCAGAGGTATCCGTCCACGGGAACGGGCTTCGCCGGGCGCTCTCGCACGTCCACAAGTTCGAGCAGGTCGCGTTCGAGGTTGGTGGCCAGGGCGGTGATCGGCACGTCCTGCGTCCGGTTGGCGAACGGCTCCTCCGTGGAGGCGCCCACGCGTTCGACCATCCGGAAGAACAGCGCGATCAGCAGCGCCGACGGGATGACCAGCCAGCGGTAGGACGTCAGGGCGCTGATGGCTGCGAACGGGAACACGACGATATAGCAATGGACGAACATCCGGGTGACATAGTCGTGCGGGCGCGGGATCGGCGTCGTGCTCATCCGCTCGGCCAGCGCCTGCTGCGTGGACAGCCCCGCCAGCGCCGTCTCCATCTGGAAGTTGTCCAGACCGGTCAGGATGCCGGCGGCGTACCCCCGGAATATGGCCTGGCTCTGCAACCGGGCCAGCACGGTCGCCCGGTTGTCGGCGGCCAGGACCAAGGACGCTTCGTCGGCCGGCAGCAGCCGCGCGAGCTCGGCGTCGGGATCCTGGCCGCGCAGCTGCCGGGCCAGGCTGTGGGCCCAGGCCGCCTGGCGGTTGGCGAGGTCGCGCTGCCAGAGGTGGACGGTGTCGGGGTCGATCGAGGGGTCGGCGAGCTTCGCGTCGGTGATGGTCCGCGCGACCCGGATCAGCGTCCGGGATTGGCCGGTGAGCTGCGCCCAGATGGTGCTCGCTTCCCACCACCGCTGGTAGGCGGTCGTGGCGCGGAAGGCAAGGAGGATGGCCAGCGCGGTGCCCATGACGGTCGCCAGCAGCGAGGGCAGCGCGAGCCAGTGCACGCCGCCACGGTCTATCAGCAGATACGCCGCCGTGGCGCTGCCCACGGCGAGCAGAGAGTCGAACCAGACGAATGGCAGAGTCCTGCGGATATGGAAGCTCTCTTTGACAATCACCGGGACATGGTACGAGGGCTATCTCTGAAGGGGATTCCCGATAGGGGCCCTAATCGGACGTGGCACATCAGTAGCCTGGTTTGACTGGCGCCGGGGCTTTCGTGCTCTGCGATCCTCTGTCCTGGTTGGGGGTGGTGTGGGTTGTTGGGTGTGGTGTTTGTGCATGGGTTGGGTTCGTCGGCGGGGATGTGGGATGGGTTCGGGGCGTTGTTGGCTGGGGATGGGGGGTTGTCGGGGGTGGTGGGGGAGCCGGTGTCGCGGTTTGAGTATGCGTCGGGGAGGGTGCAGGGGTTGGTGGGTGTGTTGCCGTCGATTGCGACGGTGGCGGATAGTTTGAAGTTGTTTTTGGAGGTGGAGGCGGGGGGTTTTGAGGGGTTGGTGTTGGTGGGTCATGGGGTGGGTGGGTTGGTGGTTCAGCGGTGGTTGGTGCGGATGTTGGCGGAGGGTCGGGGTCGGGAGTTGGTGCGGATCAGGCGGGTGGTGTTGTTGGCGACGCCGACGTTGGGTTCGGATGTGGTGTCGTGTCTTGGCAGGGTGCTGGTTCGTGGGAA
>NZ_BAAAQN010000021.1:0-151043 GCF_039531695.1 Catenulispora yoronensis
GCCGGGCCGGCGGCCCCGGCCCCCCCGGCCGTCGCCGGTGACCGCGCGCGCCGGCCCGGCACACCGCGGCCCGCCGCGGCACCGGCACCGGGCCGTCCAATCCGCACTTGTTCCTAAGGGGTCTGCAATGGATGCGCAATCGTCGGCCGTCGGCACGGTGGCCAAGACCGAGAGCGCCACGGCCGTCCTGCTGCGGTTCACGCCGCAGCCCGAGCACGTCCGGACCGCCCGCCTGGTGGCGGTCGCGCACGCCCGCCGGGTGGGCGTCGAGGCCGGCCTGCTCGACGAGGTCCGCCTCGCCGTCGGCGAGGCCTGTTCCCGGGCGGTGGGCCTGCACCAGCGGCACTGCCCGGGCGAGCCGGTGGTGGTGGTGCTGGACGCGGTCGACAGCACCGACTCCGGCCTGGCCCCCGACCGGTTCGTGGTCGCGGTCGCCGACCGGGTCTCCGGCGCGGTGCCGGGGCCGCGCGGCGAGGACGCCGACGGCGCGGCCGAGGCCCAGGCCGGTGCCGAGGGTGCCGACGGCGCCGAGGGTGTCGAGGGTGCCGACCACGCCGCCGCGCCCGCGCCGGCCGCCGACGAGGACGACCTCGACGACGCCGAGATGGGCCTGGCGGTCCTCACCGGGCTGGTGGACGACCTGGACATCACCGCCGGACCGGACGGCGGGGCCGTCCGCATGGGCTGGCCGGTCAAGGAATTTTAGAAAGGGAGATATCCGTCCGCGGCCAAAAAGCGGCGCGTAAACCCACATCAGCGTAGGCAAGCGTTCACCAAACCGAGTGAAAGTGGCCTTCGTCACATAGCGATCCGTGAGGTCGACGAAACGATCTGTTGACCGACCTCGTGTATTCACGCGTAGACTCCCCTGCCATTGGCTGTGATCTGAGTTACAGCGTCGGAAAACGGATCGTCACAGTGGAGGACGCATGCCGCGTATCGCGGACAGCGGCTCGACGGTGATCTCATTGGCCGGGGGAAACCTCGCCTGGATCTTCGTGGTGGCCGTGATCGCCCTGGGTGCGCTCGGTGTCGCCGGCATTCTCGTCAAAGAGGTGCTGGCGGCCAGTGAGGGCACGGAGAACATGAAACGCATCGCGGCAGCGGTGCAGGAAGGTGCGTCCGCATATCTGGCTCGACAGTTCCGCACACTGTCGATCTTCGCGGCCGTCGCCTTCTTCCTGCTGCTGGCTCTGCCGGCCGACGACTGGTCCCAACGGATCGGGCGCTCGGTCTTCTTCCTGGTGGGGGCCGCCTTCTCGGCGGTGACCGGGTACGTGGGGATGTGGCTGGCGGTGCGCGCGAACGTGCGCGTGGCGGCGGCCGCGAACGAGTCCGGGTCGCCGCGCGCGATGCGGATCGCCTTCCGCACCGGCGGCGTGGTCGGCATGTTCACGGTGGGTCTGGGCCTGTTCGGCGCCGCCGTGGTCGTGCTGGTCTACAAGGACAACGCGCCCAAGGTGCTGGAGGGCTTCGGGTTCGGCGCCGCGCTGCTGGCGATGTTCATGCGGGTCGGCGGCGGCATCTTCACCAAGGCCGCCGACGTCGGCGCCGACCTGGTCGGCAAGGTCGAGAACAACATCCCCGAGGACGACCCGCGCAACGCCGCGACGATCGCCGACAACGTCGGCGACAACGTCGGGGACTGCGCCGGCATGGCCGCGGACCTGTTCGAGTCCTACGCGGTGACGCTGGTCGCGGCGCTGATCCTGGGCAAGGTCGCCTTCGGCACCCAGGGCCTGGTCTTCCCGCTGCTGGTGCCGGCGCTCGGCGTGATCACCGCGGTGATCGGCATCTTCGCGGTGTCGCCGCGGGTCGGCGACAAGAACGCGATGGCGGCGATCAACCGGGGCTTCTTCATCAGCGCCCTGGTGTCCGTGGTGCTGGTCGCGATCGCGGCCTTCGCCTACCTGCCGGACCAGATCCAGAAGCTCGACGGGGTGGACCCCGGGGTGCTGGCGCAGGCGGCCACCAAGGACCCGCGGATCGTGGCGCTGGGCGCCGTGATCGTCGGCATCATCGTGGCCACCGTGATCCAACTGCTGACCGGGTACTTCACCGAGACCACCCGGCGGCCGGTGCGCGACATCGGCAAGACCTCGCTGACGGGCCCGGCGACCGTGGTGCTGGCCGGCATCTCGGTCGGCCTGGAGTCGGCGGTCTACTCGGCGCTGCTGATCGGCGGCGGCGTGTTCGCCGCCTACCTGCTCGGCGGGGCCTCGCTGACGCTGTCCCTGTTCGCGGTGGCGATGGCCGGCACCGGCCTGCTCACCACGGTCGGCGTCATCGTGGCCATGGACACCTTCGGCCCGGTCTCGGACAACGCGCAGGGCATCGCGGAGATGTCCGGCGACGTCGGCGAGGAGGGCGCGCAGGTGCTGACCTCGCTGGACGCGGTCGGCAACACCACCAAGGCGATCACCAAGGGCATCGCGATCGCGACGGCGGTGCTGGCCGCGACCGCGCTGTTCGGGTCCTTCCACACCGCCATCGGCGAGGGCGTGGCCAAGGCCGGCGGGATCGAGAAGGCCGGCCAGGACGTGCAGAACGGGCTGCAGTACGTCGGCGTGCTGGACGTCTCCAACCCGCGGAACCTGTTCGCCATCATCATCGGGGCGGCGGTGGTCTTCCTGTTCTCCGGGCTGGCCATCAACGCGGTGTCCCGGGCGGCCGGCGCGGTGGTCTACGAGGTCCGGCGCCAGTTCCGGGAGATCCCGGGGATCATGGAGGGCACCGGGCGGCCGGAGTACGGCCGGGTGGTGGACATCGTGACCACCGACTCGCTGCGCGAGCTGGTCACCCCGGGTCTGCTGGCGGTCATGGCCCCGGTCGCGGTCGGCTTCTCCCTCGGAGTCGGCGCGCTGGGCTCCTACCTGGCCGGGGTGATCGGCACCGGCGTGCTGATGGCGGTGTTCCTGTCCAACTCCGGCGGGGCCTGGGACAACGCCAAGAAGATGGTCGAGGACGGCCACTTCGGCGGCAAGGGCTCCCCGGCGCACGAGGCCACGATCATCGGCGACACCATCGGCGACCCGTTCAAGGACACCGCCGGTCCCGCGATCAACCCGCTGATCAAGGTGATGAACCTGGTCAGTCTGCTGATCGTGCCGGCCGTGGTGCAGCTGTCGATCGGCACCGACGCCAACGCCGGCATCCGCGCGCTGATCGCGGCGGCGGCCATCGTGGTGATCGTCGCCGCCGTCTGGAACAGCAAGCGCAAGTCGATCGCGGTGTCGGACTCCAACTCGGACGCCGGCTCGGGGTCCGGGGCCGCGGTGGCCGCCGCGGTCGAGGGTGCCCCGGGCGCGTCAGGTGCCCCCGGCGCTCCGCGCAACGGCGGCGAGGACAAGACGGTGGAGGCCTCGGCCGGTTCGGTCTGACCCTTCTCCTTATTAATGGGTGCCCCCGGCCGTCAAGGCCGGGGGCACTTCTGCTGGGGCGGGTGTGGCGGGCCGCGGGCCGGCCAACCCCGACAATGGGTCCATGGAGAAGCTGCGCGAAGCCCTGATGAAGGCCGACTACACCGTGGACGGCGTGCTGGAGGTCCTCGGCCCGCTCGCTTATGCCGCCCTGGCCCGTAGCGAGAGCGTCCCGGCTTTGCGCGCGACCGGGGGCGGTTCCCCCGTGGAGACCCTGATCCGGCTGTTCCTGCTCCAGCAGGCGGTGGACCGCGCAGCCGTGGAGGCGGCGCTGCCGGTCGCCGACTGCCTGGCCGCCGGCCTGGTCGTCGCGGACGGCGGCCGGCTGCGGGCCGCCCTGGACATCCGCCCCTACGGCGACGACGACGGCCACGACTGGTACCTGGTCAGCGACCTGTCCGGCGGGCTGCACGCGCAGGGGCAGGGACATCCCGTGCGGGAAGACCATGTACTCGGCGTCGGCGGCGCCTCGACCACGCTGGCCCAGCTCACCATCCGGGACCGGTTCGGCTCCGCGCTGGACGTCGGCACCGGCGGCGGGGTCCAGGCCCTGCACCTGTCGACGCACGTCGGCCGGGTGGTCGGCACCGACCGGAACCCGCGGGCGCTCAAGCTGGCCGCGCTCACCCAGCGGCTGTCCGGCGTCGAGCCGTTCGACCTGCGCGAGGGATCGCTGTTCGAGCCGGTGGCCGGGGAGAAGTTCGACCTCATCGTGTCGAACCCGCCGTTCGTCATCTCTCCGGACAACGCCGCGCAGGGCGGCCGGTTCGTCTACCGCGACTCCGGGCTGCCCGCCGACGAGGTCTGCCGGCGGCTGGTCGCCGACGCCCACCAGCACCTGGCCGAGAACGGCTGGTGCCAGGTGCTGGCCAACTGGCTGCACGTCGACGGCGTCGACTGGCGGGAGCGGGTGGCCGGCTGGGTCCGGGACACCGGCTGCGACGCCTGGGTGGTGCAGCGCGAGGCCCAGGACCCGGCCGAGTACGTGGAGCTGTGGCTGCGCGACTCCGGCGAGTACGGCACGCCCGACTACCCGCGGCGCTACGACGCCTGGCTGGACTACTTCGAGCAGAACAAGGTCGGCGCGATCGGGTTCGGGTGGATCACCCTGCACCAGGCCGGCTCCGACCACCCGCTGCTGCGGCTGGAGGAGATCTCGCACCCGGTCGAACAGCCGCTCGGGCCGCACATCCCCAGCTGGTTCGCGCGCCACGACTTCCTGCGCGACGTCGACGACGAGGAGCTGATGGGCCGGCGCCTGGCGGTGGCCCCGGACGTCCGCTGGGAACAGGTGGCCCGGCCCACCTACGAGCAGGGCAGCGGCTGGGGCGGCGACTCCTCCCGGATCAGCCAGACCGAGGGCTTCATGCGCTCGGCCGACATCGACCCCATCGGGGCGGCCGTGGTCGGCGCGGCGGACGGGGAGACCCCCTTGGGGGAGATCCTGGACGCCGTCGGCGAACGCTACGGGATCGACGCGCGCAGTCTGCGCGGCGGCGCGATCGAGGCCATCCGGGGGCTGGTGGAGGATGGATATCTCTTCCCCGTCGGGTAGCGGCACCGCGCCCGCCATCAGCGTCGATGCGCGTCGCATCGGCCCCGGGAGTGCTCCGGCGTCCCAGGGTAGGGCGATTTCCGGTTCCGTCCTATACGCCAGTTCGGGTTAACGTTCGGTTGTACGCCGACCATTCAAGACAACGAGTAGGACACAGTAGACAGCGCGGGGACGTTCGGCTGAGGTACGGTCACTCTCCGTTGGTGTCGGTTGGTGCCGCTGTCGGACGACGACGTGTCGGGCCGCGGTGTGCGGGGTACGCCCAAGCGCGTATCCCTTGGGGCTAGCAGCTGGAAGCAGAGGTAACGGTGGCAGGCAAGGGTTCAGCGGACTCGGGCGGCGCGACGCGCCGTCTGGTCATCGTCGAGTCGCCCGCCAAGGCGAAGACGATCAAGGGCTACCTCGGTGCGGGCTACACCGTCGAGGCTTCCGTGGGCCATATCCGCGACCTGCCCGCCGGGGCGGACGAGGTGCCGGAGAAGTACAAGGGCACCTCGATGGGCCGGCTCGGCGTGGACGTCGACGGCGAGTTCGAGCCGCTCTACCTGGTCAACGCCGACAAGAAGAAGCAGGTGGCCAAGCTCAAGGACCTGCTCAAGGAGGCCGACGAGCTCCTGCTGGCCACTGACGAGGACCGGGAGGGCGAGGCCATCGCCTGGCACCTCCAGGAGGTGCTCAAGCCCAAGGTCCCGTCCAAGCGCATGGTGTTCCACGAGATCACCCGCGAGGCGATCCAGGAGGCCGCGCAGAACACCCGCGAGATCAACCTGCAGCTGGTCGACGCGCAGGAGACCCGGCGCATCCTGGACCGGCTGTACGGCTACGAGGTCTCCCCGGTGCTGTGGAAGAAGGTCCGCACCGGACTGTCCGCCGGGCGCGTGCAGTCCGTGGCCACCCGCATGGTGGTGGACCGGGAGCGGGAGCGCATGGCGTTCACCGCCGCCGAGTACTGGGACCTGACCGGCTCGTTCGAGACGCTGAAGGCCGCCGGGCCGGACGACCCGCGCGGCATGACCGCGCGGCTGGCCAACGTCGATGGCAAGCGGGTCGCCGCCGGCCGCGACTTCGGGCCGGACGGGCAGCTCAAGTCCGGCAGCCAGAACGTCGTGCACCTCACTGAGGTCACCGCGAAGGCGCTGGCGGCGGCGCTGCGCCAGGCCGACTTCAGCGTCCGGGGCGTGGAGCGCAAGCCCTACCGGCGCTCGCCCTACGCGCCGTTCCGGACCACCACGCTGCAGCAGGAGGCCAGCCGCAAGCTCGGGATGGACTCCAAGCGGACCATGCGGGTGGCGCAGAGCCTGTACGAGAACGGCTTCATCACTTATATGCGTACCGACAGCATCACGCTGTCGGACACCGCGCTGAACGCCGCCCGGACCCAGGTGCGCGAGCTCTACGGCGCCGACTACCTGCCGGACGTGCCGCGGCGCTACGACTCCAAGGTCAAGAACGCGCAGGAGGCGCACGAGGCCATCCGGCCCTCCGGCGACACCTTCCGGACGCCGGCCCAGACCCGGCTCACGGGCGACGAGTTCCGGCTCTACGAGCTGATCTGGATGCGCACCGTCGCCTCGCAGATGAAGGACGCGACCGGCCACACGGTGACGGTGAAGGTCGGCGGCGCCGCCGCGGACGGCCGGGACGTGGAGTTCAGCGCCAGCGGCCGGATCATCAGCTTCCACGGCTTCCTGAAGGCGTACGTCGAGGGCACCGACGACCCGGACGCCGCGCTGGACGACTCCGAGCAGCGGCTCCCGGCGGTGGCCGAGGGCGACGCCCTGAGCACGACGAAGATGACCGCGGACGGGCACTCGACCAAGCCGCCGGCCCGCTTCACCGAGGCCTCGCTGATCAAGGAGATGGAGGAGCGCGAGATCGGCCGGCCCTCGACGTACTCCGCCATCCTGGGCACGATCCTGGACCGCGGCTACGTCTCCAAGAAGGGGACGGCGCTGGTGCCCTCCTACACCGCGTTCGCCGTGGTGGGGCTGCTCGAGCAGCACTTCGGCGACCTGGTGAACTACGAGTTCACCGCGCGGATGGAGGACGACCTGGACCGCATCGCCCGCGGCGAGGCGCAGCGCGTGCCGTGGCTGCGGCGGTTCTACTTCGGCCCGACCGAGACCGAGCGCGCGGCCCTGGAGCGCTCCGGCGACCACGGCGCGGTGGCCGACCACCTGGGCGGCCTGAAGGACCTGGTGACCGACCTGGGCAACATCGACGCCCGGGAGGTGAACTCGTTCTCGGTCGGCGAGGGCATCGTGCTGCGCGTCGGCCGCTACGGGCCGTACATCATCCGCGACCTGGAGGACGGCACCCAGCAGCGCGCGAACGTGCCCGACGACCTGCCGCCGGACGAGCTGACCGTGGCCTTCGCCGAGGAGCTGTTCCTGCAGCCCAGCGGCGACCGCGAACTGGGCAAGGACCCGTCGACCGGCTACGAGGTGGTGGCCAAGACCGGCCGCTACGGGCCCTACGTCACCGAGATCCTGCCCGAGGGCACCCCGACCCGCGGCAAGAACGCGGTGAAGGCCCGCACCGGCTCGCTGTTCAAGAACCAGACGATCGACACCGTCTCCCTCGACGAGGCGCTCAGGCTGCTGTCGCTGCCCCGCGTCGTGGGCCGGGACCCGGAGTCCGACGAGGAGATCACGGCCCAGAACGGCCGCTACGGGCCGTACCTGAAGAAGGGCACGGACTCCCGCTCGCTCACCAGCGAGGAGCAGATCTTCGACATCACCCTCGACGAGGCGCTGGAGATCTACAAGCAGCCCAAGGCCCGCGGCCGCGCCGCCGCGAAGCCCCCGCTGCGCGAGCTCGGCCCGGACCCGGTCTCGGGCAAGCCGATCGTGATCAAGTCCGGCTTCTACGGCGAGTACCTCACCGACGGCGAGACCAACGTCACGATCCCCAAGAGCGAGACCGTCGAGGGGATCACCCAGGCGAAGGCCTACGAGCTGCTGGCGGAGAAGCGCGCGAAGGGCCCGGCGAAGAAGACCGCGAAGAAGGCCGCGGCGAAGAAGACGACCGCCAAGAAGACGGCGACGACGAAGTCGGCGGCCGGGAAGACGACGAAGACCGCCGCGAAGAAGACGGCGGCGAAGAAGACGGCCGGGTCGACGACGAAGTAGGAACGGGGCGGGAGCGGGGCTGCGGGCCGGGGCGGGGCGGGGCGCGTCAGGGCTCGGGTTACTCGAAGGAGTGAACGCGGTCGGGTTTTCTTCACTCGATGGAGTGGGGAAAACCTTTGATCGAGATCTCCCTGAGTAGTGATGGCGCGACCGCCTGAAGCTGCCGGTGCCGTTCGACATCGATATCGACTTCGCCGCGCTGCGCGGCTTCCGGTGACCCGGCCGATCGCCTGATCAGCCGCTCTCGGCACGTGCGAACCGTCATAATGGCGCGCATGAGTTCGAGCGCGGGCCGGGTCCATGGCGTCCACCTTCGGGAAGCCGTGGACGAGGACTCGGGGGCGATCGGGCGGGTGCGGCATGCTTCGTGGCAGCGGGCGTATTCGGGGCTGATGCCGGCGGACTATCTGGCCGGGCTGTCGGTGGACGGGTTCGAGCTCAGTGCGCGGCGGATGCTGGACGACCGGGTGGAGCGGCGGATGTCGGTGTTCGTCGCGGACGTCGGCGGGGTGGTGGCCGGGTTCGCGTCGGTGGGCCCGAGCCGGGACGCCGGGGAGCCGGCGCGGGTGGGCGAGCTCTACGCCATATACCTGGACCCGGCGATCTGGCGGCTGGGCATCGGGCGGCGGCTGCAGGAGGTCGCGTTGGGGCGGCTGCGGGACGACGGCTACCGCGAGGCGACGCTGTGGGTGCTGGCCGCGAACACCCCGTCGCGGGCGTTCTACGAGCACACCGGGTGGCGGCACGACGGCGGCGTGTCCGGGTTCGAGGCCGGGGCCGAGGTGCTGGACGAGACCCGGTACCGCAGGGCCCTGTGATCCTCGGGGCGGGCCCGGGGCGGGCCCGGGTGGTTAATCAGTTCTTTGAACCAGTGGCCGGATCCGTGGCCGGCGACGGCCTAACCCGTTCGGGGGAAAAGCCGGGCGGCTGACCTCGGAACCGCGCAGTGCGTCCATTTTGAGATGAAAGATGACGTGACGGGTGGGTAGCTCACCTCACAGTCGTCGATGGCTGTCACCGGCCGTCGACAGTCATCGACCTCTGGGCGGCGCGGAAGGAGACCGGCATGCGGGTGCGCGGGCACGGCCGCCGTGTGACGCTCGTGACGGCGGGCGTGATGGCGGGCGCGATGGTGGCGGCGCTGGTGAGCGTCACGGCGCATGCGGATCCGAACGGACTCGGGGGGTCCGGCGGGGCCGGCCGCCCGGCACCGACGATCCCCGGCCAGGGCGACATCGACCGGGCGAAGTCCGGCGTCCGCGACCGGCAGGCCGCCGCCGACCGGATCGAGGCCGACCTGGCCGCCGCCGACCGCTCGCTGCGCGCCCTGGAGGCGTCCTCCGGCCTGGCCGCCGAGGCCTACGACACCGCCGTGGCGCAGGCCGCCACCGCGACCCGCGCCGCCGCCGACGCCCGGACCAGGGCCGAGGCCGCGGTCGACATACAGCACCAATCCGAACGGCGGCTCGGCGCGCTCGCGGCCGAGACCTACCGCCAGGGCCCGGACATGGCACGGATGCTCGTCCTGCTGCACGCCGACTCCCTCCACGACTTCGCGACCCGCCGCCAGGCGCTGGCCAACTCCAACGCGGCCGGGGCGCTGGCCGTCAAGGACGCCCGCCAGGCGGCGAAGGACGCCGCCACGGCCCGGCAGCAGGCCGAGCGGGCCGCGCGCGATCAGCAGACCGCCGAGGCGAAGGCGCGCGCCGCGCGGGACCACGCGCGAGCGCTGACGGTGTCCCAGCAGGGGCAGGTGACGGGGATCAAGGCCCGGCGAGAGGCGCTGCTGGGGCAGCTCGCCGCCGCGCAGGGGATCGAACTGGGGCTGGAGCGGCAGCGGCAGGCCGGGCTGGCGGAGGCCGCGGCGCGGGCGGAGGCGGCGCGGCGGGCGGCGGTGGCGGCAGCAGCGGCGGCGGCTTCGGCTGCGGCAGCCGCAGCAGCGGCAGCGGCTTCGGCGTCGGCGGCCCAGGCGGCGGCCGGCCAGTCCCCCAAATCGGGCACCCCGGCGGCCGCGTCCGGCTCCCGCACGCCTCCAGCCGCGTCGCCCAACACCGACGGCGCCGTCCGCACCATGCTGAACTACATCTACGCCCAGCTCGGCAAGCCCTACGTCTGGGGCGGCGCGGGCCCCGACGTCTTCGACTGCTCGGGCCTGGCGATGCGCGGCCTGGAAGCCGCCGGCTGGAACTTCCCCCACCCCGCGCAGTGGCAGTACCTGGCGATGCACCCGCTCACCTACAGCCAGCTCCGCCCCGGCGACCTGGTCTTCTGGGCCGAGGACGACGCCGACCCGCACACCATCTACCACGAGGCGATCTATATCGGGAACGACCGCATCATCCAGGCCCCGCACCCCGGCGGCGTCGTGGAGCAGCAATCGTTGTGGATCAACGGGACGCCGAGTTTCTACGCGCGACCGTGAGCCGGCGGAACGGCGGACCCCATAAATCAATACCCTGCGAGATCCGCTACTTCCCGTCGCCGCGCCGCGCCACCGGCTCGATCGCCGCCCCCGCGACCGCGAACACCAGCCCCAGGACCACCCACCCCGCGAGCCCGTGCCGCAGCGCGGTCTGCGTCACCACCAGCGGCCCCGCCATCTGCCCGGCGGCGACGCCCGCGTTGAACACGCCCTGGTAGGCCCCGACGGCGCGGACGTCGGCGAGGTCGTAGCTCAGGGTCCAGGCACCGGCCTGGTTCAGGACCTCGCCGAGCGTCATCAGGACGCCGCAGGCGAGCAGGACCAGGGTCGCGGCGACCGGGGACAGGCCCTCCGCACAGGCCGCCACCACACAGGAAGCGGCCACGGCCAGGCCGCCGAGCCGCAGGGCGCGCGCCGCCGACGCGATCCCGCGCACCGAACGCGCAGCTCGCACCTGGAGCAGCACCACCAGGGCGGTGTTGACGATCAACATGCCGGACACCAGGACGCGGGGCGCGCGGGTGTCCTGGAGCAGCCACAGCGGCAGACCGATCTCGCCGAGGGCGAACTGGATCATCAGGACCGCGTTCAGCGCCGAGACGGCCTGGTACCGCCGGGACACGCGCACCTTCGGCGGTCGACGAGCGGCGGCGGATACGGATACGGATACCGAGCCTGAGCCGGAATCCGAGCCCAGGTCCGAGCCCGAGCCGGAATCCGAGCCCAGTTCCGAGCCCGAGCCCAGGTCCAGGTCCGAGGCCGAGTCCAGGTCCGAGCCTGGTTCTGGGTCTGGCACTGAGTCTGGGGCTGGCACTAGGTCTGGTTCCGGGTCTGCTTCCACCACCTCCCGGAGCCTCAGCCGCGGCAGCAGAGCCACCATCCCCAGAAAGCTGACCGCGTCCACGACGATCGCCCCCTGATAGACCGCCCGGCTGTCCGTCTGCAACGCCAGCGCGGCCACCGCGGCGCCCGCCCCGATCGCCGCGTTGGTGACCGCCCGGATGTAGGCCCGGTCCGCCACTCGCGTCGCGGGGTCGAAGGCGCGCGCGTACAGCGCCTGTCGGACCGCCGCCGCGCCCCGGTCCAGCGCCGTGGCGATGCAGACCACCGCCGCGAACGCCCAGAACGTTGTGCAGAACGCCAGCGCGGCGACCGCGACGGCCTCGCCGCACAGCAGCACCGTCGACACCTGCTTGATCCCGTACCGGTCCGCCGCGCGGCCGGCCGGGACGCTCGCGAGGACGCCCGCCAGCCCCGCCAGGGTCAGCACCACGCCGACGCGGGTGGCGCTGAAGCCGAGCGTGCGGGTGAAGAAGAGGGCGGAGATGGTCAGGTAGAGGCCGTTGCCGAAGCTGGTGAGCAGCGTCGCGAGGGCGAGCCGGCGCCGGGGGCCGGGGACCGGGCGGGCCGGCGCCCCGGTCCCGGGCCGGGTGAAAAGCAAGGTCATGGGGCCAGCACAGCCCGATAGCATCGGCACCGGAATCGATTCAGCGGGGGACTGAATGATCACGATCGAACTCGGCCTCGACGATCTGGCGGCCACCTCCTTCGCCTACTCGGCGACCATGGAGGCCGGCATGAGCCTGCGGATGTGGACCCACGCCTCGGCCTACGCCGAGCACATTCCGCTGTTCAGCCGCATGCGCCCGGCGTTCGAGCGGCTGGACACCGTGCTGCTGACCTCGCTGGTCGGTGCCACGCGGTGGATCCCGGACTTCCTGACCCCGCGGCCGACGACACCGTGGCCGGACTTCCGGCGCGAGCTGGCCGTGCTGCGTGCGACGCCTCCGGAGCAGGTCTGGCCGGAGCTGGAGCGCACGTTCCTGCCGATCGAGGGTGCCGTACCCGAGCGGCTGACCGGTGCGCGGGAGGACCCGGAGCGGCTGCTGGCCGACATCGCCGACACGCTGGAGGCGTACTGGGAGACGTGCCTGCTGCCCGAGTGGTGGCCGCGCGCCAAGTCGCTGCTGGAGGCGGACCTCGTCCACCGGGCCCGGGTGCTCGCCGAGCGGGGGGCCGCCGCGCTGTTCGCCGAGCTCAGCAACCGCCTGAGCTGGGACGGCCGGCGGCTGGTGATCCGGTGGGACAACGAGCCGGTGCCCGGCGCGCCCTCCTACGACGTGGACGCCGCCGGACAGGGCCTGCTGCTGATCCCGACCTGCTTCTCGCACGGCGCGCTCAGCGTCATCACGCCCGCCGGCCCGCCGTGGATCGCCTACCAGGCGCGCGGGGTGGCGACGCTGGCCGAGCGCGTGGAGCCGCCGCCGGCCGGGCCGGCGCTGGAGCGGCTGCTCGGTCTGCCGCGGGCCCGGCTGCTGCTGATGCTGGACCAGCCGGTGTCGACGACGGAGCTGGCCCGGCTGCTGGCCGTGACGCCGGGAGCGGTGAGCCAGCATCTCAAGGTGCTGTCGGACGCCGGCCTCACGGCGCGGGCCCGGCACGGGCGCAGCGTGCTCTACGTCCGCAGCCCGCTCGGGAACTCCCTGGCGGGGATGTCACCGGGGATGTCGCCGGGGGTCTCACAAACGGCGGCGAGCGCCGGTCAAAGCGGAGAAGCGACGGCGGAGGACGACGCGGCCTGAGGGTCTTCCCGTCCGCCGCCGCGAGCGTGAAACCCCCGACGGGGACATTCCCGTCGGGGGTTCGACGTTCTCACCGGCGTGTCCGGCGGGCCGGCGCCCGCCGGAAGTCCGGAAGCGGCCCGAGGGAACCAGAGGGAGCCTGAGCGAGGTCCTACAGGTGGTGGACCTTCTCCTCCTCCGGGAGCTCCTCGAAGCGCTTGTAGGAGCGCATGATCTCGACCTCGGCCTGGGCGCGGTTCTGCCACTCGGCGTGGTGGACCTCCTTGCCCGGCTCCAGGTCCTTGTAGGAGGTGAAGAAGTGCTGGATCTCCTGGCGCTCGAACTCGGAGATGTGGTGGTAGTCCCGCAGGTGCTCGAAGCGCGGGTCGGTGGCCGGCACGCACAGGATCTTGTCGTCGCCGCCGGCCTCGTCGGCCATGTTCAGCATGCCGATGGCGCGGCAGCGGATCAGGCAGCCGGGGAAGGTGGGCTCGTCGAGCAGGACCATCGCGTCCAGCGGGTCGCCGTCCAGGGACAGCGTGTCCTCGATGAAGCCGTAGTCGGTCGGGTAGACCATCGAGGTGAAAAGCATGCGGTCCAGCCGTATGCGGCCGGTCTTGTGGTCGACCTCGTACTTGTTGCGCTGGCCCTTGGGGATCTCGATGAGAACGTCGAACTCCATGGTCTTTCCTCGTTTCCGCGCTTTCAGGTGCTGCTACTAGTGTCGCCCAGACAGGCGGTGACGACAGAGTTCGCAAGATCAAGGAGTGACCCGAGTGGCAAGACAGGTGCCGGGAACGCTGCCGACCGCCATTGTGTCAGCCGCGATCGGGATCGTACTGGCCGGTGCCGGCGTCTGGGCGGCCGGTCCGTGGTCCGGTGGTCAGCGGGTGAGTGAACGGCAAGTGCGGTTCACGGGCACCGGGACGCCGTCCGGAACGCCGGTCGCGCAGGCTTCGCACGATTCGATCGCGCCCGCCTCGCCGTCGCCGTCGGTGCGGTCCACCGGGCCGACACACAGCCCGGCCCAGGCCGCCCTGGCGCCGGTTCTCGCAGGTGAGAAGGTCGGCGGCGCGCTCACGACGGCACAGCTGGCCGGCGCGCTGGCGCCGCTGACGACCGCGGCGGGGCTCGGCAAGCACGTCGGGGTGGCGGTCGCCGATCCCGCCTCGTCCGCACTGTTGTTCGACAACCGTGCGGCGGACGGCTTCGCACCGGCGTCCACGAACAAGGTCGTGACGGCGGTGGCCGCGCTCGCCGCGCTGGGACCGGACAAGCAGTTCACGACCCGGGTCGTCCAGACCTCCGGCGGGGCCGCGGACGGCGCTTCCGGAGCGGCGATCGTGCTGGTCGGAGGGGGTGACCCGACGCTGTCGACGCAGCCGGCGCCGGCCGATCCGGCCTGGCGCCCGGCGTCGCTCGACGAGCTGGCGGCGGCCACCGCGGACGCGCTGCGGGCCAAGGGCGTGAATTCGGTCACACTTGGCTACGATGCGTCACTGTTCGGAGGCCCGGCGCTCAATCCGACGTGGTCGGCGGGCTACACGGACGGGAACGTGGCCCCGGTCGTCGGCCTGATGGTCGACGAGGGCCGGAGCCGACCGGGTGACGAGCTGAGCCCGCGGGTGCCGGATCCGGCGTCGACGGCGGCGTCGGCGTTCGCGGCCCGGCTGACGGCGCACGGCGTGAAGGTCGTCGGGAAGCCGACGTCCGCGCCGGGAGCGGGGGCTGGCACCGGCACCGGCGCCACCCTGGCCGGCGTCTCGTCGGCCCGGCTCGGCGACCTGGTCGAGCACATGCTCACAGTCTCGGACAACGACCTGGCGGAGGCCCTGCTGCGCCAGGTGGCGCTGGCGGGCGGGAAGCCGGCCACCTTCGAGGGCGGCGTCGCGGCGGTGCGCGAGCAGCTGGGCCGGCTCGGCGTCGGCCTCACGGGGCTGTCGGTGCTCGACGGCAGCGGACTGTCCCGCGACGACCGCATCAGCCCGGCCTTCCTGGTCAGCGTCCTGTCGGCGGCCGCCGCCGACGACCACCCGGATCTGCGCGCGGCCCTGACCGGCCTGCCGGTCGCCGGCCTCACCGGCACACTGGCCGAGGACGGCAGGTACACGACACCGCAGTCGTCGGCCGGCGCCGGCCTGGTCCGGGCGAAGACCGGATCCCTGACCGGAGTGGTGACCCTGGCCGGCCTGGTCCGGGACAACGACGGCCAACTCCTGGTGTTCGCGCTGATGGCGGATCAGGCCACGGACACGGCGTCCGCGCGAGCCGCGGTCGACCGGATCGCGACGACGCTGGCCGGCATGTAGGGATGCGGCGCGTGCCGGGGCAAAGCAGCCAGTCAGAAACCAGAACCAGAACCTGGAAGCCAGAACCAGAACTCAGCGGGTAACCGAAAGCCGCCGGTTGCCGGAACCTACCGCTCCACCCCCAGCGCGCACTGCTTCAACGCCCCCACATAATCGGCCACCGCCGCGTGGTTCCGCGTCAGCAGTTCGATCCGCTGCGCCAGCTTGTCCCGGTGGCCCTCCAGGGTCGCGATGATGTCCGGCGTCGCGTCGGCGAAGTGGATGTCGCGCGGGTCGTCGAGGCAGGGCAGGATCTGCTTGATCAGGCGGGTCGACAGGCCCGCCTCCAGCAGGCCGCGGATGTGGCTGACCTGCTCGACCAGGCGCTCGTCGTAGTCGCGGTAGCCGTTGGCCGCGCGGTCGACGCGGATCAGGCCCTGCTCCTCGTAGAAGCGCAGGCGGCGCGGGGTGGTGTCGGTGAGTTCCGCCAGCTGTCCGATGCGCATCGTCGCCCCCGTCGGTGATCGCTTGACCTTGACACGGATGTGAAGGTTTCACCATGGTCGCATGAGCACCGACCTTGAACTCTTCGACTACCGCCCCATCACCGAACGCGAGCCTCTGAGCTGGCCGGAAGGCAAGCGGGTGGCCTTCTACGTCGGCCTGAACATCGAGCACTTCCACGTCGATCTGCCCGGCACCTCCACCTACGACGGCACTACCTCGCTGACCCCGGACAGCCTCAACTACGGCTGGCGCGACTACGGTCCCCGCGTCGGCATCTGGCGGATCGTCAAGCTGCTCGACAAGCACCGGGTCCGGGCCAGCGTGCTGCTGAACTCGGACGTCGTCGACCGCTACCCGCAGATCATCGCCGCCGGGCGCGAGCGCGGTTGGGCCTGGATGGGGCACGGCGCCAGCAACAGCCACCTGTTCAGCGGCCTGGAGCGGGACGAGGAGCAGGCGCGGATCCGCGAGGTGCTCGGCACCATCGAGCGCGGGACCGGCGTGCGGCCCCGGGGCTGGATGGGCCCTGCCCTGATCGAGACCTTCAACACCCCCGGGCTGCTGGCCGAGCAGGGCGTGGAGTACCTGCTGGACTGGACCAACGACGACCAGCCCTACCCGACCAACGTTCCGGGGCTGCTGAGCCTGCCCTACTCGGTGGAGCTCAACGACATCGGCGTCTTCGTCTCCAAGGGCCTCACCGGGCCCGATTTCGTCCGGATGGTCAAGGACCAGGTCGACCAGCTGGCGCAGGACGCCGAGGACGGCAGCGGCCGGGTGCTGGCGCTGGCGCTGCACCCGTTCGTGATCGGGCAGGCGTTCCGGGCGCGCTACCTGGACGAGGCGCTGGAGCACGTCGTGAACCATCCGGCGGTGTGGACCGCCACGAGCGACGAGATCGTCGATCACTACCGCTCCGTGACCGGCTGATCTAGGTTTCCCCGCCGCCGCCCCGTAGCCTGAGAGCCATGACGGCGAGAGCGCAGCTGGTCGACTGGCAACTGGCGGTGGCGACGGCCGAGCGCCTGGTGCGCCCGGGGCCTGCGACCTCCCCGGCCGAGGCCGCCGCCGCCGTGGCGGACCTGCGCCGCTATGCCGTCGAGTCGCGCGAGCACGTCGCGGAGTTCACCGGCCTGGCGAACCAGGGCAGCATCCTGACCGAGCCGCAGGTCCTGGTCGTGGACCGGCCGGGATGGGTCCGGGCCAACGCCGAGGGCTTCCGGATCGTCACCGAGCCGCTGGCCCGCAAGCTCAACGAGAAGCGCGAGGGCGTGCCGCCGTCCGGGCTGGCCGCCCTCGGGCCCAAGGCCACCGCGCTGGAGCTGGGCACGCTGCTGGCCTACCTCTCGCACCGGATCCTGGGGCAGTACGAGATCTTCCAGGAACCGGGGCGGCTGCTGCTGGTGGCCCCGAACATCGTCAGCGTGGAGCGCGAGCTCCAGGTCAAGCCGGACGACTTCCGGCTGTGGGTCTGCCTGCACGAGGAGACGCACCGCACCCAGTTCGCGGCCGTGCCGTGGCTGCGGGCGCACATCCTCGGCGAGATCGAGGCCTTCATCGCCGGCATGGACACCGACCCCGGGGCGCTGGCCAAGCGGCTGCGCGAGGCCGGGCAGAAGCGCCGCGAGACCGGCGAGAAGCGGCCGCTGACCGAACTGGTGCAGACCCCGCAGCAGCTGGCCGTGCTGGACCGGATGGTCGCGGTGATGTCGCTGCTGGAGGGGCACGCCGACGTCGTCATGGACGGCGTCGGGCCGCGCGTGGTGCCCAGCGTCTCGGACATCCGGCGCAAGTTCGGGCAGCGCCGGGCCAAGGGCGCCAGCCGGGTCGACGCCATCGTGCGCCGGGTGATCGGCATGGACGCCAAGATCCGGCAGTACCGGGACGGCGCGCGCTTCGTCAACGCCGTGGTGGAGCAGGCCGGGATGAGCGGCTTCAACCGGGTGTGGACCTCGCCGAACACCCTGCCCACCCGGGCCGAGATCGCCGACCCCGGCGCCTGGCTGACCCGGGTGCGGCCGTGACGGTCATTCCGCGATCCGGCCGAGGAATTCCGGCCGTCCGCGCCGTAAGGGTGGTCCTGCGGAGTGTCGCCGCGACCTGAACCGCGCCGCGTCGTTGCTCAGGGAAAGATGCCCAGGGAGCGCCGAAGACGCCCCGGACCGGGGCGTCCTCCCGCACGAAGGAGTTCGAACATGGGCCCAGCCCCCGTCATCGCCTCAATACGTCTGGCCGTTCGCCGGACCCTCGCCGGCCACGCCCCCGGCTCGCTGGTGCTGGTGGCCTGTTCCGGCGGCGCCGACTCCATCGCCCTGGCCTGCGCCACCGCCTTCGTCGCCCCGCGCCTGTCGCTGCGCTTCGGCGGCCTGACCGTGGACCACAACCTCCAGGCCGGCTCCGCGGCCCAGGCCGAGCGCGTCGTGCGCTTCCTGGCCGGGCTCGGTTTCGACCCGGTGGAGAACCTGTCGGTCCAGGTCGACGGGCGCGGCGGGCCCGAGGCCGCGGCCCGGGTCGCGCGCTACGGCGCGCTGGACGCCGCCGCCGAACGCCTGGGTGCGGCCACCGTACTGCTCGGCCACACCCGCGACGACCAGGCCGAGACCGTGCTGCTCGGGCTGGCCCGGGGCTCCGGGGCGCGCAGCCTGGCCGGGATGCCGGCCCGCAACGGCCGCTATGCCCGGCCGTTCCTGGATCTGCCGCGGGCCACCACTGTCGCGGCCAGCAAGGCCGAGGGCTTCGAGCCCTGGGACGATCCGCACAACACCGACCCGGCCTACACCCGCTCGCGGGTCCGGCACGCCGCGCTCCCGGCGCTGTCCGCCGCGCTCGGGCCGGGGATGCCGGAGGCGCTGGCCCGGACCGCCAAGATGCTGCGCGAGGACACCGAGGCGCTGGACGCCTGGGCCGCGCGGGAGTTCGACCGGCTGCTGGAACCCTTCGGCGACTGTGATCTGTCCCACTACCTCGACGTGGTCGAATTGTCCGCACTGCCCACCGCCGTGCGCACCCGGGTGCTGCGCCTGGCCGCGCTGCGGGCCGGGTGCCCCGGTTCTGACCTGGCCGCCGTCCACATCGAGGAGCTGGACCGGCTGCTGACCGACTGGCGGGGCCAGGGGCCGTTGCACCTGCCCAGCGCCGTCGCGGCGGCCCGCCGGTATGGAAAGCTGGCCTTCGAGAGATCCGGAGCGCTGCGCCGCGGGGCCCCGGAGCCAGACCACGCGGACGACGGCGAGGCCGGGGCGGACCCCGACCGAGCCCCGGCCGCGCAGCTGATGCCGGCATAAGCGACGCACGAGGGACCGCAGCGTGGACGACAAGGACATGGGCCAGGACCTGGAGAAGGTCCTGATCTCGGCGGACGAGATCCGCGCCAAGCTGGCCGAGCTGGCCCGTGCCGTGGAGGCCGACTACGCCGGGCAGGAAGTGCTGCTGGTCGGCGTCCTCAACGGCGCCCTGGTGGTGATGGCCGACCTGATCCGGGAGCTGCACATCGACACCGAGATGGACTGGATGGCGATCTCCTCCTACGGGGCCGGCACCAAGTCCTCCGGCGTGGTCCGGATCATGAAGGACCTCGGCGCCGACATCCAGAACCGGCACGTGCTGGTGGTCGAGGACATCATCGACTCCGGGCTGACCCTGTCCTGGCTGCTGTCGAACCTGCGCTCCCGGGGCCCGGCCTCGCTGGAGGTGGTGACGCTGCTGCGCAAGCCGGACGCCGCCAAGGTCGAGATCGACGTCAAGTACGTCGGCTTCGACATCCCGAACGAGTTCGTCGTCGGCTACGGGCTGGACTACGCCCAGCGTTTCCGGGGCCTGCCCTTCATCGGCACCCTCGCCCCGCACGTATACAGTTCGTAGTGGCCCGGCTCAGCCGATCCGGGCCGAGTCGGCCGCGCCGACATGGTCCGAGCGCAGTGGAATGACACTCCGGTAAGCCACGTTGGGACCAGTGTGGGTTCATTCGCAACGTCGCGCGGGAACGCAGTGACCGCGTACGGTCGTTAGGCAACAAAGAACCACACCCCCCCGCCGTGAACCGCTAGCACGAGTCGTAGAGGATCGATGGACGTCAAGCGTTACTTCCGAGGCCCGGTGATCTGGGTCGTCCTGGCCGTCGTGGCGGTCCTCGCGGTCATGCAGCTGGTCTCCTCGGCCGGCGGCCCGAAGTCCGTGGACACCTCCGTGGTGCTGGACGCAATCCACAACAACCAGGTCGTCTCGGCCAAGGTCGTGGGCGGCTCCGGTTCCAGCGTCGAGGTGAAGCTGGACCCGAACGGGTCCATCGCGCAGGCCCAGGGCACCGACAACCTGAAGGCCGTGTACCTGAACGACCAGCAGGGCTACGGGATCACCCAGGCCCTGGACGAGTCGAAGAAGGCCGGCGGCCTGAGCAAGGGCTACAACATCTCGCTGGCCAAGCAGAACGCCTTCGTCGGCATCCTGATCACGCTGCTGCCCTTCGTGCTGATCGCCCTGGTCTTCCTGTTCCTGATGAACCAGATGCAGGGCGGCGGTTCCCGGGTGATGAACTTCGGGAAGTCCAAGGCCAAGCTGGTCAGCAAGGACACCCCGAAGACCACCTTCGCCGACGTGGCCGGCGTGGACGAGGCGGTCGAGGAGCTCCAGGAGGTCAAGGAGTTCCTGGAGGCCCCGGCCAAGTTCCAGGCCATCGGCGCCAAGATCCCCAAGGGCGTGCTGCTCTACGGCCCGCCCGGAACCGGCAAGACCCTGCTGGCCCGGGCCGTGGCCGGCGAGGCCGGGGTGCCGTTCTTCTCGATCTCCGGCTCGGACTTCGTCGAGATGTTCGTCGGCGTCGGCGCCTCCCGGGTCCGCGACCTGTTCGAGCAGGCCAAGGCCAACGCCCCGGCGATCGTCTTCGTCGACGAGATCGACGCCGTCGGCCGGCACCGCGGCGCGGGCCTGGGCGGCGGGCACGACGAGCGCGAGCAGACCCTGAACCAGCTGCTGGTGGAGATGGACGGGTTCGACGTGAAGGGCGGCGTGATCCTGATCGCCGCCACCAACCGCCCGGACATCCTGGACCCGGCGCTGCTGCGCCCGGGCCGCTTCGACCGGCAGATCGCGGTTGAGGCCCCGGACCTCAACGGCCGCAAGCACATCCTCCAGGTGCACGCCAAGGGCAAGCCGCTGACGCCCGAGGTGGACCTGGACTCGCTGGCCAAGCGCACCCCCGGCTTCACCGGCGCGGACCTGGCCAACGTGCTGAACGAGGCGGCGCTGCTGACCGCCCGCGCGGACAAGAAGCTCATCGACAACAACGCGCTGGACGAGGCGGTGGACCGGGTGGTCGCCGGCCCGCAGAAGCGCACCCGCCTGATGAGCGACAAGGAGAAGAAGGTCACCGCCTACCACGAGGGCGGGCACGCCCTGGTGGCGCACGCGATGCCGAACCTGGACCCGGTGCACAAGGTGACGATCCTGTCCCGCGGCCGCGCCCTGGGCTACACCATGGTGCTGCCGGAGGAGGACAAGTACTCCACCACGCGCAACGAGATGCTGGACAACCTGGCCTACGCCATGGGCGGGCGCACCGCCGAGGAGCTGGTCTTCCACGACCCGACCACCGGCGCCAGCAACGACATCGAGAAGGCCACCAACATCGCCCGCTCGATGGTCACCCAGTACGGCATGACCGAGCGGCTGGGCCCGATCAAGTTCGGCAAGGACTCCGGCGAGGTCTTCCTGGGCCGCGACATGGGCCACCAGCGCGACTACTCCGAGGAGATCGCCTCGATCGTCGACGAGGAGGTCAAGCGGCTCATCGAGAGCGCGCACGACGAGGCCTGGGAGATCCTGGTCGAGTACCGCGACGTGCTGGACAGCCTGGTCCTGGAGCTCCTGGAGAAGGAGACCCTGAACAAGGAGCAGATCGCCGCGATCTTCGCCCCGGTGCAGAAGCGCCCGCAGCGTCCGGCCTGGACCGGTTCGGCGCGCCGGGTCCTGCAGAGCCGTCCGCCGGTGCAGACCCCGCGTGAGCTGGAGGCCTCCCGGGCCGCGGCCAACGGCTCGGTCACCGAGGGGATCATCGGCCGCACGGACACGGTGCCCGAGCAGTGACCGAGAACGCACCGCGGAACCACCGGGACGATGCCGTCCCCCCGCCGCACGACGGCCAGGGGGGCGGCATCTCCCGCGTCAGCCTGGCCGGCCAGCCCGCGCTGGCCGCGCCGGACCTGGGCCGGGCCGTGGCCGGCTACGACGCCGAGCGCGCCGAGCGCGCGGTCCGGGAGCTGCTGGCCGCGGTCGGCGAGAACCCGGACCGCGACGGCCTCAAGGACACCCCGGCCCGGGTGGCCCGGGCCTACCGCGAGATGTTCGCCGGGCTCCAGCAGGCGCCCGAGGACGTCCTCACCACCACCTTCGACCTCGGCCACGACGAGATGGTGCTGGTGCGGGACATCGAGCTGTACTCCACCTGCGAGCACCACCTGGTGCCGTTCCACGGAGTGGCCCACGTGGGGTACATTCCGTCGGTGGACGGGCGCATCACCGGCCTGTCCAAGCTCGCCCGTCTCGTCGACGTCTACGCCAAGCGGCCGCAGGTGCAGGAGCGCCTCACGACTCAGATCGCCGACGCGCTGGTGCGCATCCTTGAGCCGCGCGGAGTCATCGTCGTTGTGGAGTGCGAACACTTGTGCATGTCGATGCGGGGGATCCGGAAGCCGGGCGCCAAGACGGTGACGTCGGCGGTGCGCGGGCAGCTGCTCGCCCCGGCCAGCCGGGCGGAGGCGATGAGCCTGATCCTGGGGCGCTGAGCCCCGGCGGCCCCGGCGGCCCCGGCGCCGGGCCCGGGCCGCGGGGAACCGCGAGCGGCACCGGGCGCGTCAAAGACTCCGTGGCGGGTAATCGCGGCCATGACGACACCCGTTCGGGTCGCACCGCCGGTGATTTCCCGAAGGATGCCCCGACCGGCGCCGGCAAGCGCGACAATCGGGTGGGATCCGCCACACCCGCGGACGACAACCCGCGGGGTGCCCTCGAACGTCCCTCCAACATGACTCGGGCCAAAGCCATGACCTCCAAGACCGTGCCGCCCAAGTCCGACGCGACGGCGCCGCCGCAGCAGCCTCGGACCTGGGTGCCCCGGCTCGTCGCGTTCATCACCTATCTGGCCGGGTTCGGCAACATCGCCTCGGCCATCTCGCCGGGCTTCAAGCACTCCCGGCTGCACGCGATCAGCGTCCGGGTGCCGACCGAGGTGCAGAACCTGGCGGCCGCGGCGACCCTGCTGTCCGGCATCCTGCTGGTGCTGGTCGCGCACGCACTCAAGCGGCGCAAGCGGCGGGCCTGGTGGGTCGCGGTGGTTCTGCTGGTCACAGTGGTGGTGTTCCACCTGGTGCGGTCCTTCCGGGTCCCGGACCACGACGCGCCGATGCACTACCTCGGCATCCAGATGGTGCTGACCATCCTGCTGCTGATCCTGCTGGTGGTGTACCGGGACGAGTTCTACGCCCTCGGCGACCCCTACACCCGGTGGCGGGCGCTGCGCGCCTTCGTGCTGCTGGCCGGGTTCTCCTTCGTCACCGGCATGGCCCTGATGTACTGGCAGGGCAAGCGGATCGAGGGCGACCCCAGCGCCTGGGAGCGGCTCCAGCACGTGGCGCTGGGCCTGGTCGGCATCGAGGGCCCGGTGCGGTTCAAGCCGCACGCCGGCTCCACCGACGACCTGGTGGCCGCGATGCTGCTGGGCCTGGGCCTGATGACCGCGCTGATCGTGGCCTACCTGCTGCTGCGCCCGGCCGAGCCGATCGCCCGGCAGTCCGCCGAGGACGACACCCGGCTGCGCGAGCTGATCGCCAAGCAGGGCCGGCGCGACTCGCTGGCGTACTTCGCCACCCACCGCGACAAGTCGGTGATCTGGTCCCCGTCCGGCAAGGCCGCCATCACCTACCGGGTGGTCTCCGGCGTGATGCTGGCCTCCGGCGACCCGATCGGCGACCCCGAGGCCTGGCCCGGCGCCATCAAGGTGTTCGTGGAGGAGGCCGACCGGCACGCCTGGGTGGTCGCGGTGGTCGGCTGCTCCGAGACCGGCGGCGAGGTCTGGTGCCGCGAGGCCGACCTGGACGCGCTGGAGCTCGGCGACGAGGCCATCTGCGACGTCGCCGCGTTCTCCCTCGAAGGCCGCGCGATGCGCAACGTCCGGCAGATGGTGAACCGGGTCGAGCGGCAGGGCTACGAGTGCCAGGTGCGGCGGCTCAAGGACATGCCGCGGGCCGAGGTCGAGCGGATCAAGACCGGGATCCAGGCCTGGCGCGGGGCCAGCGAGCGCGGCAGCTTCTCCATGGCGCTGGGCCCGGAGCGGTTCGGCGACCCGGCCGACGGCGAGTGCGTGGTGGCCACCGCCACCAAGGACGGCGAGGTCCGGGCCCTGATCAACTTCGTGCCCTGGGGTCGGGACGGGATGAGCCTGGACCTGATGGTCCGGGACCGCGAGGCTGAGCCGGGCCTGAACGAGCTGCTGATCGTGAAGGCCGTGCAGGCCTGCCAGGGCCTGGGCATCATCCGGGTCTCGCTGAACTTCGCGGTGTTCCGCTCGGCGCTGGAGCGCGGCGAGAAGCTCGGCGCCGGCCCGATCACCCGGATGTGGCGCTCGGTGCTGGTGTTCTTCTCCCGCTGGTACCAGATCGAGTCGCTGTACAAGTTCAACTCCAAGTTCCAGCCGGTGTGGGTGCCGCGGTTCGTGGTCTTCAAGAACACCCGCGACATCCCGCGCGTCGGCCTGGCCTACGCCGAGGCCGAGGGCTTCATCGTCCCGCCGGGCCTGCCCTGGTCCAAGAAGCACCAGGACGAGCGCGACCTGGACGTCGACGGCGGCCCCGACGACTGCCCCGGCGAGCACGACGGGTATCCCGCGCCGGACGAGCAGCGCGACCACGAGGGCAAGGACTGCGCCGGGCCGCCGGCCGCCGAGCGGGCAGCCCAGCGGGCGGTCGAGCAGCGGGCGGCCGAGCAGCGGGCGGCCGAGCAGCGGACGCTGGCCGCGGCGGCGGCCCGCAAGAGCGGCGGAACCGGGGAGTCCACGCCGGACGTCCCCCCGGGACGGAAGGCCGCGAACGACTAGGCTTTCACCATGAACGCGCCGGGCCGGCCCCTCAATCGCAGCCAGACCGTGCTCGGTCTGCCGGATTTCGGACGGTGCGCCGTCTTCGGCGTGGTGAACGTGACCCCGGACTCGTTCTCCGACGGCGGCGAGTACTACGCCGACGGCGACACCGCCAAGGCCGTGGCCCACGGCCTGCGGCTGCACCGCTACGGCGTGGACGTGGTCGACGTCGGCGGGGAGTCCACCCGGCCGGGCGCCGCGCGGGTCGGCCCGGAGCAGGAGATGGACCGGGTGCTGCCGGTGATCGACGCGCTGGCCGGGGCCGGCGTGCGGGTGTCGGTGGACACCATGCGCGCCTCGGTCGCGGCCGCGGCGCTGGACGCCGGGGCGGTGATCGTCAACGACGTCTCCGGCGGGCTGGCCGACCCGGAGATGTTTCCCCTGATCGCCCGGTCGGGTGTGCCGTACATCCTGATGCACTGGCGCGGGCACAGCACCGACATGATGGCGCGCGCGGTGTACGGGGACGTGGTCAAGGACGTGATCGAGGAGCTCCAGGCGCGCTACGACGCGGCGGTGGCCGCCGGGATCGCGCCCGAGCAGGTGATCCTGGATCCCGGCCTGGGCTTCGCGAAGAACGCCGACCACAACTGGGCGCTGCTGGCCCATCTGGACAAGCTGGAGTCGCTGGGCCGGCCGCTGCTGATCGCCGCCTCGCGCAAGAACTTCCTGGGCCGGCTGCTGCCGGACACCGCGGGCGAGCCGCGGCCGCCGCACGGCCGGGACGCCGCCACCACCGCGCTGTCGGCGCTGGTCGCGGCGGCCGGGACGTGGGGCGTGCGGGCGCACGACGCGCAGGGCTCGCTGGACGCGGTCCGGGTCGCGGCGGCGCTGGCGGCGGCCCGATGAGCGTGGACGAGGGCGGGGTCGACGGCGCCGGCGGCACCGAGAACACCAGCCACCCCGAAGGCGACGGCCTCGGGGAATTCGACGAGTTCGAGTTCGAGGAGGAGTTCGGCGTGTTCCCGCCCGAGGACGGCGGCCCCCCGCCGCAGGTCGCCGCGGACATAGCGGCGATCGGCGAGGCCAACGAGGAGTTCTACGCCGCCGCCGAGGCCGGCGACCTGGACCGGCTGGGCGCGGTCTGGCTCTCCGGCCCGTTCGAGGCCTCCGTGCAGTGCGTGCACCCCGGCTGGGCCCCGGTCTTCGGCCGGGAGGACGTGCTGCGCTCCTGGGCGGTGGTCTGCGCCAACACCCCGTTCCTCCAGTTCTTCCTCACCGACGTCCGGATCGACGTCGTGGACCGGATCGCCGTGGTCACCCTGACCGAGAACATCATCACCGACATGTCGGCCGGGTCCTCCGAGGACGACCCGGGCTTCATCGCCGGCGGCCGGGCCACCACCATCAACATCTTCCGCCGCACCGACGACGGCTGGCGCCTGTGGATGCACCACGCCTCCGCGGTGATGGAGAGCGCCGAGGACTAGCCGAGGACTAGCCGACCGACCCGACCCGGCCCGGCCCGCCGGCCCCCTCGGTGATCATCGCCCTGGTCAGCGGCGGCCCTGCGGCGCGCTCCTGACGCCGGGGCCGGGGCGAGGCGGTATTCGGGCGATCCCGGGACGGCGGCCCGACACCGGCCCCGGTATGTTCGTCATGATGTCTATTCCAACGAAGCGGCTCGACCGGGTGAAGGTGCACGGCCTGCGGGGCCGCGGCCACCACGGCGTCTTCGAGCGCGAGCGCGAGAAGGGCCAGACCTTCCTGGTCGACGTCACGCTGGGGCTGGACACCCGGCGTGCGGGCGCGACCGACGACCTGGACGACACCGTCAACTACGGCGAGGTGGCCGAGCGGATCGTGGCCCTGATCGAGGGCGAGCCGGTCAACCTGATCGAGACCCTCGCGGCCCGGATGGCCGCGGCGTGCCTGGAGTACCCCCTGGTCGAGGAGGTCGAGATCACGCTGCACAAACCGGACGCGCCGATCACGGTGCCGTTCGAGGACGTCACCGTGACCGTGGTGCGGACACGGGAGGACCTGGCGGGCGCGAAGGAGCGCCCGCCGGAGAACGGCGGGTCGGCGATATGACCGAGGCACCCCACACCGAAGCGCCGCGGACGCACTCCGCGGTGCTGGCCATCGGCGGCAACCTGGGCGACCGCCTGGGCAACCTGCAGGCCGCCGTGGACTCGCTGGCCGACACGCCCAGCCTGACCATCACCTGGCTCTCGCCGGTCTACGAGACCGCGCCGCTGCTGGAGCCGGACGCCGAGCCGCAGGAGGACTACCTCAACGCGGTGATCGGCGTGGTGAGCGCGCTGCCGCCGGACATGCTGCTGATGCGGGCGCACGCCATCGAGGAGGCCCTCGGCCGGGTCCGCGAGGTGCGCTGGGGCGCCCGCACCATCGACATCGACATCGTGCAGGTCGACGACCTGGTCTCGGACGACGCCGAGCTCACGCTCCCGCACCCGCGCGCCGCGCAGCGCGCGTTCGTGCTGGCGCCGTGGCACGACGTGCGCCCCGAGGACGTGCTGACCGGTGCCGGGCCGATCGCGGACCTGCTGGCCGCGCTCGGCGGGGCGGCGGCCCAGGGCGCGGCCCGCCGGGACGACCTGGAGCTGGTGCTTTCCTGACCGGGCGGGCCCGACGTCCGCGAGCGGCTCGCGGCCCGGGCCGCCGTCCGCGTACCGTGGACCTGTGAAGCCCACACGTCCCCTGGCACTCGTGACCGCGTTCCTGGTGACCGGCGCCGTGTCGTACGGCGGCGGCCAGCTCTGGTCGCACTACGGCACCCCGCCCGGCGTCCCGGCTTCCGCCCCGCTGACCCCGGCGATCCTGGCCGCGATCATCCTGGCCACCGCGCTGGCCTTCCGTTCGCGGCTGCACGCGCAGCGCGAGGCGGTGCGGCGGACCCTGGACGGGGAGCCGGCGCCGCCGATCCTGCCCGGGCAGCGCGCGCCCAAGCCGGTGGACCCGCTGCAGGCGGCGCGCGCGGTGATGTTCGCCAAGGCCTCCTCGATGGTCGGCGCGATCGTGTCCGGCGTGTACGCCGGTTACGGGGTTTTCCTGCTGGGGCACCTGGACATCGACGTCTACCGGAGCCGGGCCGTGGTCTGCGGGATCACGGTGTTGGCGGGGATCGCGCTGGTGGCCGCCGCGCTGTTCCTGGAGTACGTGCTGCGGGTGCCGCCCGCGGGCCCGGAGGACGGGGTGCCGAAGAACGGGAACAAGACCACCTCCCCGCCACGCTCCGGCTCCGGCTCGGTCCGCAACCGTCCCGAGGGCACGTTCCCGGTCCGGCGCACCTGAGCAGGCCGGCTTCGGTGCTCCGGTCCGGCCCGGGCGGGCCGGGGACCCGGGCGGAATGCCCGATCTGCTCGGTATTGCAAGATCTTGACACTCACGGGTGCGGTATCGCTCGTACGTTTCGCTTGTCCGTGCGAGGTCGCAACCAGTAGCCTTCGGCCATGCGTCACGCTCGGCAGCTTCAGGCTCAGCGACGCGGGGGCGACATAGCCGGCCCGGCATGGCCCTCGATCGTCGCCACCACCACGTCCCTCACCGGTGCGGCCGCGGGGTTCGTCACCATGTTCGTCTGGGACGACGCCTTCCACTTGCGCCTGGGCATCGGCATGGCTGCCGCCGGCGCGGTGTTCTCCTCGCTGGCCACGCTCGTCGTGCGCCGGGACCGGACCACCCGCCGCGAGCTGGTGGCCGGGATGCGCGAGGACCACGCCGCCGCGCTGCGGTACGAGACCGGCCGCCGGGACAAGCAGATCTCCCAGCTGAAGACCGAGGTGCTGGCCGCCGAGGAGATCGTGGTCCTGTTCGAGCAGCGGGTCGGCGCCGAGCAGTCGCGGGCCGACTCCTCCGAGGCGGCGCGGGTCCGGGCCGAGCACGACCTCGCGGTGCTGTCGGCGTGGGTGCAGCAGACCACGGCGGCCGCGGAGCTGACGCGCTCGGCGGTGCAGTCCTTCGCGCAGGTGCAGCCGTTCGAGCCGGGGCAGACCTTCGAGCCGGTGGCGGTGCACGACGCGCGCTACACGGCGGTGGGCGGCACGTACCAGGGCTCTTACGACGCCCTCAACGGGCACGGCGCCTACGACGGCTACAGCGGCTACGGCGCTGTGGAGGTTTACCAGGAGCCCGCGGTCTACGCCGAGGTGTACGAGGACGCGGTGTACACCGAGGCCGTCTACGACTCGGTCCAGGCCTTCCAGGATGACTACGGCACGGCGAGCCGCCAGGGCGGCCAGTACTCCTCGACGGGCCAGTACGCCCAGCCCGCCCAGTACTCTTCGACCGGCCAGTACAGCCAGACCGGGCAGTACAGCCAGTCCGGCCAGTACAGCCAGACCGGGCAGTTCGGCCAGACCGGCCAGTTCAGCCAGTCCGGTCAGCCCGGCCCCGCCGCCGGCTCGCGCGGGCAGCACAGCAGCGGCAAGGAGATCGACCTGCGTCCGGCCGCCGCCGTCCCGGTGCACCACGCCCCGGTCCCGGCCGCCCCGCCGGTCCCGGCCACCGCGGCGACCTCGCCGATCCTGGCCGCCGCCTACGAGCAGCCGGCCGCCGTCGCCCCGCGTCCGCTGCGCCCGGCGGTGCTGTCGGTGCGCGAGGACGTCGGCTTTGACGTCGCCGAGGCGATCGCCGGCCCCGGTGCCGAGCCGTACACGGTGCCCGGCGTCGTGATGCCGCGCCAGCGCGAGGACGGCCCGGCCGCGGTGCTGTCGGCCCGCCCGGTGCCGCCGGAGCGGCTCTACCGCCCCTATCTCAGCCCGGAGCACCGCGGCGCCGGCCCGGTCGACCTGACCATGCACGACGAGACCCAGCAGCTGCGCAAGGTGGAGCACCGGGAGACCGGGACCGGCTGAGCGCCGCCCGGTCCCGGGCCCGCCCGGGCCTACTTGTCGATGTCCCCGACCACGAAGAACATCGAGCCCAGGATCGCCACCATGTCGGCGACCAGGGTGCCGGGCAGCAGCTCGGAGAGCACCTGGACGTTGTTGAACGACGCCGAGCGCAGCTTCAGCCGCCACGGGGTCTTGTCGCCGTGCGAGACCAGGAAGTAGCCGTTGATGCCCAGCGGGTTCTCGGTCCAGGCGTAGGTGTGGCCCTCGGGCACCTTGAGGATCTTCGGCAGCCGCTGGTTGATCGGGCCGGTCGGCAGCGTGTCCAGCTTGTCCGCGCAGGCCTGCGCCAGGTCCAGGGAGTTGTGGGCCTGCTCCAGCAGCACCTCGAAGCGGGCCAGGCAGTCCCCGGCGCCCCGGGTCACCACGGTGAGCCGCTCGCGCAGCTCCGGCTCGCCGTAGGCCAGGTACGGATCGTCGCGGCGCAGGTCGAAGTCGACGCCGCTGGCCCGGGCGATGGGGCCGGAGACGCCGAACGCGGCGATCTGCTCCGGGGTCAGCACGCCGACGCCCCGGGTGCGGGCCCGGAAGATCTCGTTGCCGGAGATCAGCCGGTCGATGTCGGACATCCGGGAGCGGACCTTGGCGATCGCCTCCCGGACCCGGCCGGTCCAGCCCAGCGGCAGCTCCTCCTTCAGGCCGCCGACCCGGTTGAACATGAAGTGCATGCGGCCGCCGGAGATCTCCTCCATCACCGCCTGGATCTCCTCGCGCTCGCGGAAGGCGTAGAAGATCGGGGTGATCGCGCCCAGCTCCAGCGGGTAGGAGCCGAGGAACATCAGATGGTTGAGAATGCGGTTGAGCTCGGCGAGCAGGGTGCGGGCCCAGGTGGCGCGCTCCGGGACCTCCATGCCGAGCATCCGCTCCACGGCCAGCACCACCCCGAGCTCGCTGGCGAACGCCGAGAGCCAGTCGTGCCGGTTGGCCAGCACGATGATCTGCCGGTAGTCGCGGACCTCGAACAGCTTCTCGGCGCCGCGGTGCATGTACCCGATGATCGGCTCGGCGGTGACGATGCGCTCGCCGTCCAGCACCAGGCGCAGGCGCAGCACGCCGTGGGTGGCCGGGTGCTGCGGGCCGATGTTGAGCACCATGTCGGTGGTCTCCAGCCCGGTTCCGGTGCCGGCGACGCGCTCGGTGAGCCCCTGGGAGGTCATGGCGGTCATTTTGCCTCATCGCGCGGGGGCGGCGGGTCCGAGGTCCGCCGGGCCCGGTCCGGGACACGGCGAGGACGCCGGTGGATCACGGTTCGATGACGGTGCGCAACCCGCCCGGCGCCCCGGCGTCTAGGAGGTGGGAGGCCCGGACCACGCGGGCCGGCGGGAGCGATCAGGGGACGGACATGAGCCGAGGGCTGCGTGCGCTGGCAAGGGGTCTGGCGGCGGTTCTGGCCACGGGGACGGCGGTCGCGGCGGCGGGGGCCGGCGTGGCACGGGCCGCGGACAACGGCTCCGGGCCGGTCGCCACGGCGCCGTCGGCGCCGGCGACGCAGACGCTGAGCGGGGTGGCCGTCAACGGCGTGCGGCTGGAGCTGACGCTGCCCAAGCAGCTGCCGGTGGACCTGCCGGGGCAGCAGCTCGCGGCGCGCGAGGTCGACGTCGCGGTGGACGACGCGGGGGGCCAGGGCTACACCGGCACGGTCGACGTGTCGGTGACCGCCGAGGGGAGCGCCGCCGCGCATCCGCCGCGGGTCGACCAGTACGACACCGACTCGGGTTCCTGGCGTCCGGTGACGGCGGCCGCCGGCGGCGGCGCGGCCCTGACCGTGGCGGCCTCGGTGACCGTGCCGGCCGGCGGGTCGGCGCAGGTGCGGCTGCGGGTGTCGCCGGGCACGGCGGTGCTGGACGACGTGAAGGTGTCGGCGGCCACGAACGGGGCCAGCGTGGTGGGCAGCGTGCCGGTGACCGTGCCGACCTTCCAGAGCACCGGCCTGACGGCGTCGGTGCAGGCCGGGACGCCGGACATGGTGACCGGCCAGCTGACCAACCCGACCGACGTGGCCTACAAGCACGTGCCGGTGAAGCTGTACCTGAAGGCCTGCCCGGCCCCGCCCGGCAAGTGCTTCGGCGCGGCGGACGTGAAGCTGGAGGCCCGGATCGGCGGGGCGTGGCAGACCGTCGCGGTGCACGCCGACCCGAGCGTTACCGGCGGCCTGAGCGGGACGGTGTTCCCGGACGTGTCGCTGGCGCCGGGGGACTCGGTGCAGCTGGCCGCGCGGATGACGCTGAACTCCGGCGCGGTGGCGGTGAACCCGGTGCCGATGGCCTTCGGCCCGGCCGGGCTGACCGTCGTGGACCACGGCGCCGCCGGCGGGATGCTGACGGTGCAGCCGCAGGCGGCGCCCCCGCCCACGCCGACCTCCACGGCCGGCTCGGCGAGCTCGACGACCGCGAGCACGGCGCCGTCGAGCACCGAGTCCTCCCCGTCGGACCCGGGCTCCTCCACCGACCCGGCGACGCCCTCGGCGACGTCCGCGACCCCGGCGAGCGACTCGCCCGCGGTCGCGGCCGGGACCCCGACCGCGGGCGAGTCGTCGTCGAGCGCCACGATCCTGGTGGCGGCCGGGCTGTTCGCGGTGTGCCTGGCGCTGGTGCTGTGGTTCGTGCAGATGAAGCGGCGGGAGCGGAGCGCGGCCGCCGCGCGGCGGGCCGGGTACGACCGGTAGAGCCGGCCTTCACCAGGGTTCTTGCTCCGGCGGCCGCTACCCCATAGCGGCCGCCGGAGGTCCCCGTCCCGCTACAGCCCGTGCTTGGCCAGTTCTTCGAGCAGGTTGTGCTTGCGCGCGTTGGCGGCGCGCAGCCCCTCGATGTAGGCCACGGCCTCGGACTTGCGGTGCAGCCGCTGGTAGGCGGCCTTCAGATGTTGCAGATAGCGGGCGGCCTCGGCGTAGTCGCGGCGGTTGCGCGCCGCTATCCGGGCCTCGATGTGCTTCTTGTACACCGGTATGGCGCTGGCCGGGTCGGTCAGCGCGCGGACGTCGGCCAGCCGCAGCTCGGTGTCGTTGACGTCGGTCCCGGGCTGGACCAGCTCGTCGACCCGGGCCGCGAGGTGCCGGCGCAGGTCGTGGTCGTCGTGGGCGCAGTCCAGCAGCAGGCCGATCAGGTCCTCGCGGTCCAGGATGCCCAGCAGCCGCCGCAGCCCGGCGATCTCCCGCTGCGCGACCGCGAACTCCGCGCCGCGGGTCTTGGCCACCGGCCCGTCCAGGTACACCATCCCGACGGCGACGCAGTGGCGACAGAACTCCCCGGTCATCCCGCGAGGGCAGTCGCACGAGAAGTCCAGGCCGGCGGGCCGCCGGTCCAGCCGTACCTGCCACGGCTCGGAGCCGTAGACGGTCGCGGTGATCTCCGCCCCGGACGTGTTCAAGGCGTCGACGGCCGGGACGGAGGCTGCCCCCCGCTGATAGGCGCGCGGCCCGGCCAGCCGCTCCAGATCCTTCTTGCTGAAGAATGCTGTCATACGCACATTCTATCGAGCGGGTCTGACAAAGTCGGGGCGTAAACGGACGCCCTACCCCAAAGCCGGATGGCGAAACCAGCGCGGATCGATCGTTGTCCGCGCGTTATGTCCGCGCGAAGGTCTGGCGAGGTCCCAGGTCAGGGCGCTGAGCCGCACACCGCGACCAGTTGCGCGGCGGTGACGGAGGACCCGGCGGGATGCGCGGCGTCGCCGGCCTGATCGTTGGCGAGGGTGACGGCGACCGTGCCGTCCGCGCCAGGCGCCGCGACGCCGAGCTCGACCCACTCCCCGGCGTGCGCGCCGCCGGACATCGGGAACTGGCTGCCGTGGCCGGGGAGCACGTAGTCGCCGTACGCGCGGTTGGCCGGGCTGGTGGCGTTGTAGGCGAACAGCGCGCAGGCGGCGACGGCCCGTCCCGGAGTGAACGTCCAGGTGAGGGTATGCGTGGCGGCCTGGCCGGGGGCGACCGTCGAGGAGACCAGGGCGCTGCCGTCGCAGCCGTCGGCGGGGGAGCCGCCGCGATCGGGGTCGGCGGTCCACCCGGGGGTGCTCGCCAGGGCGTGGCCGGCGCCCGCCGGGCAGCCGGGGCCCGCGACCGCCGACCAGAGCGGGCCGGCGCTCCAGGGGGCGGAGGAGGCGGGGATCTGGAGGCTCTGGAACCAGGCGAGGTTCTGGCCGGTGAGGCGGCCGGAGTAGGTGGCGAGGGCATGGGGGAGCGGGGGCGGGGTCGTGGTGGCGCCTTGCGGGCTCGCGGGCGTGCTTGTCGAGGGCTGAGAGGTGGTGGAGGGGGAGGAGGGGGTGGTGGAGGGCGCGGTGGCGGAGTGTGAACTGGTGCTGGGAGGTGGGCTCGTGGTCGGGCCGCTGCCCTTGGTCGAGGACGTCAGCCACAGGACGAGGACGATCACCAGCACCAGGGCTGCTCCGGCCGAAGTCGCTATGAGGAGCCTGACGCCGGTGCTGGCCTTCACTCGCGTGCGGGGTTGCTCGCCCGGATCAGGCTCCTGCGGTGTGACATAGACCGACTGCCGTGTGCCGACATCGGAATGCGCGGTCTCGACGCCGGCCAGACTTGCCGAACTGCCCGGGCTCCCCGGGCTCCCCTGACTCCCCTGACTCCCCTGACTCCCCTGACTTGCCTGACTTGCCTGGCTCCCCTGGCTCCCCTGGCTTCCCTGACTTGCCTGGCTCCCCGGACTTCCCGCCGCCTCCGGCGCGATCAAAGCGTGCGAAGCGGGCTCGTCCCCGAATTCCGCCAGCAGCTCCCGGGCTGTCGGCCGGGCCTCCGGGTCCTTGGCCAGACAGCGCAGCGCGACCTCGCGCAGTTCCTCCGACAGGTCGCCGAGTTCCGGCTCCCCGTGCACCGCGCGGTACATCAGGATCGACGGCGCGGCGTTCCCGAACGGGTTCGCGCCCGTCCCGGCGTAGACCAGGCACGCGCCGAGGGCGAACACGTCGGCGGGCGGTCCGGTCTCCCCGTCCTCGATCTGCTCCGGCGCCATGTAGCCGGGCGTCCCGGGCAGGCGGCCGGTGGCGGTCAGCGAGGCCAGGTCGGCGGCGCGCGCTATACCGAAGTCGATGATGCGCGGGCCGTCCGGCGCGAGCAGGAGGTTCGAGGGCTTCAGGTCGCGGTGGACCAGGCCGTCGGCGTGCAGCGCGGCCAGGGCCTCGGCCAGGCGGCTGAGCAGGGTGCCGATGTTCTCCGCGGTCAGCGGACCGAACCGCGGCACCTGGGTGGCCAGCGTCCAGCAGCGGAAGTACTCGGTGGCGACCCACGGCTGCTCGGCCAGCACGTCCGCGTCCAGCACGCGCGCCGTGTACCGGCCGGCCACCCGGCGGGCGGCGGCGACCTCGCGGACGAACCGGGCGCGGAACTCCTCGTGGACCGCCAGGTCCTCGCGCACCAGTTTCAGCGCCACCTCGCGGCCGTCGTCGCGGTGGGCCAGGTACGCCACGCCCATGCCGCCGACGCCGAGGCGGCCGGCGAGCGTGTAGCGGCCGATGCGCTCCGGGTCGCGCGCGAGGAGCGGGCCGGGGTCCGGCGGGTGCAGGAAGCCCGCGGCCAGCGAGGCCCGCGGGCCGAGGGCCCAGACGTTCGCCGGCTGTGCCAAGCCCACCACCTCCCCGGCCCCGGACGCGCGTTCCCCCGGCAGCCTAGGAGTGAATCAGCACCCTGCAAAGGCCAGCAGCCAGCCGAACGCCCCGAGCCCGGCCGGGTCGGTCAGCTCGGCGGCGGCCGAGGCCCGGCTCAGCCCGCGCAGGTAGCCGATCGGATCGGTCGAGGCCTGGGCCAGGTCCGGCCGGGTGCCGGAGACGCCCAGCCGGTGCAGCTCGTCCCGCTGGGTGGTCAGCACCGTCTCGATTCCCGGATCGAGCGCCGCGGCGCAGGCGTCCAGGGCGACATGCGCGGTGATGTCGCAGGAGCCGTCCGGCACCGCGGGCACCTGGTGGCCCTCGCGGTAGCCGGTCAGCGTGCCGAAGCGGGGGCGGCCGGCCACGGTGTGCGAGTAGTCGACGGCCACCGCCACCCCCCGCTCCACGCGCCGCACCGCCGATCGCCAGGCCGCGTCGCGGTCCAGGCCGATCTCGGCGCGGGCACCGGGGAGGGAGCGGGGCCCGTCGGCGCCGGGGACGCCGGGGACGCTCGGGACACTGGGGACGCCGGGGACGTCGGCCGGGTCCGCGGTGCTTTCGTCGCCCCCGGCCAACGGCCACCACCGCGCCAGCCACTCCCGCTGCGCCCGGTCCGGCTCCGGCCCCAGCCGCTCGGCCCCGGTCTCCGGATCCACCTCCACGATCCGCACCGCTCCGTCCGGCCCGACCTCGGCGACGTCGCAGACCACGTTGTCCAGCCACTCGTTCGCGATCAGCAGCCCGACGATCCCGTCCGGCGCCTCCGCGGCCCACTCCACCGCCTCCGGCAGCCCCTCCGGCCGCGGACCCAGGTCCACCGCGACCGTGCGCAGCCGCCGGGTCAGCGCCGGCGCCGCCACGGCCAGCCACTCCACGACCCCGGCCGCCAACTCCCCGCGTCCGGCCGCCATGTCGACGAAGTCCAGGCGGTCCGGGGCGCCGAGGCGCGCGTCGAGCTCCAGCAGCAGCCGGCCCACCGCCTCGGCGAACACCGGGTTGTGCGCCGAGGTGCGGAAATGCTCCGCCGGTCCGGCGCCGGGTCGGCGGTAGAAGCCGTCCGCGCCGTACAAGGCGCGCGCCATCGCCGTCCGCCACGTCAGCCATTCCGTCACGCGCGTCACGCTACCGCCCAGGTCGTGCGACCTGAGTATGACCGGCGGATCATCCCGGCGCGCCATGCCCGGAGGCCGGGCGCGCGCCTACGCTGGGACCGTGTCCCGTTTGTACGCCTGGATCCAGCGCCACCCGAAGCTGACCGACAGCCTGCCCGCGGTCTTCCTGCTGCTCTCCGGGCTGGGGACGGTGGCGGCGCAGGACGGGGCGACCACCCTGAACCGGGTGCTGGTCGCGCCGCTGGTGGTGGCGATCTCGGCGCCGCTGGTGATCCGGCGGCGCTGGCCGATCGGCGGCTTCGCGGTGGCCTCGGTGGCCGCGTTCCTCGGGTTCTTCGGCGGCCGGATCGCGTTCAACGTCGTCGACGCGGCGTTCCTGATCTACCTGTACACCGTCGCCGCCTACCGGCCGCGCCGGTGGTCGATCCCGGCGATGCTGCTCACCGTCGCCGGGGCCCTGATCCAGCTGGCGCTGGTCAAGGCCTTCAACGACAGCACGGACTGCGACACGCTGGCCACCGACCTGCAGCGGACCCAGTGCCGGCAGCACGTCGGGCAGTGGGGCAGCCTCGGCGCGTTCAACTGGGGGACGTTCCTGGTCGCCACCGTCTTCGTCGGCGGTCTGATCGGCCTGTTCTGGGTCATGGGCGACTCGATGCGCTATCGGCGGGAGTATTACGTGCGTCTGGAGGACCGGGCCGAGCGGCTGGAGCGGGAGCGCGACGCGCAGGCGCAGATCGCCGCGGCGTCCGAGCGGGCGCGGATCGCGCGCGAGCTGCACGACGTGGTGGCGCACAACGTCTCGGTGATGGTGGTGCAGGCCGACGGCGCGACGTACGCGCTGGACCAGGATCCGGAGGCGACGCGCAAGGCGCTGCTGGCCATCGCGCAGACCGGGCGCACGGCCCTGACCGAGATGCGCCGCATGCTCGGCGTGCTGCGCTCGGCCGACGACGCCGGGACCTACGCGCCGCAGCCGGGCATCGAGCAGCTCGGCGACCTGCTGGAGCAGGTGCGCTCCACCGGGCTGCCGGTGACGCTGACGGTGGAGGGCGTGCCCCGGGAGATGCCGACCGGCCTGGCGCTGGCGGTGTACCGGATCGTGCAGGAGTCGCTGACCAACACCCGCAAGCACGGCGGCCCGGACGTGCGGGCCTCGGTGGGCCTGGTCTACATCGACGACAGCCTGCTGCTGCGCATCGTCGACAACGGCCGCGGCGAGGCCGCCCCGACCGACGGCCTGGGCCACGGCCTGGTCGGGATGCGCGAGCGGGTGGCGGTGTTCGGCGGCACCCTCGTCACCGGGCCGCACGTCTCCGGCGGCTACGCTGTGGAGGCGATCCTGCCCTTCCCCGCGCCGGACTCCGCCGGCGGTCCCGACCCGGACGGCGCCGCCGGGGCCCCGGCCGAACCCCAGGAGTTGTGACGTTGAGCCAGCCCACCCCGGAGGCCCCGTACGACAGCGGGTACGACGCCCCCGAGCCCTCCGGCCCGATCCGCATTGTCCTCGTCGACGACCAGGAGCTGCTCCGCACCGGCTTCCGCATGGTGCTGAACAGCCAGCCGGACATGGCGGTGGTCGGCGAGGCCGGCGACGGCCAGGCGGCGCTGGACCTGATGCGCACCCTGGAGGCGGACGTGGTCCTGATGGACGTCCGCATGCCCCGCCTCGACGGCGTTGCCGCCACCCGCGAGCTCGTGGTCCGCGGCGAGCGCCCCAGAGTCCTGATGCTGACCACCTTCGACCTCGACGAGTACGCCTTCGCGGCCCTGAAAGCAGGCGCCTCCGGCTTCCTGCTCAAGGACGTCCCACCCCCGGACCTCCTCGCCGCGATCCGCGCCGTCCACAGCGGCGAGGCGGTGGTGGCGCCCTCCACCACCCGCCGCCTGCTCGACAAGTTCGCCCCCCTGCTGCCGAGCGAGTCCGAGCCCGCCCCGCCGGAGCTGACCGTGCTGACCGACCGCGAGCACGAGGTCCTGCTCCTGGTGGCGCAGGGGATGTCGAACGCGGAGATCGCCTCGAAGCTGTTCCTGTCGGAGGCGACGGTGAAGACGCACGTCGGCCGGATCCTGATGAAGCTGGGCCTGCGGGACCGGGTGCAGGCGGTGGTGCTGGCCTACGAGACGGGGTTGGTGAAGGCGCGGGGGCGGTAGGGCGGGGCGGCGGGGGCGGGGCGATGGGGGCGGGAGCGCACTCGTTCGAGGTCTGACAGTGGGCTGAACGGGTGATTGCTGCTCATGTCGGCGCGGCTGTTCGCTGATGTGTGCACACTGGGTATCGGCAGCGAGACCATCTGTATCCGGAGGTGCCCTGTGCTTATGCCCGCGCGGCTGCCCGAATGGCTCACGCCTCCCGAGGACGGCTACACCGCCGAAGACCTCGACCGGATCTCCGATCTGCCTGCGCACACCGAGCTGATCGACGGGAGCCTGGTCTTCGCGAGTTCGCGACCGGCCTTTCACATGGTCGTGATTGACGAGCTCAAGAGTGCCTTGCGCAGTCAGGCTCCTGAAGATTTCGTCGTCATGCGTGAGATGACCGTGACCTTGGCGCGAAGGCAGCGTCCGGAACCGGATCTGTCCGTCATCACCAGGGCGACGTTCCAAGGCCTTGATCACGGCGACCTGCTGGTGGCGGGGGTGGTTCTGGTCGTCGAGGTCGTGTCCCGGGAGTCGGAGATCCGCGACCGCGAGCGCAAACCGCGGCTGTACGCCGCCGCGGGCATCCCGGACTACTGGCTGGTCGAGAACGAAGCCGGCGAGCCCGTCGTCCATGCCCACGAACTCGGCCCCGATGGCACCTACCGTCCGGCCGCGGTGCACAGAGGGCGGCTCAAAACGAGCCGCCCCTTCCCGCTCGACATCGACCTGGCCGGTCTGACGCGGGTGTGATCGGCGGCTCCGCCTAGTCGATCCCCAGCGCCTGCTTGATCGGGTCCAGCGCGAAGTACACCACGAACAGCGCCGCCACGATCCACATCAGCCAGTTCACGTCCCGCGCCTTGCCGAGCACCACCTTCAGCACGCAGAACAGGATGAAGCCGGCGCCGATGCCGTTGGTGATGCTGTAGGTGAACGGCATCAGGGCGATCGTCAGGAAGGCCGGGACGGCGATCTCCCAGTCGTCCCAGTCGATGTCCTTGGCCTGGGTCATCATCAGGAAGCCGACCGCGACCAGGGCCGGGGCCGCGGCCTGGGACGGGACGATGGTCAGCACCGGGGTCAGGAACGCCGCCAGGAACAGCAGGACGCCGGTCACGATGTTCGCCAGGCCGGTGCGGGCGCCCTCGCCGACGCCGGCCGCGCTCTCCACGAAGCAGGTGTTGGAGGACGCCGAGCCCGCGCCGCCGGCGGAGGCGGCCAGGCCGTCGATGAACAGCACGCGGCCGATGCCGGGCAGGCGGCCGTCGTCGTCGAGCAGGCCCGCCTCGCCGCTGACGCCGATGATGGTGCCCATCGCGTCGAAGAAGTCGGCCAGGATCAGCGTGAAGACGAACACGACCGCGGTCAGGACGCCGGCGTGGCCGAAGCCGCCGAACAGGCTGAACTTGCCGAGCAGGCCGAAGTCGGGGTGCGCCACCACGCCGTCCGGGACCTTCGGGGCGATGGTGCCCCAGGCCGCGTCCGGGACGGTGGCGATCTTGTTGACCACGATGGCCAGCACCGTGGTGGCGACGATCGAGATCAGCAGGCCTCCCGGCACCCGGCGCACCAGCAGGCACAAGGTGAGCAGCAGGCCGACGCAGAAGACGAACATCGGCCAGCCCTTGAGGGTGCCGCCCGCGCCGAGGGTCACCGGGGTGCCCGCGCCCTTGCCGACGAAGCCGGCGTCCACCAGGCCGATGAAGGCGATGAACAGGCCGATGCCGACGCCGATCGCCTTCTTCATGGCCAGCGGGATGGCGTCCATGATCCGCTGCCGCAGGCCGGTCACCACCAGCAGGCAGATGCCCAGCCCCTCCAGCACCACCAGGCCCATCGCGTCCGGCCAGGACATGGTCGGCGCCAGCGTGTAGGCCACCACGCCGTTCAGCCCCAGCCCGGCGGCGATGGCCAGCGGCAGGTTGCCGCCGATGCCCATGATCAGCGTCATCACGCCGGCCACCACCGCGGTCGACGTGACCAGCTGCGTGTGGTCCAGGGTGTGCCCGAACTTGTCCTTGGCGGTGTCGCTGCCCAGGATGATCGGGTTCAACACCAGGATGTACGCCATGGTGAAGAACGTGGCCAGTCCGCCCCGGACCTCCCGGACGTAGGTCGAACCCCGCTCGTGCACCTTGAAGAGGCGCTCGAGAACCCCCACCCCGCCGGGACCCCCGGCGCCGTCCACCTGAACCGTCACCTCTACACCTGCTCCTCACCCGGTGCGAACGACCGCCGATATCCTGTGCACATGACAACCCAGGGCCGCAGGCGCCGAGCGGAGGAACCGGAGGGCACGCCGGAGCGTGACCCGTCCGGGCGCACCGCCCCGAGAGGGCGCGTCGGCCGGCCCAAGCTGGAGCCGATGCAGATCAACGAGGCAAAGGTTATCTGGATCGGCATCGGCCTGTGGGCTGCTGCTTTCCTCATTTTGTTGCCTTTTCGTAAAACCCTCATCTCTGATGGCCACGGCTGGTGGCTTTACACCTGTCTGGCCGGTGCGGGTCTGGGGATGGTCGGCCTGCCCATGGTCGGGCGCCGCAAGACGGTGATGGCGCGGGAGACCGAGCGCGGGCGCGAGATCGGCCGGGACGAGGGCGGCCGGGGCGGAACCGGCCGGGACGGAAGCGGCCGGGACGGCGGAGGGCGCGGGAGCCGCGTCGGCCGCGGGCGCGGTCGCCGCTAGCTCCACCGTTAGCTCCACCGGCGGCCCGCCGTCAGCTTCCTCGTCGGCCCGCCGCCGGCTCGTTTCCCCGTCGGACCTCGATTCATCGGACCATACGCTTTCTTCGTGACCGTGGAACCGGCCGACTCGTTGACCGAGCGTGATCGCTCCCTTATCGGTCCCCTATAGGGATGTCCGCGCATCAGAACTGTCCTGGTCCCTGGAAGCCCCCGACCAGCCCCCGCTCCACGCCCGCCACCACCGCATCGGCCCGCTCGACGTCGAAGTCCGCATCCTCGGCGCCTCGCACCAGATCGTGGTGCGCGCCGACGGCCGCCTGATCTGCCGCGAGACCGTCGCCTGCCGCGACGCCGCGCCGGGACCGCTGCCCAGCGCCGCGGAGCGCGAACTCGACGACGGCTTCCACTACGAGGTCCGCTGCGAGGTCCGGGCCGTCGACGCCGCCCACTTCCCGGCCTGGGCCACCGCCCTGAACGACTACGCCGGCGCGCTGCCCGACGCCACCATCGCCGTGTTCCCGGCGATCCCGAACGCCGTCACGGCCGTCGTCGTCGAACCGCTCCCGGCCCGCCTGCACGGCGCGCTGTGGCGCACCTGGCACACCTATCCCCAGGCCGGAGGCGGCGGCGAGGTGGTCGCGACCAGGACGGTCCTGCACCGCGCACCCCCCTCTGGTGGCGCCGGAGGGGGCATGCCAGGCTTGAGGCCATGACGACGGCCTTGATTACCGGGGCGACGGCCGGCATCGGTGCCGCGTTCGCCCGGCGTTTCGCGGCGGCCCGCTATGACCTGGTGCTCGTGGCCCGGGACGTCGCCCGCCTGGAGAACAGCGCCGCCGAACTCTCCCTGCTCGGGGCCGCCGGCGTCGAGGTCCTGCCCGCCGACCTGGCCACCGCCGAGGGCCGCGCGCTGGTCGAGGACCGCCTGGCCGACCCGCTGCGCGGTATCGACGTGCTGGTCAACAACGCCGGCTTCGGCCAGGGCTCGGCCTTCCTGTCGCACCCCGTCGAGGACGAGGAGGCGATGCTCGACGTGCTGGTGCGCGCGGTGCTGCGGCTCACCCGCGCGGCGCTGCCCGGCATGATCGAGCGCGGCCGCGGCGCCGTCATCAACGTCTCCTCCGTCGCCGGCTTCGTCCCCCGCGGCACCTACAGCTCCGCCAAGGCCTGGGTCACCAACTTCAGCGAGTCCGTCGCCGCCGAGGTGTACGGCACCGGCGTGCGCGTGATCGCGGTCTGCCCCGGCTTCACCCATACCGAGTTCCACGAGCGCGCCGAGATCGACACCGGCGACATCCCCGGCTGGATGTGGCTGGAGGCCGACGAGATCGTCGAGGGCGCGCTGAAGGACCTGCGCCGCGGCGTCCCGGTCAGCGTCCCCAGCGTGCAGTACAAGGCCCTCACCGCGGTCGCCAAGCTGGTTCCCCGGAATCTGGTGACCAAGGTCAGCCGCGGGATGTCCAAGCGCTGGTAACGTGCCACCAGGCACGTGATCCGTGAGGCCGCGCCGATGCGGCCGACATCCGGCAAGGGGGTGGGTACGCGATGACGTTCGAAGTCGAGGTGCCGCTGCGGCACCGCACGGTCTGGCCGGCGTTCACCGATCCCGAGAAAACGGCGCGCGCGGTCCCCGGGCTGATCGTCGACGCGGTGCACCCGGTGCCGCCGGCCGAGGGCTCCGACGGCGTGGCCGGCGACGTGGTGGCCGGCCGGCTGCGGCTGCGCGTCGGTGCCGGACCCGGCGGCGCCGTCATCACCTACCGCGGCACCGGCTGCATAGCGTCGGCCGACGCGACCAAGGGCACGCTGGACATCGCCGTGGACGCCGCCCAGGCCCGCGGCGACGGCGCGCTGGCCGGCTACCTGCGGATCACGCTGACCCCGGCCGGGGACGCGGGGGAGCGGACGCTGGTGTCCGTGGTGCCGGAGCTGGAACTGTCCGGGCGCGCGCTGGAGTTCGCGCGGGAGGACTGGCACGCGGCCGTCAGCGCGCTGGCGCAGACGTGGGTCGAGGCGCTGACGGCGGATCTGGTCGAGGACAGGCCGGCGGCGGAGCGGGCAGTGGCGGAGCCGATTGCCGAAGCCAGGCCGATTGCCGAAGCCGAGCCAGTTGTCGAGCCCGAGCCGATTGCCGAGCCCGGCCCGGTCGCCGAGTCCGAGCCGATTGCCGAAACCGAGCCGTCGGCCGGGACCGACCCGGTTTCCGAAGTCCCGGAGCCCTCACAACCCCTTGTCGTGAAGCCGTCCGATAAATCGCGGGAATCTGCACGGGAGGCCGTCGCGGAGATCGCCGCCGATTCCCATTCCGAAGACCCGTTGGCACCGGTCTGGCAAGGGCGATACGAGAAGAACCGGCGGCTTCCGTTGATCGCCGCTCTGGCATTGTTCCTGCTGATCAAGAGGCGCCGCCGCCAGCGCGCCGACAAGGCGGGCGCGGATTCATCATTTAGGATGGAATAGCCCTCGGAAAGCTGCCTTGAGCAGACCTCGGCTCGTACATTGGCGCGCAAGTCGGTACATCACACCGGATGGCTGGATGCCTGGCATCCAGCGACGCGAGCAGTACGATCCGAGGAGCACCAGCAGCATGTACGTCGAGGGATGGAACGTCCACCGGGTCATCCGGCCCGCCCGCCTCGCCAACGCCGTCGTCGAGCGGCTGCTGCTGCGCATACTGGAAGGCGAGTTCCCGCCGGGCACCGATCTGCCGCCGGAGGCGGCGCTGGCGGCCGAGTTCGCGGTCAGCCGCACGATCCTGCGCGAGGCCCTCAAAGCCCTGGAGGAGAAGCGGGTCCTGCGCATCCGCCACGGCCGCGGCACGACCGTCCGCCCCAAGGCCGAGTGGAACCTGCTCGACCCGCTGGTGCTCTCGGTCCAGCTGGAGTACGAGTCCTCCCCGGAACTGGTCGAGGAGCTCGGCGAGGTGCGCACCGCCCTGCTGACCCTGATGGCCGAGCTGGCGGCCCGCCGCATCCACCCGCCGCAGCGCGAGCAGCTGGCGGCGGCCCTGGAGCGGATGCGCGCCGCGGCCGAGGACCCGGCGCCGTTCCACGACGCGGCGGTGGCGTTCACCCGGACCCTGGCCGAGGCGGCCGGCAACGAGGTGGCGCGCTGCGTGATCGAGACCATCGACGTGCCCTACGGCGGCCAGGACGACGACGCGGGCAAGCTGGCCGAGGCGATGAAGCTGCGGCTGCTGCTCGCCGAGGCGGCGTACGCCACCGTGGCGGCCGGCCCCGGCGCCCCGGCGGGCGCGGTGCCCGCCCCGGCCTCGGCCCCCGCGACGTCCCCGGCCCCGGCGGTCGCCTCGGCGGCGCCCGGCTCGCAGCCGTTACGCCAGGTCGCGACGGTTCCGCTCAACCGCCACGGGCTGCGGACGCCGGCCCAATCGGCACGGGTGTAGGTAGGCTGCCCTCCTACTTCAAACGGGGACTGAGAAGTGACGAGCGCGCATATGGCCCCGCCGGGTTGATGAGAACCCTGCGGGGCCTTCGCGTGCTCGGTGCTCGGTGCTCGGTGCTCGGTGCTCCGTGGTCGGTGCTCGGGCCCGGCGCTCCGTGCTCGGGCCCGGTGCTCGGTGTTCGGGGACGGTGGCTCGAGCTCGGGCTCGGCGCTTGAGGTCTCGGTGGTCGGTGCTCGGGGGCTCGGCTTTCCGGTTCACGCCGCGGCTGAAGCGCCCCGGCCGCCGCCTGCCAGCAACCGCCGCACCGCCACCGGCGTGTGCCCCACGTGCTCCCGCACCGTCCGCGTCAGATGCGCCTGATCGGCGAACCCGAGCTCGACGGCCATATCAGCGAGCGCCGTCTCCCCGCCGCCGAGCCGCTCCATCGCCCGCCCGACCCGGACCCGGTTCCGGTACCGCGTCAGCGAGACCCCGGTCCGCCGCGAGAAGACCCGGCTGAGCCGGAACGGCGATACCTCAAGCAGCTCGGCCAGAGCGCACAGGCTCACCGCCTCCGGAGCATCGGCGATGATCGCCTCCCGCGCGGCGGCGGCCAGAGCGTCGTCGGACGTCGACGACCGCGCCGTGAAACCGGCGGCGATCGCCACCAGCTTCAGCAGTTCTTCGGCGGTTGCATAATCGGCGTCTCCAGTAGCGGCCGCTATGAGCAGTCGCCTATGCGTGAACTCCATACGTGCATCGATATATAGGGCAGTTCCCTTAGGGATCCGCCTCCAGAGATCGGCAGAGAATCCGATCGATGTGCACAGGTCGCCACCCGCCGGATGCGCAAAGCGTTCTTCCTCTCCCGGCGCGGCCAGATATGCGGTCGTCCGGTCGAGATCGGCTTCCGCCCCGTTCGCCGACCGCCGGAACCGCCCTCGCCGGACCAGCACCAGCCGGTGCTCCTGATGCTCCTCGGTCGCCGACCAGGTGGCGTGACCGCCCGCACACGTCACCTCATGCACCGAGAACTCCGGCCGGGTCGCGAGCGTGACGGCTGTCTGCACCTTCCCGACGCTACGTACTGCCACCCACAAGAAGCGGCCCTGAGTCGACCGGCGGATACAGACGCTGCTCGGGCTCAGCTTTTCCCAGGAGCATCATCGCCCGCGCCAAGCAGGCGGCGGCTCCGGTGGAAAGCAGAGCCCGAGCGATGTTCCACGTGTTCCAGGTGTTCTCGAAGTGCGCCCGCACCGCCGCCGGATCGGCGATCTTCGCCGGGTTCCCGGCCGCCGCCAGGTCGTTGTTCAGCGGGATGTTGATCCCCATCGTGGTCAGCAGGCCGATCACGTAGAGCCCGAGCGCGGCGGCGATCCACAGCCGCATCCGGCGGTCGTGCCGGTACTTGCGCAGCGCCCAGGCCGGCAGCACCAGCGCCCCGAAGAAGCTCAGGAAGAACAGCGGATTCTCGATCTTGGTGTTGATGTTCTGCATCGCCTCGATGAAGGTCCGGTCCCCGGAGGCTCCGAGGCCCAGCATCACCGCGCAGGCGAAGGCGTAGTAGACGCCGGCGATCAGGCCCATGACGATGGTGGCGGAGGCCAGGATCGTCGCGGCACCGCGGGTGCCGGTGTGCTTGGCAGGCGAGTAGTCGGCGGTCACTTCCAGGCTCCGTTCGCGGCGACGGTCTCGGCGTAGTCGGCAAAGTCGCGCGGCGGCCGTCCCAGGGCGCGGAACACTCCGTCATCGATGTGGGCGTTGCGGCCGTCCAGGACCTCGGTGAACAGGTAGGCGAGCATGTCGATGACCTCCTGGGGCTCTCCCGCCTCGGCGAGATAATTGGTGAAGGCTTCCAGCGGGATCGGCGTGAAGGCGATCTCGCGCCCGGCGGCCTGCGCGATGGCGGCGACCGCCTCGGCGAACGTCAGCAGCCGCGGGCCGGTGACCTCGTAGACCTGGCCGTGGTGGCCGTCCTCGGTGAGGGCGGCGACCGCGACGTCGGCGATGTCCTCGGCGTCGACGAAGGGTTCGCCGACGTCGCCGACCGGCAGCGCGACCTCGCCGGACAGGACCGAGTCCAGGAACGCGCCTTCGGAGAAGTTCTGCGCGAACCAGCTGGCCCGGACCACGGTCCACTCGAAGGGGCCGTCGGCGACGATCTGCTCGCACCGCTGGGCCTCGACCTCGCCGCGGCCCGACAGCAGCACCACGCGCCGCACTCCGGCCGCCTTGGCCTGCTCGGTGAAGGCCGCGACGGCCTCCGGCGCGCCGGGGACGGCCAGGTCGGGGAAGAAGGACAGGTAGACGGCGCCGACGCCGTCCAGCGCGTCCGGCCAGGTCACCGGATCGTCCCAGTCGAAGGCCGGGTCGGCGACGCGGCTGCCGCGCCGGATGTTCACTCCGGCCAGCTCCAGCCGGTCGGCCACGCGGCGGCCGGTCTTGCCGGAGGCGCCGAGGACCAGGGTCAGCGGGGAGGCGGCGGTCCCGGCGGTCTCGGTGGTCTTGTTGGTCTTGTTGGTCTCTTCGTTCGTGTTCTCGTTCATGAGAACCAGTACACCGGCCGCGAATGAGATTCAGAATGGCTCAGACTCCACACATCCATACGCCATCGTCTACAGTCGAGGCATGGACGTGATAGCCGGTCTGCTGAACGGACCGCGCGCCGACGGCGCCTTCCTGCTGCGATCACACCTGACGCCGCCCTGGGCGCTGGAGGTGCGGGACCGCGCGCCGCTGACGCTGGTCGCCGTGGTCTCCGGATCCGCCTGGGTGCTGCCCGAGGGCCTGCCCCCGACCGAGCTCCGTCCCGGCGACCTGGCGATTCTGCGCGGCCCGGACCCGTACGCGGTCGCCGACGACCCGGCGACCGAGCCGCAGGCGCTGATCCACCCCGGGCAGCGCTGCACGACGCCCTCCGGCGAGGACCTGGGCGACCTGCGCACCCTGGGCACGCGCAGCTGGGGCAACGCCCCGGACGGCGCGACGGTGCTGGTCACCGGCACGTACCAGGTCCTCAGCGAGATCTGCGCGCCGCTGCTGGCCGCGCTCCCGCCGCTGGCCGTGCTGCGCAGCGGCGAATGCGACACGCCGCTGATCCCGCTCCTGGGCGCCGAGGTCGCCCGGGACGCCCCCGGCCAGGACGCGGTGCTGGACCGCCTGCTCGACCTGCTGACCGTGGTGGCGCTGCGGACCTGGCTCGCCCGCCCCGACGTCGAGGCGCCGGCCTGGTACCGCGCCCAGGACGATCCGGTGATCGGGACCGCGCTGCGGCTGATGCACGACGATCCCGCGCATCCGTGGACCGTCGCCGAACTCGCCGACGCCGCGCACGTGTCCCGTGCGGCGCTGGCCCGGCGGTTCACGACCGAGGTCGGCGAGCCGCCGATGGCGTACTTGGCGAACTGGCGGCTGGCGCTGTCGGCCGACCTGCTGTGCGACCCCGCCGCGACCATCGCGTCGGTCGCCGAGAAGGTCGGCTACGGCAGCGCGTTCGCGCTGAGCACCGCGTTCAAGCGGGTGCGCGGGATCAGCCCGAAGGAGCACCGGGAGCGGGCCGCCCGGGAGGCGATGCCGGTGGCGGCGGTGCGGCCTTGGCGGATGGCGGTGTAGGCGGCGAGGCAAGACGGCTGCCGGACGCCTGATGCCGGCTGCCGGAACTACCGCAAGCTCACCGCCATCGCCTCCACCGCCAGCAGCGGAGCCACGTTCCGCTCCACCGCCTTCCGGCACGCCAGCACCGCCTCGATCCGCCGCAGCGTGGCCTCCGGCGTCCCGTTGGCCGCGATCCGCCGCACGGCGGCGTACTGGTCGTCGTGCACCGGCTCGGTGACGTCGCCGCCGGGCCCGCCGAGCGCGCCGAGCTGCACCGCGAGCACGTCCCGGTAGAACGCGGCCAGGTCCACCAGCGCCAGGTCCAGGGCGTCGCGCTGCATCCGCGTCGCGCGCTTCTTCTGCCGCGACTCCAGATCCTTCAACGCGCCGGCCGCGCCGGGCACCGCCTTGCGCGAGCCCTCCTGGAAGCCCAGCGCCAGCCGCAGATCGGCGGTCTCGTGCGCGTCGCGCTCCTCGGCGGTCCGCTTGGCCTCCGATATCGTCGCGTCGACCAGCTTCTGCGCTGCCGCCAGCGCCGACCCTATGTCGGTCAGCGACGAGGCCAGCGCCAGCACCTCGGTCCGCTTGGCCCGCGCCTCGTCGTCGGTGGCCAGCCGCTTGGCCCGGCCGATGTGGCCCTGCGCGGCGCGCGCGGCCTCCCGGGCCCGGATCGGGTCCACGCCGTCGCGGCGCACCAGGATCTCGGCTACCGCCCCGGAGGGCGGCGTCCGCAGCAGCAGGTGGCGGCAGCGGGAGCGGATCGTGGGCAGCATGTCTTCGCGGCCGGGCGCGCAGAGGATCCACACCGTGCGCGACGACGGCTCCTCGACAGCCTTCAGCAGCACGTTGCCCGCCGCCTCGGTGAGCCGGTCGGCGTCCTCGATCAGCAGCACCTGCCAGCGGCCCGACGACGGGGTCATCGACGAGCGCCGGACCAGCTGGCGGGTGTCGGCGACGCCGATCGACAACTGGTCGGTGGCGAGCTGGAGCACGTCCGGATGCGTGCCGTCGAGCACGGTGCGGCAGCCCAGGCAGTGGCCGCAGCCGGGCTCGCCGGGCGTGGTGCACTGGAGCGCGGCGGCGAACACCCGGGCCGCCGTCGACCGCCCCGAACCGGGCGGACCGGTGAGCAGCCACGCGTGCGTCATCCCGTGCCCGAGCGCGGCCTGGACCAGCTCGGCGCCGACATGGTCCTGGCCGACGAGGTCGCTCCAGACGCCGTAGGGCTCGAAGGCTGTCGTCGAGCGCGGCGTGGCTCGGGAATCGGCGCCCGCGCCGGCCGCTTCGGGAACGCTGTCGAAGCCGTCGCCGCTCACGAGTCCTGCGCCGCTCACGAGTCCTCCCCGGACCGGCCCGGCCGCGCCGGCCGCACGCCGAACAACTCGTCGGCCAGCGACCGGGCGTCCGGCTCGCCGATCTCGTCGAACTCCGGTTCGGCGACGTAGTCCGGAACGTCCCACTCGCCGCGCGCCGACGGCGCCGTGATGTCGGCCGCCTCGGCGGACTGCGGCCTGGCGTGCTGCGCCGCGGCCTGCTCCCAGGCCTGCTGCCGCGCCCGCTCCCGGGCCTGCTCCTGCGCGCGGGCCTCGGCCGTGGCCCGGGCCGCGGCCGATACTTGCTCCGGCGAGGCCCCGAACCGGTCGGCCCGGGTGCCGATTGCGCTGGTCGTGCCGGTCGTGCCGGTTACGCTGGTGGTTCCGGTCGCGCCGGTCGCGCCGGTCGCGGACAGGTCCCGCTCGGCGGCCTCCCGCGCCCGGGCCGCCGCCTCGCGCTCGGCGCGCGCCGCGCTCTCCTCCAGCCGCTGCCGGTGCTCGTGCCGCACGACCGCGCGGGCGGCCTCCTCCACGCGCTCCCGCTCCTGCCGCTCGGCCTCGGCGGCGACCTTCTGCCGCTCCTCCTCCGACAACAACGCCAGCTGCTGGGCGCGGATCTGCGCGAGCATGGCCGCCTCGGCCTGCTGCCGCGTCGCCTCTTCCTTCTGCTCCCGCCGCGAGAGGTGGACCCGCCCCTCCAGCCGGGCCCGGACCCGGCCGCTGATCTCGGTGATCGGCGCGGCGGCGTCGATCACGACGAACCGCTCCGGATCGGCCTCGGCCAGCGCCAGGTAGCTGTCGCGGACCCGCCGGTGGAAGTCCGCCGACTCCAGCTCCAGCCGGTCGGCCGGACCGGTGCGGCGTCCCGCCGCCACCGTCGGGTCCAGGTCCAGCAGGACCGTGATGTCCGGCATCAGCCCCTGCGTGGCCCAGCGCGAGAGCAGCTCCACCTCGCGCTGCGACAGCTCGCGGCCGGCGCCCTGGTAGGCCAGGGAGGAGTCGATGAAGCGGTCGGTGAGGACCACCGCGCCCCGGGCCAGCGCCGGGCGGATCACCCGCTCCACGTGGTCGGCCCGGTCGGCGGCGTAGAGCAGCGCCTCGGCGCGCGAGGAGATGGCGCCGGCGTTGCGGGCGTCGAGGACGATGGCCCGCAGCTTGGTGCCCAGCGGCGTACCGCCGGGCTCGCGGGTGACGACGACCTCGTGGCCGCGGCTGCGCAGCCAGTCGGCGAGCGCGGCGAGCTGCGTCGACTTGCCGCTGCCGTCGCCGCCTTCGAGGGAGATGAAGGTGCCCGGGTAGGGGCCGGTGTTCGGGTCGGCGGCCTGGCCGGGGGCCGGGGCGGCGGTCGAGGCGCCGGCGTTCGGGCCGGCGGTCGGTCCGGCGGTCGAGGCCGGATGGGTGCCGGCGGCGATGGTGTTTCCTGTCCTGGTCCCGCGTCCGGGCGTGTCGGCGCCCGGCGGCAGGTGCACGCCGCCGTCGGCGTCCGCTCCCGTTCCCGCTGATCCCGACGCCGATCCCGATCCCGCTCCGCCTCCGGCGGCGCGCGACGACGGGGCGGTGCGCTTGAGCGCCGCCTTCAGTTCCTGCCGCAACGATTTCCCTGGCACGTCATCCATCATCCTGTACGCCACCCACCCGACGCCCGCCGCCAGCAAACCGGCCGCGAACAAGGTGATGGCGGCGCCACCGTACGTGATCGACGCCGGGCCGGGCAGCTCGATCGTGCGGGCCCCGACGGTACCGGCCACGGCGGGCGCGACGGCCAGGATCAGGATCAGCGTCACCCGGATCAGCGACTGCACGAACGCGAAGGTGCGGCCGCGCAGCTCGTCCGCGACCTCGCGGCCCAGCATGGTCTGTCCGACGATCCACGCCGTCCCGCCGAGGAATCCCACGAGCAGCGCGCACAGCACCCCCACCAGCAGGCTCGGCACGACCGCGAACACGCAGAGCACCAGCCCGGCGGCGGTGATCGCGACGCCGAACAGGCGCTCGCGCGGCAGCCCGGCGAGCACCCGCGACCCCGTCGCCATCCCGGCGGCCAGGCCCAGGAACACCGCGCCGAACAGCACGCCGTAGGCGGCCTGCCCGGCGTGCAGGTCGCCGACGTAGGTCCGGGCCAGCCCGACCACCGCGCCGCCGGCCGCGAACGCCCCGGTGGTGCCGATGATCACACCGCGGATCCGGTTGTCGGCGGCCAGGTAGCGCCAGCCGTCGAGCAGCGTGCGCAGCGCCGAGCGGCTGTCGGTGCGGTTCTCGCGCCGAGCGGCGCGCTCGGTCGCCGACCGCGCGGGGATGCCCTTCAACCTGGCGATGGTCAGCGCCGAGAACAGGAAGGTCAGGCCGTCGAAGTAGAGGGCCAGGTTGACCGGCTTGGCGGTGAAGAAGGCGAAATGGCTGGCCAGCGCGTCGGTGACCAGGGCGAGTGAGGTGAAAACCCCAGCGGCCAGCGGCGCGGTGCCGTAGGCGGTGAGCAGCGACACCTGGTTCGCCGACTCCAGCAGCCGCGGCGGCACCAGGTTCGGGACCGTCGCCTCCTTGGCCGGGATCCAGAACATGGCCGCGATCTCGATCAGGAACGTCGCGACCAACAGCCACCACAGAGTCCCGACCAGCGGGATCGAGACGAACAGCAAGCACCGCGCGCTGTCCCCGACCACCATGGTCGACCGCCGGTCCAGGCGGTCGGCGGCGACCCCGGCGATGGGTCCGAACAACACCGCCGGGACCAGCCGCAGCACGAACACGCCCGCGACCGCGTAGGAACGGCCCGCGTAGCCGCCGCCGGCGAGAGAGGCCGCCAGCGAGGACTGCGCGAGCAGCCCCAGCCAGTCGCCGAGGCTGGACAGCGACAACGCGATCCAGAGCCGACGGAAGTCGGGGATGGCGAGCGCTGCGCGGACCCCGGGCGGCGATGACTCCATGCAACCACCGTAATGCGCAGAGTTCTCGGGCAGGTTTGTGGTGGGTTCGCAGCAGGTTCGCGGCGGTTTCGCAGCAGGTTCGCGGCGGTGCCGCATTTCGTACCTGTGCGCCGGCTACCAGGCGACGGCGCTTTGCAGGTCGGACTGCCAGTAGGTGACGAAGGCCTTGTCGTCGACATAGGTGTTCGCCGGCAGCGGCAACGTCAGTTCGCCGGGGAGCGACCCGGACTGGTCCCGGGACTCCAGGAAGACCTCGACCTGCTTCTCGACCCGGCCGGCGCCGCCGGAGCCGTCCGCCGCGGAGGTGCCGATGGCGGCGTAGGCGGACTCGCCGGGGGCGATGGTGACGACGGCCTGCGGCTTGCTGTCCTCGACGGCTTGGGTGACGGACTGCTGGTCGGCGTCGAAGCGCAGGCCGGGGTAGTAGTACAGGTTGCACGGACCGGTGCCGGTGTTGGTGACGGTGAGCAGGACGTGGTTCACAGGGCGGGTGAGGTTGGTGACGGTGGGCTTGAGCTGGGTGGTGGCGCAGTCGGTGGGGCGGGCCGGGGCGGTGGTTTTGGGGGTGGAGGGTTTGGCGGTGGTGGTTTTGGGGGCGGTGGGGGCGGAGTGGGTCTGGGTCTGGTTCGGGTTCTGGTTCGGATTCGGGCTCTGGTTCTGGCTCTGGGTCGGGTTCTGGCTCGGGTTCTGGCTCGGATTCGCGGTGGCGGACTCGGCCCCGGATCCGGACGTGGCATCGGCCCCGGGCGGATTCGTGCTCGGCGCGCCGACGGCCGGGGTGCTCGTGGCCGCCGAGCCGGAGCCGGCGTTCGCCGCGTCGGCCTTGCCGGCGCTGCCACAAGCGGTCAGCCCGAGGAGGCCGGAGGCGGCTATCGCGGCGACGGCGAGGAGGTGCTTGCGGGGCGTGCCGAGGCGGTCGGTCATTTGATCGGTCATTCGGTCGGTCATTCGATTCGTCATGGCTCCGCAGCTTGTCCGTTCCGGCGTGGCGCTCGTCGGGGGTAGAACAGGGTTTTGTCGTGCCTGGGACGGTTTCCCGTAGCATGAGCTGCGGATTCGCGCAGGGGATGGGACGCGGATCCGGGACGGAAGGTGGATCTGGTGGGCTCGGGGGCGGACGGTTTCGCCGAACTGCTGGGGTCGTTGAAGGAGCGTTCCGGGCTCAGCTACGGCGTTCTCGCCAAGCGGTTGCATGTGGGGACGTCGACACTGCACCGGTACGTGCGCGGGGAATCGGTGCCGGCGGAGTACGCGACGATCGAGAAGTTCGCGCGGCTGACCGGTGCCACGGCGGCGGAGATGGCGGAGCTCTATCGGCTGTGGATGCTGGCGTCCGAGGCTCGTTCCTCAACGGTCGCTGAGGTGGCTGCTGGGGAGGAGTCAGGGCCGGAGCCGAAGCCGAAGCCGGTCGAGACTTCGCCTATTGGTGAAGTTCTGCAGAATCCGCCAGAGTCCTCTGGCGTTGGACCCACAGTGCGGACTCCACGCCGCTTGCTTCCAGCGCTCGCGATCGTTGCTGTTCTGGGCGTCGGGGCTGGGGTCGCAGGGGTTGTGTTCGCCACCTCCGGGAAGTCGAGCCCACAGCAGTCGCCAGGCGCAGCGGGGCCCGCCTCTTCTACCTCCGCTGCTTCTACTTCTGCGGCTCCTATCTCCACTGCTCCTACATCTCTGCTGCCCTCTTCGCCGTCTCCATCCCTCCCCGCTCCTCTCTCGGTCGATATCCGTCCCTACCAGTGGGAGGACAAGTGCGACCAGTGGTACCTGCTCAACCGGAAGCCCTCAGAGGTTCCGCCGCCACCTCCTGAGCAGGACGCGCGCGGCTGGGCCAAAGCGCTGGGCGCTGTACCGGCCGGGACGATGAAGCTGGAGTTGGCAGTGCAGGGGACGTCGGGCGACACCGTCGTACTGCACTCTCTGCATGTACGGACGATGAGCAAGGCCGCGGCGCTGCCATGGTCGGCGTTCTCTATGGCGTCGGGATGCGGAAGCGGTATGGCGGCGACTTCGTTCGCAGTGGATCTCGACGCCGACCGTCCGCTGGTGCGTCCCCAGGCGGGCAAGGAGGGCGACACAGTGATTCCTGCGGTGGACTTCCCCTTTAAGGTTTCCAAGACCGATCCGCAGGTGCTGACCGTCTATGCGCACGCGACCGCGGTCAACGTCAGCTGGTACCTGGAACTGGACTGGAGCAGCGGGGATCGCAGCGGCATAGTGCGGATCGACGACCACGGCCAGCCGTTCCAGACCAGCGGGGGCAAGGGGCGTCCGTTGTATGACTACAACATGGAGACGGGCAACTGGGATTCGGATGAGACGGCGACCTTGGACTGATGGGGCCTGAGGTCGGTCTCGGAGCCCAAGGTCGCTTCTCGGTTTCGCTTACTGCTATTGCTCCTCGGGCTTCGCCCTTAGCGATTCCGCTGCGTTCTTGAGGCCCTCTGCCTCCATGGAAACGTACTGGCGCGTGCGCTTACCGAAGATCGCCTCAATGAGACCGCTCAGCGAGCCGGTCTGCTCGACGATGAGAACCATGCGTGTCCGGTCTTCGCTAAGCGCTTCGAGGCTGTGGCCTGCGCGCACCTTCACGCCGGTGGTTCGCATCTCCCAGGTGAAGGACTTGCCCGGCTCGCAGTCGGTGACGGTGTAGACGGCGGCCTTCAGCTTGGGTTGCGTTACGCGCGCACTGCTTCCGACCCCGACTTCGCCCTGCTGGAGGCGCTCTACAGAGGTCATGGACGCGGTCCAGTTCGGCCAGGACTCCACGTCGGTCAGGGTCCGCCACACCACGTCGGGGGCGGCGTCGACGTCGATCTGCGTCTGGAATCTCATCGGATTTCCCTCCGATTCCTTTGTACCGCAGAGCCTTAACGCGTCTTGCGCGGGCCCCTATGCATCGCGCTCCAGGTGCCGCAGAAGGATCGGTACGTGTGAGTGCTCGACGTCCTTGGCGGCGGTGATGAGGGTGACGGTGTGCTTAGCGTGCAGCGCGCGGAGCTCCGCCAAGGCTTGCTTCTGCGCGTCGCCTTCCAGCTCGGCGTCATAGCGTTCCTTGAAGACCGCGTACTCGTCCCGGTTCTCATGGAACCACTTGCGCAGCTCATTCGAGGGCGTCGCGTCCTTGGCCCAGCCGTCGAGCTCAGCCTCTTCCTTGCTGACGCCGCGGGGCCATAGCCGATCGACCAGGATCCGCTTCCCGTCCGCCTTTACCGGTGCGTCGTAGGCACGCTTCACTCGGTAGTCGCCGCTCATGGGGTCAGGCTACGTGAGAAACTCAGGGAATGAAGAATGCCCATGAGCTAAACCAGTTGGCCGCGGACTGGGAGCAGCTGGGCATGGAGGATCCGCTGTGGGCGGTGTGCGTCGATCCGCAAAAGAAAGGCCGCCGGTGGGATATCAACGAGTTCTTCGCATCGGGGCGGCTGGAAATCGACGCTGCGATGGCCTATGTCAACCGACTAGGTCTGGCCGGCGGCGCGCGGGCGACGGCGCTGGACTTCGGCTGCGGCGCAGGTCGGCTGACGTTGGCGCTGGCGGAGCACTTCGAGCAGGTTGTCGGGGTGGACATCTCTCGGAGCATGCTCAGCGAGGCCGCTCGGCACGCGGGCCATGGTCGATGCACGTATGTTCACAACCAGCGTCCTAACCTGCGCTGTTTTGACGATGACTCTTTCGATCTCGTCTATACGAGCCTGGTGCTGCAACACTTGTCGCGTAACCTGGCACTCGCTTATATCAGCGAGTTTCTCCGTGTCGTGCGGCCCGATGGTCTTGTGATGCTCTCTGTTCCCATCGCGCCGCGCCCAACAGCCAAAGCGGCCGTCTTTGTCCTAGCACCGTTTCGATGGATCAGATGGATTCAGCAACGAGTCCTGCATTACCCTGCACCGATGCGGATAAGCTCAATCTCTCGCCGCTCTATTGAGGCTCTCGTCGATGCGCAAGGATTCCGTGTCCTGGCGACAGCCAAGACCATCGACCGATCTCGCGACTGGCGCGTGGCTCAGTTTGTCATCTCCGCCGCTAAGGCGAGATCTGAATCTGCAAGGTTCGCCGACGCGGCCGCCCTCGCCAGCCCACACGCCCTGACGACGTCGTGACCTCGACCCGGTCACGGCGGCGCACGATGGTCGAGTCGATTGCTATCGTCGCGGCCTCTCCCGGCTGGAGGAAGAAGGGGAATCCGTGCCTGCCGTGAACGTCGATATATATCGGAATGTCGCAATCATCCTCGTGCGCGTGCTCTGAGCGATATACCCAGCAGCTGCGAGAGGACGCTGGTGAGGGTGCTTCCTGAAACCGTGCAGATCACCTACTAGGCAGATGCAGCTGCCGGGGCCTGCCTCACCGTCGTGATGTGCGGCGAGTGCACCCCTGCGATTTCGTACAGGTCTTCCTCCAGCACCCGCGCCTTCCAGTACTCACAATCCGTAACCGCCACCGGATCCCCGACCGCCCCAGCTCCGCGAGATACCCAGCCCCCGCCCATCCATAGCCCCACCCCCACTCCACCCCACCGGCAACCCCAACCCCCTTCAACACCGACCTCCGCGAAACCCACGCATCACCCACCCGCCCCACGCGCCTCGCCGACCAGCCGAGTAGAGGGAGCGCTGCGGCGACACGACAAAGGCGCCCGCTGGATCAGCGGGCGCCTTTGTCTTAATACCTTTGCGGAGCCTCCTGTCGGAATCGAACCGACGACCTACGCATTACGAGCCCGCCGTTTAGTCACTACGAGGCTTCTACCTGCAACGATCCCACATGTTGCACCCCTCATTGCACAGCTGACTAGGAGTTTCGCGCGTTCCTCATTCCAGAATCCATTCCACAGTCCACAGGGTGCAAGGCGCGGTCGCGCCATCAAGTTCGCTGGTGTGATTGGTCAACGCCTTGGATGAGGCTGTGCCAGGTCCACGGACGAGAAGGCTGGCCGTCGGGTTCACGTCCATAGGGTTCGAATTGGTCGGGACGTAGTCCGGCGTTCTCGGCTCGCCTATTGAGCTGCGTAACCGCCTGTACATCGCCGGCCTCCTCCAACGCCTCCAGGAGACGATAAACCCCGCCCGGCTTGCCTAGGTCGGCATGAGCGGCAGGCTTGCGTGCCAGCAGTATTGCGACGGCTTGCGCATCCCCGCCCGCCCGTAGGCCTCGTAATAACTCGGCCACTGCTGCCGAGTTAGTGAGGTCGGTGTGGGTGGCAGCGCGCTCGGCGAAGGTCACGGCGGCCCGCACATCTCCAGCTGTCCGCATAGCCTTTAGAAGGCGAGCTACTGCGGTCGGGTCGGCAAGGTCTGCGTCGGCGGCAGCACGCTCGATCAGCGTCGCGGCAGCCCGCTTGATCTCGGCTGTCCACAACACCTGCACTAAGTAGGCCACTTCACTTGAGTTAGTGAGGTTGGTGTGGGCGGCAGCACGTTCTCCCAGTCTCACGGCGGCTTGGTCATCTCCAGCCCTTCGCAATGCTTCTAGGAGCCAGGCCACAGAGCTTGGGGTAGTGATGTCGACCTGATTGGCCGGACTGCGTGCCAGCAACGTTGTGACCGCCTCTTCTTCCCCGGCATCTTGCAGTTCCCGCAGCAGTGAGCCCACTGCAAATGGGTCGGTTAGGTCGACCTGGGTAGCCGAGCGGCGTGCTAGCAGCGTCGCGAGAACGTGATCGACTCCGGTCTTTCGTAACGCCGGCAGCAGGTAGGTCACTGCTCGCGGGTTGGTGAGGTCAGCGTCTGCTGCAGCGCGCTGAGCCAGCACCGCGGCCGCTCTGCCATCCCCGGCAGCGTTCAGTTCGCGTAGCAGGAGGCCTACTGCTCCCGGGTCGGTCAGGTCGACATGGGAAACTGAAACACGGGCTAACAGTGTCCCAACAGCCTGCATTTCTCCGACATTCCGCAATATCTCCAGCCAGCTGGCCAATGTGTGCAGGTCAGTGACTTCGACCTCGGCGGCGGCGCGCTCGGCGAGATTCGTGGCGGCTTGCTTTTCCCCAGCCGCTTGCAATGCCCCTAGAAGCCAGGAAAAGCCTGAGATGGTGATGACCACGTGATTGGCCGGATTGCGTGCCAGCAACGTCGTGACCGCCTGTTCGTCCCCGGCATCTTGCAGTTCCCGCAGTAAGGAGCCCACTGCAAATGGGTCAGTGAGGTCGGCGTGGACGGAGATACGCTCGGCTAGCTTCGCGGCTGCATGCGTATCTCCAGCCTCCCGGAGGACCCTAAGAAGTCGCGTCGCGGCTTCCGGGTTGGTGGGGTTAACGTGATTGGCCGGGTCGCGTGCCAGTAGAGATGTAACCGCATGCTCAAGTCCGGCCCTACGCAACTCCTGCAGCAGCCAGCTCACCTCGTCCGGGATGATCAGCTCGGCGTGGGCGATCGTGTAATCAACCGCAGCGCACTCGGGGTCGAGGGTGGGGCCGAGTGCGATCAAGGCGGTTGCGGGGTGGCCGGCGGTGACGGCCTTGTGCCACAGACGTACCGCGATGGTCCGCAAGCCGCGTGACCAAGCCTGCCATGCAAGTCCGTCCTGATCGCTGCGATCCGTGGTGTGTTCGATCAGGGCTTGCCACAGGGGTGCGGTGCCAAGAGATTCGACGCGCTGGCGACGTGTGTGCTGTTCGAGGTAATCAGCAGGCTTGTAGCGGGCCGGATCGCCACTGCGAGGGTAGACCGCAGTTATAGCAGTTAGCGAGTGGTGAATGTCGGTACGCGTACCGTTATCGCGCTTGCCGATTGTTAGAGCTCGTAGATCGCGTTCCGCCCAGTCATGGTCGGGCGAGCGGTGGTGCGCCGGCAGGTCGCCGTCGGCGGCCTCGGCGAGCAGTGCGGCAGGCAACGGGCCGCGATGGCCAAGGCGGCGGGCGTCTAACGCTGCGGTAATCAGCGCATGCTCGCGGGCAGTGAATAGTGGGCCGGGGCCGGCCAAGTAGGCGGCGAATAGCTCCGGGCCGCCGGACAGGTGCTGAACCACCCGCCCATCACCGGCCCCGGCGACCGACGCCTGCCAAAGGCGGACATCGCTAGCAGCGGCGGCCAGGCTCCGCCAGGCCTCCAGGTCACGGCCGTCCAGGCCTGTGGGCACGTTTAGACGCACCGCATAGGCCGGATGGTTCAGCAGCGCCCTGGACTGGGCGTGAGGGTCACCGGGCAATGCAGCAGTCAGCTCGTACCAATACGGGTCGGTCCACAAGGTGCCCACCACGGCGATTCCAGTGCTGCCGTGCAATATGGCATGTAGTTGGCCCGCCGCATTCTCCCCGTCGGTTCCGTAGAGGAAGCGCTGAGCCTCGTTCAGCCAAAGCACGCATCCCGACCGCACTCGGCCGCCCTTTATGAAGGTGAGCAGGTCTCCGGCATCGGTGGGATGCAGCAGCGGTGCGTTCGGCGCCACCTCTAGCAGCGCCTCGTAGAGGGCGCGGGTCTTGCCCGTTGAGGACTCGCCGGTCAAGATCACCAGCCGTGACGGGCCGCCAGCGAATGTGCCGGACAGAATCTTGCGCAGCTCAAAGTCGTGCCCGCGTGGCAGATAGGCGGTCAACGGCGGGTCTGGTTCCGCTGTGCAGCTGTTCTTGTCAAAGACAGACTTGGCTGCGGCGTGTACCTCCAGATTGGCTGGCCCGAGGGTGGTGACAGTGTCTACCGGCGGGTCTCTGTCGCCCTGTGTCGCCAGCAGCAGACGTTTTACGGTGGTGTAAGTGCGGTGCTCGTAGGAGGTGGGGCGGGCGATGGTGCGGTGATCCCCGGGCAGTGCTGCTGCCTCGGGGAACACCGTCTGCGCCGAGGCCCGAGTGACCACCCCATCCTGTTCCCCGGCGTACACCGAGAACGGAATCCGGCAGGACCGCTCCGTCGGCTCGGCGGGGGCATTAACCACGTCTCGCAGCACTGTCCGTAGGGTGTCGGCTACTAACTCGTCGAAGGGGCGCAGCTCCTTTTCCTGCGGGTTGCGTCGTACCAACAGCCCTCGCGTGGTTAGTAGCAGTTGGGAGCCGGCGTTGGGGGTGGCCAGCAGCACCACCCGCTGGATCCTCTTCAGCTCCCGACCCCGGCCCTCGGACAGCATCCGAACAAGGCACCGTTGGATGACCAAACCGCCCTGACTGTGTCCCACCAGCACCAGCGAGTCAAACCCCGCAGCCTCGGTAACCAGATACTCCTTCAGACTGTCAGCTGCTGTCGTGATCGACGGGAGCACCCGCAAGGGCCGCCACCACGGCCGCCATACGCCGGTGGCATAACCGAATCGTGGTCGCGGCTCGGCCGCTGCCCCGGCGAGGTGCTCATCGGTGGCCATCAGCCCTGCGAACGCGTCCCACATCGCTGGAGAGGATTTAACCCCATGCACGAACACCACACCAAGCACCCGCGTCGCGCCTCCGGAGAACCTGCCGCCAGGACCAGACCTGACGTCGAGCGAATCAGACTACCGAATTGCCACTGCCGGTAAGCGACGAACATTCCATGGATCGCCGATTGGAGCACTGGGCGGCGCTGCCCGGGCCAGTACTGGGCGCCGCCCAGGGCCGCGAAAGGCTCTCCGTGTCTCCGCAGTATCCGCAGAAATGATTTCTGCGGATACTGCGGAGACACGGAGAGGTCAGGTGCCGATGCTGGGATGGGTCTCGTAGGCCGGAGCGGGAGGTCGTCCACGTCCGGCGGTTGGCGGGTCGGGCAGGCGTCGGATGTAGCCGTGGCGTTCCAGGACGGTCAGCGCGGCGTCCATGTCGCCGATCCTTGGGAAGCGTTGGCGGTAGGCGGCGGTGAAGGCCTCGCGGGCGGTGAAGCGGACCGGCTGCACGCGGTGGATCCAACCCAGGACGGCGCGGGCACGGACGATGGTTTCGTCGGTGCTCATGGCGTCGAAGGCGGCCAGGGCGTGCAGGGCGTAGTAGTCGATGATGCGGATGGCATTCGCGGCGGTGGTACCGCTGATCGGCTTGTCGTAGCCGTCACATAGATGCTCGGCCAGGTGCAGTAGGCCGGCGATGCGCATGGCGGCGCCGACTGCCTTTCCGGCCCAGTCGCGGATTCCGGCGAGGTCGCCTTCGTCCGCCATGCGCTTCTCGTACCGGGCCGAGGCGTCGCGGCGGTGCGCGCTGGCCTCAGGCGACAGGGTCAGCTCGGCCTCGCCGTCCCGCTCGGCCATGGACAGGGCCAGGGCGTGCAGCTGCGTGGCGTAGGCGGCGTGCGTGGCAGGCTCGGCGGGGTCCGGTTCGGTGTTGCGGTTGCCGACGTTGACGGTCGGCAGTGCATACAGGAATCGGCCGAGCAGGCCTCGTCCGGCGGCGCCGGGGATCTCGGCGAGATCGCGCAGTACGGAAGGCTGCGTGCAGATGCCGAGGGTGAGAGCGGGCCGGTCGATGGTTTCCGAGGGCCGGCCGCGCCGGTCCACCCGGAGTATGTCTCCAGCGTGGCCCTTGAGGAACACGTTCATGGACGGGGTGCCGGAGTAGCGGCCAGCCATGATGGCGAAGATTTCGCTCTCGGCGCTGAGGATGGCCAGGCGTCCGCCCTGGTCGGCGAGCATGGAGGCGGCGGCTTCGGGGGTGATGTCGTCGGCGACTAGGCGTGGCAGGGTCGGGACGGTCGCGGCCTCCAGCTCGGCGGCGGCCTCCTGTGCCTCGATCTCGGCGATCGTCCGGTCGGCGAGGCTGGCTTTCGCCGCTGCGGTGGCTGCGCGTGCGGCGCGTTCCTCGGCGATCTGCCGGGTGGTGACGGCCTGGACGATCTGCGGGCGTGCGGTGTCCTGAAGCACCTTCTCGGCGGCGAGCAGCGGCGTGATCATGGTACTGAACACCGGGGACTTGCGGGTACCCGGCGGCAAGGCGGTGACTAGGAACAGGTTCACCGGTTCGGACCACATACCAGGGCGGACAATGACGCGAGCTTTGCCAGCGCATGCGGTGGCCAGCGTGGCGAGCGCAACCGAGGCGGCCAGGTCCATCGGGGTCTGCGTCTCGTCGGCCACAGCGGCGACTTTCTCCGCAACCCACTTCGGCAGGGCGTCGCCGGGGAACTCCGGCAGATCGGCTACGGCTTTGCCGAGCGGGGCCGGGTCGGTCCAGCCCTTGGACTCGACCTCTAGTAGCGAGTTGTACTCGGCGCGCACGCGGGCCCGTAGCGGTGCGTCCAGTTCCTCGGAGCGGCCGATCTGGGCGAGTCGGGTGGCTTGTATGTAGCGGTTTGAAGTGGCCCGGGTCTGGCGGCTAGAAGTGGCCCGGCCTCTTGGCCATCCCAGATGCTGGGTTTCGATCTGATTGGCCCGGGCTGGGTCGGTAGAGCAGCGATCAGACCTGAGCTGACCTGGTTGTATGCCCGTGAGGTGAGGTGGGCCAGTTCAGGCCGCCTCCAGACAAAACGCGCACAGGCGCAACTGGCCCAGGGCCACTTCAAACCGCCACACCCGGGCCACTTCAAACCGCTACGGACACACCGCAGGCGCCGACGAACAGCGGACCTTCATCGACGAGGAGTTCGAGTTCCTCGACTGGCTGCACGGCCGCGAAAGCTGACCCCTGAAAACGAGGCCCGGACCTGACGCGGTCCGGGCCTTCGTTCGTGTCAGGAAGAGTGCCACCCACGAGTCCGCGGCATCCATTGCGGCAATCAGTGCGATCCGCTTGCCTTGAACGCCGCCTCGGACTCGGCTTGAGCGCACTTCGCGCAGGCCTGAATCGATGCTGCCGGTATGGGGTCGGGGAGCCTGCGCATTGAACGCATCGGCTTGCCGCACCAGGTGCTTGCCGCGTTCCATCCGCAGGAGTGCCGCACGTAGTCGCCGGTGACAAGTTGCTCGTACCCGATGCCCCCTGCATTGTCTTCCGTCATGGTGACCACCTCCCCCTAAATCCTTGCCGGAAGGTGGCAACAGCGCCCGCCGTGCCGCCATTCGGTCGACCCCAGCCGCGTCCGTCTTAGGCCGGTTCTGACTCCGCATAAGGACAGTTGTGCGGATGATGTGATCATGGGCTGAGCAACGCCATTCACCGTGGACTCCCGGCCGCGGGGCGGTCGCGGAACCTATGGGTTGGAACTGTCCCGTCCTGGTGAAGTTGCAGGTCTTCAGTTTTTACGAGCAGCGCTCCCAGGTGATGATGTAGATGAGCTTGACGTTCTCCCGCCAAACGGCGAACCCCTTCCGGGGCGGGGGCAGGTCTCGGCAGCTGACTTGGCAACGCGTCTTCCGATCGCTTCAACGACCAGCCCGGCTATGGCCGCAGCAACAACAACCTTGATCACTCGAAGACGGATACCGGCCTTTGGAGCTGGGGAAGGGTCGAGCGTTCCCGAAGGTTCGACGGGTGGGCCATCATCCACCGCCCTCTGGTACTCCTCGTCCATAATTTGCACGAGTTCTCGCAGCTTCCCCCGTTGCTCAAAGAACATCCAGAACCCACGAGCCCGCTCCCACCAGTCCCTGCCAGGCCGGCCCTCAAAGAGCTCGATGGCTGCAACGTGCGCCCTGCGGGGGTCAATTTCCCCCAACTGGTAGGAGGTCCTCCAGTAGTTCCACACCATGTTGATGTAGTGGTATTGCCGACGGGCGTCGAAGTCGTCGGGGTACACCCTGGTCATGTTGCCCCAAACATCCATGTAGAGCGGGTCATCCATCGCCATTCGCATGATCTCGCGGTGCCTCGCCCGGTCGTGTTGAAGCCGGTCAGTGCGGGATCGGCGGGCTTGAATAACGAGGGAGTAGGCAACGCCTACCAATGACAGCATCGCCAGCCAGGAGCCAACGGCCTGATAGGTGGAGCCGATGTTGCTCAGACGCGCCCAGTCAAGGCTTCCAAAATCCTCGAACGCGCGCAGCGCAAGCGGCGACAGGAGGACGAGCAGCACCCCGATCAGGACGGCGAGAGCGACCAAACAAAGTCGAAGCGTTTGACGGAGGACATCTCGCCGCTTGAGCCGCTTGAGGTCAGTCAGTGACGGATGGTAACGACGGTCTCCGATTTCCATGCTCGCGATCAAGCCCCCTTATAGAACCCGAACGCAGCCTGTAGCCCGGCAGGGTTCACTGCGCTGCGGCGCCTACTCGCCGATATGCCCCACTTGGCATCAGATACTCAGGGATCTGACTTGATAGCTGGACTGGGCACATTCCGGGCGTAGCAATCCAGCTGCGGACGGAGCGCAACGCAACGACATCTGCCGCACCCATCAGAGGTAGCTAAGAAGCTCAACAGGAAGCCTGTGTCAGCGCATCGACAACAGGTGGAGCAACCGCATAGGAGCGGCCACCTTCAGCGAGACACACGGACAGATCTTGGTCGAGCAACCACATTCGGCGGGACGGATCACCGTGCGGCGTCCCGCTGATGTTGCCCATCGCAGGTCACAGCTATGGCCGCCGACCAACTTCGATGGGATAAAACAGGAACGATGCGATGCCCACAATGGCCCGAACGCGCTAACACATGAACCCGCTAACATCGCGGGCAGCGGCACCTAGATCTCGAGCAGCAGGACGTCGTACACCGGCGCCCCGTCCCACGGGATCGTCGAGGTGACCCGCCGATACCCCCACAAGGCATAGGCCGCCTGCGCTGCGGTCGCGTCCGGGCGGCAGTTCAACACCACCCGTTCTTCGCCTCGTCCTTCAAGCAGCTTCCGGTGCAGCCCGGTTGCGATCCCGCGACGCTGCCAGTCCGGATGCACCGCCATCTCGAACAGGCCGAACGTGCGCGCGCCGTCCTCCCGGAACGTATCGGCGTCGACCGGTTCGAGGACGCTTTTCCACCACCCGGTGGTGGGGGACAGCGTGTAGCCGAACGCCACCCCCACCACCTCGTCGCCGACGTGCGCGGTCGCCAGCGCGAACCCCGGTTGCCGCGTCTGCTTCTCGAACCGGGCCAGCGCCGGCGAGTCCGCGCTGCGAGCCTCGTTGTACGGCGACTGAGCGAACGCCGCCGCGACGATCGGCGCTACCTCATCCAGCAGCAGCAGCGCCGCCTCACCGCGAGTCAGGGCGTACTCCACCGTCACGAGGCCTCCAACGCCGTATCGATCCGTTCCACGCACGCCCGCGCCGCCTCGGTGTCGACCTTCACCAGGCCTAACCGAACCTCCCGCAGCCGCGCGATCATCCTCGCCGACCCGGTGCCGTCGATCCAGTCGGCAACGATCCCCGCCTCGTGGCAGGCATGCTCAACCTCACCGGCCGCCAGAAGCGCCGCCGCGAGCTTCAACCGGTACGCCGCAGCGTTGCGGGCGTATGCGTCCCCCAGTCCCCGCACCGTGGCCTGTAGGTAGGGCACGGCGGCGGCGGGACGTCCGGCGTCGAGGTAGAACGCCGCGGTGGCCTGGTCCATCTCGGCCGGCCCGAAGAACCGGGCGAACCGCGGCGGCGTGTCGGATCCGGCACGCTCCAGATGACCGGCCGCGGCGACCAAGGCGCGGCGAGCGTCGGCAAGGTCCCCCGCCGCCCCGGCCGCCCCGGCAATCCGGACGGCAAGCATCGCCTGCAGTGTGGGAGCGGCGCTGCGGCCGGCGGCGGCCAACGCGCCCTCGGCGGCAGCGCGTGCCTCCCACACCCGATCTTGATCAGTCGTGATCAGAGTCAGATTCGCCAGTGCGCCGGCTTCGGTGTCGCGGTCGCCGAGCAGACGGGCGGCGGCAAGCGCCTCGAGGCTGTGACGGCGGGCCGCGTCCAGGTCGCCCCGGTCCCGGTTCAGCCATGCCCGGTGGCTGTGCACCGCGGCGCTGAGCAGCTGTAGCCGGTGCCCGATCATCGGCAGATAGGACCCGTGGCGCAGCAGTGAGGTGGTGCGGTCCAGGAGCGCGGCGGCGAGTTGGTCGGCTTCGGCAGCGCCGCGGGAGTGGTCAACGACGAACACCTGATCTGCGTCCTGCTGCAATTGCCGGACGTGTCCGGCGTCGACCCGGTGCGCGTCCTCGGCGCCGACCAATCCGGCGGCACCGGCGGCTACAGCGGCGGTGTCGGCGAGGAACGTGCGCCGGTCAACACCCGTTTCGGAGGGCACACGCCGGGTGGTGCGCCGATGCACCGGTACGGGAAACCCGAGGTCTTCCAGCGGGATACCCATCAGGGTCTCGATGACCCGCTGTGCTGCTGGAGCGGGGCACGGTGGCGTATCGCTTTCCCACCGGGCGATCGTGCGTTCGGTGACCGTGCCGCCGATCCCGAGCAGCCGCGCGGTGTCGGCGTAGGCGGCGACAAGCTGGGCCTGTGTGAAGCCGGCGTTCAGCCGTGCCTGCCGGAATGTCAGGCTGCTGCGCTCCATGAAGCCCAAGGTAGCCGCGTCCGGTGGCCAGTGTCTGGCCAGATGTCAGGTTCGATGTCGGGTCGAGGTACCTGATGCAGGACCGCCTCCACCGATTTCCTGTCTAGAGGAAGCGTGGTCCATACCAACGGAGGAACAGCGATGAGCATGCCGGATGCGGACTCGGCCCCGCAGCAGAGCGCGGTGATGCCGCGCCGTCTGTTGGCGCGTGACGCTCAGGGGCGCGTTGGCGAGGTGATGCCGTCGGCGATCCCGGAGCACCTGCGCGGCCCGTATGCGAGTCGGCGCGTCCACCTGCGGCCCGAGGGCGGTGGCAGGGAGTGGTCAGTGCCTGCCAGTGAGGTCGAGTACCTGGAGCGTGAATCGTGAGCGGCGACGGCGCCCCCGCCTATTGGGTGCGGCAACGCGCCGGCGACACCGACACGGTGCGCCTGTCCGCCGCCGAGGCTGCGATGGTCGCGCAGCGGCCGGGCGCGGTCGGGGACTACCTCAGCCCGGCCGGCCTGGTCTGGCGGGAACGCAACGCAGACGTGCGCGGCGGCTGGGACCACTTCACGATCACACCGGTGTGGGAGTCGCTGCAGTGAACCGCCACGTGAAGGGCCCGTAACCATGCCTGAATGCCCGTTTTGCCTTATCGCCGCTGGCGGCGCCCCCGCACGGATCATCCGCGAGTGGGAGGACGCCGTCGCGTTCCGACCTCGCAGCGGTGGTGTCAACGCTGGCCACGTTCTGGTCATCCCTCGGCGGCATGTCGCCGACGCCGCCGAGGATCCGGACATCACCGGCATGGCTGCGGCCCACGCTGCCGCACTTGCCGCCGAGCTCGGCGACTTCAACCTGATCAGCAACCGCGGCTCGGCCGCCACGTAAACCGTGCCGCACCTGCACTGGCATATCGTGCCGCGTGCCGCTGGTGACGGGCTTCTACTGCCATGGACGCCGCAGCAAACGGCACCGGCCGTCACGGTGGTGATGGCGCGCGAGCCTCTGCCTGGTCCTGGTGTCTCGGTGTTCCTGGCCGACCCCACGCCCGCCGTCGGCGGCCCGGCATCCTGGCGCTCGGCCGCGGTCGAGCTGCTGGCCGCGCGATGGACCGGGCCCGGAACCTTGACGGTATTGTCGCCGGAGTCCCGCGGTGGCGTGCGTGCCGAACGCTATGACGACCAGGTTGCGTGGGAGACCGCGGCCAGAGCGCGCGCCAGCGCGATTCTGTTCTAGATTCCCCGCGACGTCACGCAGATGCCGGGGTTCACTACCAACGTCGAGTTCGGGCTTGATGTCGCCGAGGGCCGTGTTGTGCTCGGCTGCCCGCCGGATTGTCCGAATCCCGAACGGAACCGCTACCTGATCTTCCAGCCCGGCGGTACGGCGCACCGGTGTGCGACACCCTCGCCGACACGGTCACGGCCGCCCTGACAATTGCTACAGCCACAGCACAGCCCGGGAAGCTGGGCGTCGGTCCCTAGCGTGGCCGAGGCAAGAGCTGGCGTAAGACGAAAGGGGTGTCCAATTGGACACCCCCTTTTCTGCCGTAGGTGGCCAGGAACACCACGCACGTCAGGTTTAGCTCGACCCTGTAGTCAACAGCGGAAACGATGTGGAGCCGTCAATCAGGGCCGGGCACGTCTAGGGCGAGCCTCAGATACCTTCCTGCGGCGTCACGTATTCGTCGAGGGGGCGTGCGCGCGGAACCTCGAAGTGGGTCGGGCGCCACGCGAACCGGTATGGATGCTCCCAGCCAGCGGGCAGTTCGGGAGTCAGATTCCCCTTGATCACAGCCGCGTTCCACAAGCTGTAGTAGCGTTTCTGGACTATCCCGACCATGTTCAAGGCGCCATCTAGGTCAGCCCATGACAGCGTGATCGGCTTGGGCGGGAACTCGCGATGCCCAACGATCTTGTTCATGTACCTACGGGCCGCTTCGGCAGCACCCTTGAGTCGTTCAATGTCCGCATCGATCTTTGTCACGTCCAACTCGCCCGAGGTTGTTGAGGTAGCAAACTGATCGAACTTCCTCTTGTTGACGGCCTTGAACTCGTTTGCGATCTCGGGGTTGGCATCGACGTTGGCCTCGAAGCGAGCACGGTCCATCATGCTGGGAAACTTGGTCAACTCCTGAAGGCAGTTCAGAAGACTCGATGTGGTCGTGCCCGGATCGCACTCACGACGGATTCCGGTTACCTGCGTGGTGACGTAGAGCCTGATATGCCAGTTTCGAACGATGGTGTTCAACTCGATCTCGGCCGCGGTCTCATCCCACATCCGGGTGAGGGCGACCCAGACGTGACGGTTGTGGAACAGGTCGCGGATGTCTCGTTCTGCCTGGGCGAAGCGCTCGGTCCAGCGCTGCCACCGTTCGTCAAGGTTCATGGCCGGATGCTAATCCGATGTGGCTGACCAAAACCGCTAACGGCAACAACTAAGTGTCGCCACTACGGCCCAACCCCGTTCATCAGGTTGCTCGTCCGCCGATCGGTTGCCCCGATGTAGCCATGCACGACCGGCGGCCTTTCGGCGCACCGCCCATGCTGGGCGATGACCGACGCCGGCACTCCGGCCTGTACGCCGACGTCTGGCGGTGTCAACCGCACAGCCTAGGCCGAATGGTTCTGCCGCGATCGGGCTGATCGGATGTTATGTATGACTAACTTCGATCTTTCGGTGGACGTCTTTCGTCAGTACGCCGCCGGCGTGGTTGCGGAAACCGACTCCGTTCGAGCGCTAACCCTTGTCCAGAAGATCTACCAGGAAGGGAAGTTCGCGCAGGGGAAGGGCGACGCAGCAGCGCTGCAATTGCTAACGGATCAACTCGAACGGTGCAGGCGTGAACACAAGGCGTCAGGAGATTGATGTTGAAAGGTTAATGCCGATGGCGTCCAGGTCTCAGCCTGCGAGTTTCGACGCCAAGGTGTGAATCGGGGAGGCCTCCAGCCGCTCGCCAGCCTCGGGCGACTGAGGTTCCGCATAGCCGGTAAACGGGCTGTAGTAGCGGATCTCTACACCGAGGATCACGGATGGTGGGCGCTGCCGGTAGAGAGCGAAGTGGTGATCGTTGCCGTGTCCCTCAAGGGCGTTGCACGAGCGGCATAGCAACCCTCGGATGAGCCCCGTGGCGTGATCGTGGTCTCGGACCTCAGCGCCATTGGGATGTCCGCAAGCCGCACAACGGTGGTCATGCCAACGGACCAGGGCGTCCCATGTGGCGTCATCGTCCGAGTAGAGCGCAACGGCCCTGGCGCCGATGTCACCGAATTTTGCGGCAGCAGACGCCATCGCGGCACGGGCATCTCCCAAGGAATCTTCAGGCACCGGCCACGCCCAACAGGCAGGCTCGCGAGGCGTTGCCCGGCGATCGTCCATGACGCGCTGATGCCGTGCGCGCGCGGCGGTCAAGTCGGCACGCTCGGCGGCAGTGAGGTGGATGATGCAGGACATCGGATCAGGCAAGGTCAGGCATATGCGGTCATAATCGTCGTGCCACGGAAACACCTGCCTGCGGCATGGCCGGCCGCTTTTGCACGGGCGGGAGCAGGTTGCGACGCCGCTCACAGTCCGACTCCGTTCATCGGGTTCGACGTCCACTTGTCGACGGACCTGATGTAGCCGAGGACGACCGGTGATTTCTCAGCCCACCGGCCGTGCTGCGCGATGGCCGAGACGGGATTGCCGGCCTTGTAGGACGCGGTCGCGCCTCCCGCACGAAGGCTGTGCGCCGTGTACTTCTCCGCGTTCGGGACTTTCGCCCGCAACGCCGCAGTGCGCACGGCACGGTTGATTCCGTCAGTACTGATCGACTCGCCGATGCGCCCGTGGCGGTCGACCCCGCGCAGCAGCCGGCCCCCGGTGATGCCGTTCTCTGCGAGCAGAGCTCGCCAGGCGGCGAGGATCCGCACCGGGTCGGTGTCGGCGTGCTGCCCGCGTGGGATCGCGACTTCCTCACCCACAGCATCCTGGTCAGTCTTCGACATGCGGATCGTCACCAGCAAACCGTCGGCGGTCTCGGCGACGTCGTCCAGGTTGAGCGCCGCGAGTTCCGAGCGGCGACCCATCAATGCGAAGCCCAGCACCAGCAGCAGCCGGTCCCGAAGCCCAGCGGCCGCGTCCGGGTTGGAGGCCTCGACCATGGGGCGTAGCGCATCCAGCACCATCGGTGGTGCTTTTCGGGTCCGCTTGCCGGTCTGGGCGCGTTCACGACGGTAGGACCGCAGCACCAGGCGGGCCGCGGTGGTGACGGGTTGGTGCTCATACCCGGCGAGCCGGTGCGCGGTGCGGATCGCGGCGATGTGCTGTTCGACGGTCGCCGGTGCCCGGCCGGCGTCGCACAGGACGGTGACGTACTCGGCGACGGTTTCGGCGGTGCACGGCAGCGGGCTGCGGCCGGTGCTCGAACACCAAGCGGTGAACGCGGTGAGGTTCCGATCGTAGGCGCGCCGGGTGTTGTCGCTCATGCCGTCGGAGATGCGCTGTCGGGTGCGTTCGGAGACGGCCCGTTCGGGGTTCGGCGTAGGTTCGAAGGCTGCGACGCTCATGCCACAATCCTATAGTTCTGACTCGCGATAAGGTCCCTTAGCAAGAGTCAGAATGGTGCCCTAGGGGACCGGGAAGCGCCGTAAGGGATGCGCCCGACCAGCATCCGCAACTGCCGACTCGGCGAGCCGGAACTGCTCGTCGTCCGACAGCCGAAGCGCGCCGGTGAGCCCCTCAACGACCGCGACTGACGGACACCGCTGCCCCGACTCCAACCGCAACAGGTACGAGTGCGACAGTCCGGCCCGCCGCGCTGCTTCCCTCACCCCGAGTCCCACCCTGACGCGCGCCATCTTCAACATCGGCCCCAGCTCCGGCGGCGGTAGTCGCCGCACATGCTCGGTCATGTCGACGCCTCCGTCGCCATCGTCAAGAACGCTGCGAGCACGTCTACCGATTGGTCTGAGTAGTCCGGCGGCGTGCCTTGTCCGTCGGGTGAGTCGCGTCGATCGAGATCTTCCAGCCGTTCGTCCGAGCATGAACAGCCGTCCCTGTGCGCCAACAGGCAACGTCCGGTGAAGCCGCTGCCGTCCGACGGCTCCACCTTTGCCTCGGCAGGCGTCGATGCGACCGCGCCGCACAAGTCACACGTGCCGTACACAGTGGCGACGAGGCTGTCCCAACATGCCAAGCGCAGTTCATCGCTGCTGTAGGACGGGCACGCTCGCATCACCGCGAAGTGCCTGTTGACGTTGTCCCGCCACCCGTAGGCGACCATCCACGGCGCGCCGGGAACATCCTCGATGACGACGCCCCGGTATCTGATCGGCCCTGTCACATCGCCACCCTCAGGCCACCGGACGGCAGGATCCGTGTTGCAACTGAACGACCGATCTTCTGAACGAGCATGTCCATGTCGCGGTCGCTCATGATGTGCGCGCCGTCGAAGTTGTTGGTGACGTTCACGATCGTGCTTGAGCCGCTGTTGACGCCAAATCCGACGGCAGGGATCGCGGGCACCACTGGTGCCGCCGAGGATTGCACAGTGGCAGTCAGCCCCTCCAACTTCGCCTTCACGGCAGGGATCTGCTGATCGAGGCCCGCGATGAAGCCCTGAATGACCAGGCGTCCGTTGCCGGTGAGCAGCACAGCGTCCTTGGCCGGCGGCCCCTTCCAGTCGGTCAACTTGTTGACGAGGCTGCCGAGTTTGTCCTTTACGCTGCTGAACATCGAGCCGATGCCGTCGATGAAGCCCTCGATCAGCTGAACGCCCGCATTCCACAAGGTTTTTCCGAGATCGCCAAGGGCAGAAACGACCTTGCCCGGGAGGTCCTTGAACCACTGGAGGACTTTGGCGCCTTCGTTGGTGACGGACGTGAGGACGCCGTTGATCCAGCCGTTGAAGTCGGTGCCCAGGTGGCCAAAGTATCCAAAGATCGCCGAGGTGACGCGACCGGGGAGCCCGATGAACCACTTCACTGCGTCGCCGATTCCGCGCCCCACAGCGGCTGAGGCATCGGAGAGCCAGTGCGCGAAGCTCCCCGGAAGGGAGCCGAACCAGCTAAGGATCCCCTCGACGTCGTGCACGCCGTCCGAGAACCACTGCTTGATGTCGCCCCAGTACTTCTGGATCAACGCGAAAGCCAGGCCAAGAGGCCCGGTCAAGATCTCCAGGATCAGCTGCCAGTGATTGCGGACCCAATCGACAGTCTCAACGACCGCACCCTTGACCCAGTCCCACACCGCCTTCACGACGTCGCGGAACGCCTGAAAGTGCGTATAGGCGTAGATCACACCGGCAGCAAGCGCCGCAATCGCTGCCACCACCAGCATCACCGGGCCGGCCGTCATCGCCGCGTTGAACAGCCACTGTGCAGCTGTCCACATTCGCGTCGCTACCGTAACCGCAGTCTGAGCCCCCCGAAGGACAAGGTACTTAGCGGCGGTGCCCATAGCCGACAGGCCGGCTCGGATCCATGACGTACTCGAGGCGTCCGCGGCGACAGTCGCCTCTTCGGTCGCCGCCGTTGTTGCAGCCTCGGATGCGGCCAGGCCGTCCATGCTCGCCGCCGTAGTGTCGGCGGCGGCCGCGCTGGTGGCCGCCGACCCGGTAAACAAGTCCAGCACCTTGCCGATGCCCTTGAACACCGAAGCAACCGCGTCGGCCGCCTTCTTCGCAGCCCCGAACGCCTTGGCCACCAGGTTGACTGCGCCGACGAAGATGCCGAAGGCCGCGACACCCTCCATGATCTGGGCGCTGAGCTTCTTGTGCGCCTCGATCCAGTCGACGATCGGTTGGATCACTCGCATGATCTCTTTCACGAGCGATGTCACCGTCGGCAGCAGCGCCGTACCGATGGAGATACCCGCGGCCTCAACGGTCTGCTTGGCCTCGGCCAACTTCTGGTTGAGGTTCTTCTGGATCGTGCCCCAGCCTTCGACGTCGGAGCCGGCGCCCTTGGCCGCTTCCCCGACCTTCGCCACGTTGCCGGCGAACGTCTTGCCGTGGTCTGCGCCGAGCATCAACGCCACGTTCAACCCGGTTGTGCCGCCGAGCATCTTCGACAGCGCCTGGGACGCAGACTGCTGCGCCGAAGTGCCATGCATGAGCTGCTCGTTGAACGCGTGGGTCTGATCAGCCACACCGGCGAACTGCTTCATCAAGTTCGCCGACACCGGATCCAGGTTCTGCAGGTCGGCTTTCCACTGCTTGGCGGTGACCGAACCGTCGAGGTACGACTTCGCCAGCGACGCCAGGTTCTTCGGCATCGACTGGATCATCGTGTTGGCGTTCTGGGCAGCCGACGCCGACTCCTGGAACGTCTTCACGACCTGCGACCCGGACTTGAAATTCTTCGCGATCGCGCCGTTCACCAGGTCCAAGGCCCCAGTCAGGCCTTGGCTGGGGTCGGCGAGTGCTTTGCGCACGGTGTTGACGTTTAGCCCGAGTTGCTGCATCTCCTTGGTCGCGACGTTGTTGCCGCCGGCCAGGTTGCCGATCACGTTGTTCAGGTCCTGCGCGGACTGCTGCGCGGACATGCCCTGGCCGGTCATGGTGGCCATGGCACCGCCAACTTGCGCAAAGGACAGGCCTACCGATGAGGCGATCGGCAGCACGTTCGACAACGAACCGGCGAGCGCCTCCGTGGTGGTCTTGCCGTTCTGGACCACCGCGATCATCTGGTCCATCGCGGAGTTCGCGACCTTCTGGCCGTCCGCGGTGTCGGCGACCGTGATGTTGTAGTCCTTCAAGATGGTGGTCAGGGCGTTGGAGACAGTGCCGAGGTCGGCGTTCTCCGCTTTCGCACCCTGCGCGGAGGACTGGAGCACCCGCAGTCCTGATCCGCCGGTAAAGCCCGCGGACCCGACCATGTACATGCCGTCGATCAGCGGCTTCAGCGCGGTCCCGGTCGATCCGGACAAGCCGAGGATCCCCTTACGAACCGTGTCCATCTGGTTCGCGGCCTCACCGCCGGAGGTCTCCAGGACCGACGTAGAGGACTGGAAGCTCGCGGCGCCCTTCATCATCAGACCGCCGGCTATCGCCGTTCCCACGCCGACTTTGCCCATCGCCGAAGCGACCGCGCCGAGCTTCTCCCCAGCGTTGCCGGTCTTCTTGGTCGAGTCGTCAACGGTCTTGAACGTCGCGTCGGAGATCGCCTTCTGCTCGAGCTGCGCGTCCTTGAGACCCTGCGTCGCTTTCGCAACCGCCTGCTGAGACTTACCGAGCTTGTCGGCGGCAAGGACTTGCTTCTCCATCGCCTCGGTGTCGCCGTCGGCAGCCAGCCGTGCCTGCTCTTGGGCTTCGAGAAGCGCCCGCTCAGCATCGGCCTGAGCCTTGGTGGCCGCGGCCACTTTCCCGGACGCCGCCTCGACCTTCGCATTCGCCAGCGTCAGCGCGTCCGCCCCGGAAGCCGTCTCCAGAAGCGACTCGTCGATCTTCGCGCCGGCCGCCGCGGCTGAGTCCGCGGTGCCCTTGAACGACGCGGACAGTTCCCCGAGCTTGTGCTGGACCTTGTCGTAGATCTCCGAGGCCATGTCCTTGGCCTCGAGAACCGCGAGGATGGTGAAGGCCTCAGCTCCAACGCTCATGGGCCACCCCCTCGGCGCGGGCAACATCCATGCCCCAGCGCTGAACAACCGCCGCGGCACATGTCGGCCCGAACGAACCCAAGAAGGCCCAGACGAGCGAAAGCAGCGCCTTGATGATCTCGGCCTGGTCGTAGTCGGCTAGCAGCGCGGCCATATCGATGTCGACGCCGTACAGTTCTGCGGCACTGATCTCGGTGATGAACCGCCACGCCGTGTACCAGTCAGCCAAGGACGCAGCGGCCCGCAGGTTGTTCTCGTCGGCCACGGATCACCGTTCCTCGGCGACGTCGGGCGCCGGGTACTCGTCGAGTTGCCGTCGCAGGTCGGCTATGGCCGCGTCGATCGCGTCAAGCGTCACCACCTGCTGCCGGACCTCGTACTTCTTCGCCGCATCCAGCCCGAACAGGCGGGCACGCCGCTCCGCGATCTTCAGCAGCCGGTCCAGGGCGTGCAGGGTGGGAGCGTCGTCTATCAGCGGCTGACCATCGGGGCCTTCGACGACCCGGCCGTTGGCGGCGACGACGAGGTGGGTCTTGTCCACGACGGCCCACGCCCGCCGTGTCAGCTCGTCCAGCCGCGCAGCCTCGACGGCACGTAGTTCGGCGACAGCCTCGGCCGGGACGGCGCTCAGAGCCCGCTGGACGGACTTGAACGCGCCGCTGGCATCGGCGTAGCCAAGGGCCTCGGCAACCTGCCGGTAGGACAGCCCCTGCGCCCTCAGGTGGGCTGCTTGGGCGTCGCGTTCCGCGCCGGCGATGCCCCGGCAGAACTTGCCGTTGTTGCCGCGGCTGTGAGTGTCCTCGGCCATGTTCAAAGTCCGTTCTCGAAGGCCCGGACGCGCTGACCTCGAAGGGGGGTGTGACCAGCCCCCGAACGCGTCCGGGCCGTCTCCGGCACTCGACGGGTCCGCCGACAGGTCCGGAGTGCCGAAGTGTGGGAAGTCTTCAGATGGGGCGGCGGACGACGATCCCGCTTAGGCGGCGCTTCGCCACCTCATCCGGGGTGCCCGCAGCAGGGGTTTCAGCGGCCGGCGGCGCCTTCGCGGTACCCATGTCCCGCTGCCCGACGGCGGCCTGGTCGTCATTCGCGGACGGCTGCGGCGGCTGGATCAACTCGGTGATCTTCCCGGGGTCGCACACACCGACGAGGTTCCCGTCCTTGTCGTACACCGCCACCTGTCCGTCGGCGGCGGCTTTGCGCAGGGCCTTACGGAGGCGGTCTTGGCGTCGGGGCGCGACCGGGTTGTCGTCGAGCAGCTTCTGCGCCTGGTCTCGCAGGCGGGCGGCGTCGACTGGGCTAAAGGTGAGACGCGCCTTCGTCAGCAGGTCGCCTGCGTGGCGCTCGGTCTCATCGCGGGATTCCGGCGCGCGGAGAACCGCGGACGCCAGGTTCGAATAGCTGCGCCTGAGCGTCGGGTCATCGGTGATGCGGGCCTTCGCCATCAGCGTGGAGGCGTAGTGGACCCGGTCGGAAAGCTCATCCTGGGTCAGAGACTTGATCAGGCTGTCGGACATCATCAACCCGACGTTTGGGATCAGCGCCTGCTCACCCTTGGTAATGCGCGCCATGTCAGGCGGCCTTTCGTTCGATCTCCTTCCGGTGTGCGTCCCACGCGTCCAGCTCTGCCCTGCGATACCGCCAACCTGTTCCTCCTGCGCCCTGCTCCGCTGGGATGGCGCTGTTGCGGGCGAGCTTTCGAACATGGCCTTCGGTCAATCCCAGGTGTCGAGCCGCTTCTGTCGTGGTAAGCAGCACCTCTTCCGTTCCTGAGGCTGCCGGTGTGCGGGCGGTGCGAGCCAAAACGTGACCGGTCCTGCTGGTCACCGGGCCGGACCGGTCCTGTGGCCGGTACTCGGAGGCGGCGACGTGGACGAGGTCGGCGAGTTCGACGAGGGACTGTGGCGGGACGGCGCGGCGGCCGAGCCATGCGAACCGTAGGGCGTCGCGCAGAGCCCGGTCGAGGCGGGCGCAGTCGCCGGCGGTAAGGATGACCGCGGGGCCGTCGGATCGGATCAAGGTGTGCGGCTTTCAGGAAGTGGTGGTGAACGTGTAGCCGACGCGGTTGTGGGGTCCGCGCCGGCCTGACGGGGCGTTGCCGTGGGGCGGGATCGGGGCGGGCTTGAGCGGGCCGCGGTGGGGACTGTCATGGCCTACCGCAAAATCAGGCACTGTCATGGCCTCTTGCCGCTGGGGCACCGTCATGACCTAGCCCGAAATGAGGCACCGTCATGACCTCCCGAAGGCTTGCTGCCCGCCGTTCCCTCCACCGCGTTCGCCGTAGCTGGCGTTCCCAGCGCCAGGGGTTCCCCGGGTGCGCATGCGCGGTCGGCGTCACGACAACCCGCGCACAGTGGCCCGCCGCCGTTGCCGTAGCGGTGGCACGGGCGCTGGCATGTGGCGCAGCGGCCGGTCTCGTCGGCGGGCCACGGGAACGCCTCGGAGGTCTGCGCAGGCGCCGACACGGGCTTCGGGGTCGGGACGTACTCATCGGCCTCGGGGCGGCCGGCGAGCGCCGCGGGCGTGTGCGGCGGGCAGCGGTAGCCGCAGTGGTAGAGGCGGACACCGACGGCCGCCCCGCACGGGCAGCGGTGGGCGGGTGGCAGCAGTGCGAGAACTTCGTCTTCCCGGCTACGCAGGGCTTGGGCGATCTGGGCGGCGCGCCGAGGTCCGCGCATCCGCAGGCGTCCGTCGTCACCGCGGCTGATCGTGACGCCGGCGGCGCGGGCCTGGTCGATGAGTTCGGCGACTGGAGGCATCACAGGTCCCCGATCTCGTCGGGGTCGTCACCGAGGTTGGGGCCAAGGTCGGGCACCAACTTGAGCGGGGCACCACCAACCGTGTTATTTGCGTTTCGTTGTTTCGTTGTGGAGGTCTTCGCACCCGCAGACGTAACAGTTGAAACACTTGAAACACGGTTTGAGGTAGGGGTGGTGGCGATCGGACCATAGACGCCACGCTTGTACTTCGCGATCTTGTCGGCCTTCTCTAGCCGGTTGAGGTACACCCGAGCCTGGTCCTGGTCGATGCCGACGCCTTCAGCAACGTCAGCAGCTCCGATGCCGTCGCCGTGGTCGCGGACGAAGGCAAGGATCTCGGCGGTGCGGTCGGAGATGGTGCCGCTCTCGCGCCGTGCGACGGCATTCTTTGCCGCTGCGGCCAGGTCGGTTCCGTCGAGAGTCCAGACGGCGTCGACCATCGTCAGCGCGTACTCGGATTCCTCGACGTCTCGTCCGGTGACCATCAGGAGCCCGTCAGTCGACTGCCGGGCGCGTGCCAGAACGACGATGGTGTCCGCCGCCCCGGCAAGTCCGTTCGTGCCGGAGACGGAGTCGACGAAGTCCTCGCTGCCGGCCTTGCGGTCGTGGTGGGGAACGACAATGGCTAGCCCCGGGTGGTCGTCCGCAATGCGCTTGAGGTCCCCGCCGATGCGGTAGTCGCGTTGGTAGGCCGACTCTCCTTGCATCGCGGGCGGCAGCACTTTGCCCAGAGTGTCGACGACGACGAAGGACGTGTCCGGGTACAGCCGAAGGAACGCTTCGATGGTGGCGATTGCTGTGCCGGGCAAGATCCGCGTCATGTAGTGGAACAGCGGCGGGATCTCCACACCGCCCCCGAGAACGGTCCGGCATCGGTCCTGCATGCGGCGGTCGCCGTCCTCTAGCGCGAGATACAGCACCCGTCGCGCATCGCCAGTGCTGATGGTGCCCAAGGCGTAGCCCCCAGGAGATGAGACCGCCAGAAGCACACCGAGGATCAGCCACGACTTCCCCGCCTTCGGCGGTCCGACCAGCAACGAGAAGCCCTCAGGGATCAACCCTTCAACGGCGTACTTCAGCGGCGGGAAGTTCTGCTGGTCCAACCACGCGCCGTCACGGGCCCCCTCGAGGAGGCGCTTGTCGAACTCGCGCTGCGCCGCGGTCTCCTCGTCCTCGGCGGGCATCGGCGACTTGACCGGCACCAGGGACGTCAGGTCATGCCCGGCCGTGAGCATGTCCGTGACGTCCTTGAACCCGTCGCACGGCCTGAACGTGCGGAAGGTGGCGCCTGCGGCCGTGAGGGTCTGCGCAAGCAGCGGGAGACGTCGGCTTCCGGTGTCGTCGTTGTCGAGGACGATGCTGATCCGCGCACCCTTGAGCGCATCGGCATGGCACTGTTTCCAGGCGAGTTCGGCACCGAAGTTCGTAGTCGCCACCAGCCCGCCGCGGTTAAGACTGTCCGCGTCGTGTTCGCCTGCGGTCACCCAGATCTCGACGTTGTCGGCGAGCGCCTTGTCGACAGCATCCCAGTTGTAGAGGGCGGACTTCAGCTCGTCGTTCGACTTCAGGACCCAGCCGTCGCCGGTTGGGGTGAGCGGCAAGAAGTCCTTCTTGCCGCCGTCCCGATCCCTGGTCCGCGAGTTGACGCCGATCACGCGTCCACGACGCTCGTAGGTGTGCTCGCGCGCGGCACCGCGGGACTTGGCGTGCGGCTTGTCGTACAGGTCCGCCCAGGTGAGGCCGTAGGCTGCGATCACTTCCTCGTCGGGGCAGTGCTTGAAGCAGCGCATGCGGACCTTGCCGGCGGCCTGGTCGTACTGAACGCTGACGATGTCGTCGGAGTCGCCGTCGTGGCACAGGCCCTGGCAACGGATGTTGCCGCCGACGTTCTTGGACCGCGCGCCTTTAGCGTCAATCGCGCTGCGCACGCGGTCCATGGCGGGACTGTTGGTCACCGGGAGTCTCCCGCCTCGACGCGCCGACACTGTTCCTGAAAGGTGGCGAGCAGGCACGCGTACTGCCTGACGTACCGCGCGTCCGGCCCGGAGACCTCGACGTCGCAACTGAGGGTCAAGCTGGCGATCCTCGACACGGTGTCGTCGAAGTAGGCGTCGCGGTCGACGACGATCCGGACCAGGGTGCGGCTGTCGACAGATCCCAGTGCCGCGAAGACGCGGCGACGGCGTGCGGCGGTGTCCGCGTCGTGCTTGGTGAGGTCGAGCGTGACCGCGGTGCGGATCATCACGCACCGCCGGCGACGACAAACACCAGCCCGTTGCGGCACGCAGTGACCCTGATCCCGAACTCGGTGACCCGGTGCTGCGATCCGCACGCGCAGCAGGCGTAGAAGATGAACCTCTGCTGCGTGCCGACGCCGGTCTTGACCAGGATGAGGCGCCCGCGAACGCGCGGCGCCTCAGCGATCCGCCGAGTCCGCGACTTCGGCACGGCATTCGTGCCCTGAGCAGCCATTCTGTGCTACTTTCTAAGCGTTGAGGTAGTTGACGGTGACGTCTTGAGCGGTCGGTCTTGTCGGGGCCGGCCGCTTTGTCGTGCCGGGGCTAGGCCGCACGCGCACCTGGAGGGCCGGTGTTCGCATCGGCCAGGCGCGCCCCGTTCTGCGCGGGCACCTCAACGGCTGCTGACGTGGGCTCAAGGCCGAGCGCCCGGAGCACGTCGGCTGTTGGGGTCACATACCGACGGCCGATCTTCAGGACTCGGAAGGGCAGCACGTCCGGGGTCCTAAGCAGCGCATACGCCTGAGAGCGCCGATAGCCGGTGACGATCTCCACAGCCAAAACGCCATCGAGCCGGACGCCGAGTGCGCGGATCTTTGCCTCAGTCCAGACGTCCGGAGACTTCGCAGACATTAGGCCGCCTCAACCCGGTGCTCTTGAATCCACCGGTCCACGTCAGCGGCGATGTACAAGACCCGACCACTCCGGCCGGGCGAGACCTTGACATAGGCGGGTCCGACACCGCCGGAACGCCAGTTCGCCAGGGTCTTCTCCGTCCTGCGGAGCTTCTTGCCGGTCTCCTTGGCGGTCAACAGGTCTGGGGTCTCCCCGCGACCATAGACCATCTGCTTCGACATGGTGATCTCCATGTTTGAGACGTCGACACTCGATTTCGATGCGTCTGCGATCAGGCTAGACCGGGAAGGCGTGGGAATCAAATGGGAGTGCCAGGGTTCTATTTCGATGCGCCGATGTGGCAACCTGTGGGAGTGACCACCGTGACCGAGAAGAAGAATCCGCTTGGCCCGATCGGAGAGCGGGTCCAGTGGAATGTGGAGCGGCTCAGGACCGCTCGGAAGCTCACCAAGGCCGACTTGTCGGCGAGGACCAAGGAAGCTGGCCGGCTGATTCCGCCGCTAGGCATCTCACGGATTGAGGCGGGCACGCGGCGTGTGGATGCAGATGACCTCGTTGTCTTGGCGCTCGCACTGAACGTCTCACCGTCGGCCCTATTGCTACCGCCCTCTGCAGGCCCCGAACAGATCAACCTGACGCCGACCTACCAGGTGTCATCCGATACGGCATGGCTGTGGGCAGTAGGACGGCGAACGGCTATGGATTGGGAACCCGGAGAGGGCGTACCTCTAGCTGGTTCGGGCGCCGACCCGGCTATCGACGCCGAGGCCTACGAGCGTGAAAAGGAGTTTGGGCGCCGGCAGGTAGCCTACGAATCGCTCTCGGGGCCCGAAGGGCTTCGGCGAGGAAGTAGCCATCCTGCCGTCAGGCTTGCCCGAAATCTTGCCGACGTCATCGTTGATCTTGTGGCCCCGTCTGCAGAGGAACTGCAGTCGTCCCCGAACGTTCAAGCCACCCGCAGCCGCATGGCGCGCCGACGCTATGCCCAGCTCGGAATCGAACTCGACGAGATCGAGGACGCCCTCACCGAGTATGAAGCTCGGGACGTGGAGGTCTTCCGGGAGCCCGGTCGCTCTGGGCAGCGGTATAAGTGGGCCCGCAAAGACGGCACCGGCCCCGAGTACCCGATTGAGATTGGGACCGAAGCTGGGACCCATCATGGCGAGGAACCCCCGGAACCGGGCTCGCCTACGTCCGAGAAGGACTAGGTGGGAGGGATGCAAGGATCCACGTCCCGCCGCTGTGGATGCCGTGACCCGCAGACGGGCAAGCAACTCGGCCAGGGCTGCCCGAAGCTCACGCAGCGCCGGCACGGCAAATGGGGATGGCGACAGGAGATTCCGGCAGACGAGGGTGGGAAGCGTCGCACCCTGCGCCGGACGGGCTTCGATAGTGCGACCGCTGCACAAGCCGAACTCGACAAGGTCCGCGAGCTGCTGAAGATCGCCGATGCTGACGACGCAGATGGTCAGCAACAGATCGCCGAGATGCTGGTCAAGGCCATAGCCGAGGGGCAGCCGCTGCCGGATTCCGACGAGGTGAAGCGGAAGTTCAGGACCGGCTTGTCGTTGACGCAGGAGATGACCGTCGGCGAGTGGCTGGACCAGTGGCTTGCCGGTCTGCGGATCCGGAAGTCAGGGATCGCACGGTACGAAGTCGACGTTCGTTGCCACCTGAAGCCGCACCTTGGACACCACAAGCTGAGCCGACTGCGGATTTCCCACATCAGCGCCATGTTCGCCAAGATCGATGAGGCGAATGAGGAGACCCTCGCAGCGAACGCGGTGCGGCGCCAGGTCGACGAGCGCCGCCGCGAGGCATGGGCGAGGAAGGCCGGCCGCGTCGAGCAGCTGGCCGTCGTCGCCGAGATGCGGTCGCTGCCGCCGTTCAAGCGGCCCACCGGCTTGGCGACTCAGCACCGGATCAAGGCCACACTTCGGACAGCCCTGAACGACGCAATTGCAGAACAGCCGATCATTTTCAATCCGGCCGCGCACGTCGACCTCGACCCGGCCAAGCCCCCGAAGCCGTTGGTGTGGACGCCGGAACGGGTCCAGCAGTGGCAAGAGAGCGGCGAGAAGCCGTCGCCGGTGATGGTTTGGACTCCGGAGCTGACGGGCGAGTTCCTGGACTCCATCAGCGGCCACCGGCTTTACGCGCTGTTCCACTTGATCGCGCTCCGTGGGCTGCGCCGCGGTGAGGTGTGCGGTCTGAGGCTTGTTGATGTCCACCTAGATGGCCGGTACATCACCGTGGCCAAACAGTTGGTTCAAGACGGCTGGGAGGTCGAGGAGAGCGCCCCGAAGACCGACAGCAGCAGCGCCGACGTGGCACTGGATGTGGCGACCGCGGAGGCGATGCGGGTCTACCTGGCGCGACGCGGCACCGAGAAGCGAGAGTGGGGCGAGGCGTGGCTGGAGTCGGGGAGGTTCTTCACCCGCGAGGGCGGCGAGTGGCTTCACCCCGGCCTGCTGAGCGAGGAGTTCGAGCGGCTCGTGCAGCGCAGTGGGTTGCCGCCGGTACGACTTCACGATCTTCGCCACGGCGCCGCGACGATCGCCCTGGCGGCCGGCACCGACATGAAGGTGATCCAGACGATGCTGCGGCACAGCCAACTGTCGGTGACGGCCGACACGTACACCAGCGTCCTGCCGCAGGTGTCGTTCGACGCCGCCGAGGCTGCCGCGGGGCTCGTTCCGAGGGGTCGCCGAAATACGTCCGGGCTCACCTCGGGCACACAATGATCTTCCCGGGTCCAAAAGCATTCAGCCGTTGACCGTGCCAGGACATGCAAAAAGCCGGGTCAGAATCTGTCTGACCCGGCTCCTTTATGGAGCCTCCTGTCGGAATCGAACCGACGACCTACGCATTACGAGTGCGTCGCTCTGGCCGACTGAGCTAAGGAGGCCCGGCCCGGCGGGGTGCACCGCGGGCCGAGGCACGAGTGTACCTGACGCTAGGGGCCGACGTCACAAGTGAGGCCGGGGGTGGGGACGGTGCCTTGGAGGAGGTAGGCGTCTACGGCGTTGTCGATGCAGTCGGAGCCGCGGGTGTAGGCGGTGTGGCCGCTGCCGTTGAAGGTGAGGAGGTGGCCGTTTTGGAGTTGGGTGGCCAGGCCTTGGGCCCAGGGGTAGGGGGTGGCGGGGTCGTCTTTGGTTCCTACTACGAGGATGGGGGCGCTGCCGGGGGCGGTGATGGGGGTGGGGGTGCTTTGGGGTTTGGTGGGCCAGGTGGCGCAGGCGAGGTCGGCCCAGGCGAGCATTTCGCCGAGGAGGGGGGCTTGGGATTTGTAGTCGGGGACTTCTTTGGCCTGGATCTGTTGGGCGGACTGGGCGTCGGGGTCGGGGCGGTCCAGGCAGTTGATCGCGATGTTGGCGTCGGTCTGGTTGTCGTAGGTGCCGTTGGTGCGGTCGTTGTAGAGGTCCGCCCATTGGAGGAGGCGGCTGCCGTCGCCGGCCATGGCGGAGCTGAGGGCGTCGCGGAGGTCGCCCCAGTATTGGGGGACGTACATGACCTGGAGGACCGCGGTCAGGCCCAGGGCGTAGTTCACTGTGCGGTCGCCGTCGCGGGTGGGGGCCGGGTGGTCCTGGAGGGACTGGAGGTAGGCCATCAGCTTGCCGACCGCGGTGTTGGCGTCGGTGCCCAGGGGGCAGTCGGACTTGGTGGCGCAGTCGGCGGCGAATTCGCGGATGAGTTTCTCGAAGCCCTGGGCCTGGGCGATGTTCATCTGCTTGGCGGTCAGGGTCGGGTCGATCGCGCCGTCGAGGACCAGGCGGCCGGTGTGGGTGGGGAAGATTCCCGCGTAGACGGCGCCGAGGTAGGTGCCGTAGGACTTGCCCAGGTAGTGCAGCTTGGCGTCGCCCAGGACGGCGCGGATGACGTCCATGTCGCGCGCGGCGTTGGGGGTGCCGACGTAGGGCAGGATGCGCGCCGACTTGTCCTGGCACGCCGCGCCGATCGCCTTGGCCTCCTTCACGACCTCCGCGATCTGCTCCGCGGTGCGCGGCATGGGGTCGGCGGCGACAAAGGCGTCCATCGCCTTGGGGTTGTCGGAGAGGCAGCGCACGGGGTCGGACTGGCCGACACCGCGGGGGTCGAAGCCGACGATGTCGTAGTGCGCGGCTACGTCCTTGGTCACGACCGACGGGTCCTGCGCGTACTCGATGCCCGCGCCGCCCGGCCCGCCGGGGTTCAGCAGCAGGGAGCCCAGGCGCTGGCTCGAGGCGCCGGTGGCGGCCCGCCGCGTGGCCATCACATAGGTCGACCCCTTGGACGGGTCGGCGTAGTCCAGCGGCACCACGATCTTGGCGCACGTCCACCCCGGCCCGCTGCTGTCGGTCACACAGGACGCCCAGGCCGGCCGCTGCTCGTAGTACGGCCGCAGGCTCTGCGGGACCGCGTCGGTGGCGGCGCCCGCCGGGGCCGCGGTGCCCGTGGAGCTGCCGCGCCCGGCCGGCGCCGGAGGCTTCTGCGCCGCGTGCGAGCTCCCGCCGCACCCGGTGGTCAGGAGGATGCCGGCGGCGGTCACCGCTAGGGCCCGCCGTGCTGTCGGACTCGGATTCACGGGTCGGTCTCCTCCTACGGCGCCCCGCAACCAAGGAGCGCTATGTGCGATTCGGATTGTTTGTGACTAGCTATCCACAAGCGTCCGATTCCACACCGCACCGCAGCCGGTAGAGGGACCTTAAGGAGGAACCTTCAGAGCCTAAAGAGGGAGTCGTTCCGTTTAAGAGAGCTACTCCGCGTCCCAACGCATAGAGCCATCCTTGCGAGAGGACTCATACTCCTGCCGCGAACCGCACACCGAAGCCAGCGAGCACGAACACGTCCGCCCGGTCTCGTCCAGCCGCACCTTCACCGTCTCCGACGGCACGTTCAGCCCGACGACCCGCCCCGGCCCCTCCGGCGTCATCACCTTCTCGCCGCGCGCGGGCGCGTTCGCCTTGGTGTCGACATACAGAGGGTGTTCGTACTTAAGGCAGCACATCAGACGTCCGCAGGCCCCGGAGATCTTCAGCGGGTTCACCGGCAGGTCCTGGTCCTTGGCCATACGCACCGACACTGGCTCGAAGTCCTTAAGGAACGTCGAGCAGCACGTGTCCCGGCCGCACGGCCCGATCCCGCCCTGGATCCGCGCCTCGTCGCGCGCGCCCAGCTGCCGCAGCTCGATCCGCGCGTCCAGCTCGCGCGCCAGCGTCCGCACCAGTTCGCGGAAGTCCACATACTGCGGCGCGGAGAAGTACACAGTGATCTGCTTCTCCGTCTCCACGAAGTCCACCCCGACGACCTTCATCGGCAGACCTTGTTCGCGGATCTGGCGCTTAGCGACCACTCGCGCGCGGGCTCTCCGTTCCCGGCTGCGTTCGTCGCGCGCGAGGTCCTCCGGGCTGGCGAAGCCGACCAGTTCCTCCAGCCCGCCGATCCCCGCATCTTCATACGTGTCCACCCACTGCGGCGCCCAGATGCACTCGGCCACCTCGGGTCCGGCGGACGTCGGGACCAGCACCTTGTCGCCGACCCGCGGCGTGATGGGCCCGGGTGCGTAGTAATACAGACGCCCATAGCGGGTGAAGCTGACGGCACACATCATGGCCATGGACGGCTCCCAAAACAGGCATCAGGACACGGTACGGACACCGCACTCACCCCGCCGAGCCTAGGCGCACTCCACCGCCTGAGGCGAGAGGCGGGCGGGAGGCAGTCCCGGCGGCGGTGCCGCGACGGCTACCCTTAGGTGCATGTCCAACACGCCGATCGTCGCTCAGCCGAGCCCCGCCCGCGAAGCCCTCCTGAAGGAGATCCAGGCCAAGGCCGTGGTGCACGGCGAGGTCACCCTCTCCTCCGGGCTGAAGGCCGACTGGTACCTGGACCTGCGCCGGATCACGCTGGACGGGGTCGCGGCGCCGCTGGTCGGCACCGCGATGCTGGAGCTGACCGCGGAGCTGGACTTCGAGGCCGTCGGCGGGCTGACCATGGGTGCCGACCCGGTGGCCGGCGCGATGCTGCACGCCGCGGCGGCCCAGGGCCGGACGCTGGACGCGTTCGTGGTCCGCAAGGAAGCCAAGGCGCACGGTATGCAGCGCCGGATCGAGGGCCCGGAGGTGGCCGGCCGCCGGGTGCTGGCCGTCGAGGACACCTCGACCACCGGCGGTTCGCCGCTGGAGGCGGTGCGGGCGCTGCGCGCGGCCGGGGCCGAGGTGGTGGCGGTGGCCACCATCGTGGACCGGGCGACCGGCGCCGCCGAGGCGATCGCCGCCGAGGGGCTGCCGTATTACACCGTCTTCACCCGTGACGACCTGGGCGTTTAGTGTGTCGGCGGGGGGCCGGCGGCGCGCGGCGCGGCGATCGCGGATCCAAGGCAACCGGCGCGGCGTCTCATGCGTCTACCTGCCGGAATCTTTGCGGGTGTCAACACTTTGGGGTGCGGGCTGTGGAACAGCGGGATGAGCTAGAGATCGAGACGAGGCTGCGGGCGGCCCTGAGCGCGCGCAGCGAACTCGTCACGCATTCCACGCTGCGGCCCGGGATCCCACCGAACGAGCACACGGCCGGTCTGCGGACCAAGCCGGCCGGGCTGTGGTCGTCGTGGCGGCGCTTCCTGGTGCCCGCCACCGTCGCCGCCGCGCTGGTCGGCGGCGTTTTCGTGGGGGCGCAGCTGCCCGACAAGGGCGGCAAGGGCGAGGTCAACGCGGGCGCCGGCGGGACCGCCACACCGGGTGGTGCGGCGGCCGGCAGCAGCAGCCCGGCCCTCGGGTCGGCGGGCACCGTGCCCTCCGCCTCCACCGGCGCCGTACCGGGCGCGCAGCCGTCGTCGTCGGGCACGCAGAACGCGCCGGCGCCCGCCGTCACCGAGGCCTCGGTGGGAACCGTGCGCTTCTCGCTGGCCGACGGCTGGCAGGTCGCGGCGATCGACGCCACCTCGGCGTGCGTCACCGCGAAGACCGGCGGCGCCCAGCCCGGGGCCACCAGCGCCGGGAACACCGGCACCAGCCCCGGGAACACCGGCACCAGCCCCGGGAACACCGGCACCGGCACCGCGCACGCCGCCGCCCTGCCCTGCGGCCTCGACGCCCTCTACGTCAAGACCGACGCCCCGGCCGACGCCTGGCCGCGCAGCACCGCGACCAAGGCCACCGGCTGGTGGCCGAAGGCCGTGGACGCCCCGGCCCAGATCGTCTGCCCGGCCGCGAAGCTGGACGCCTCGAACCACGTCGCCGACTCGGTGAGCCTGCGCTCCTCCGCCAAGTACCCGCTGTCCCCGGGGACTCCGGCCGGCGCCGCGGGCGCCGCCGGGGCGCAGACCGCCGAGTACCACGAGTGGGCCGTGACCTGTGACCAGGGCTCCGGCGTCCGGCCGATGCTCTGGGAGCTGCTGCCGGCCGACGGCGCGGCGGGCGGCGCGAAGGTGGCGGTGGTCACCGTGGTCTCGTCCGACCCTGCCTTCGACGCCGCACTGCTGGGTATGGTGGGCACGCTGCACCTGGCGGGCTGACCGCAGCCGTTCCGGCCCGCCGCCGGCCCCACCCGGGCCGGTCCGAGCCCGTCGCCGTCCCGGTCCCTGGCCCGGGTCGCCGGGCCGGGCCCGCCCCGCCATCTACCACACGCTGTAGTAATGACAAGGTAGCCTCTGCCCGTGACCTCCTCCATGGCCGCCCACTTCCTGGCCTTCAATCCGATCTCCGCGACGGACTGGATCAACGCGCTCGGCAACTTCGCCGTGCTCGGCGTCTGCGCGATCATCTTCGCCGAGACCGGCCTCATGGTCGGTTTCTTCCTGCCCGGCGACTCGCTGCTGTTCATCGCCGGCCTGCTCACCCTGTCCGGCAAGTCCTCGGCCGGGGTGACCAACACCCACCACCTGTCGCTGCCGCTGCTGATGATCGCGGTGCCGATCTGCGCGATCGCCGGCGCCCAGCTGGGCCACCTGCTCGGCGCCCGGTTCGGGCGGCCGCTGTTCGACAAGCCGGACAGCCGGCTGTTCAAGCGTGAGCACGTGGACAAGGCCGAAGAGGTGTTCACCAAGTACGGCCCGACCAAGGCCGTGGTGCTGGCCCGCTTCATCCCGATCGTGCGCACCTTCATGAACCCGGTCGCCGGCGTGCTGGAGATGCCCGCGAAGAAGTTCTTCGTCGCCAACGTGATCGGCGGCCTGCTCTGGGCCGAGGTCGTGCTGCTGCTGGGTCGGCTGGCCAGCAACGCGATCAGCGCCGACAAGGTCGACAAGTACATCATCCCGATCACGCTGGTCATCGTGCTGCTCTCGGTGCTGCCGATCCTGTTCGAGTGGCGCAAGGCGCGCAAGGCCGGGGCCGCGGTGCAGGACGCCGTCGGCGGCGACGACCGCGATTCGGTCACTTCGGGCGGACGGCACCGTAGCCGCTAAACTGCGCCCGAGCAGCGCCAATCAGAGTGCGACCGACCCATCCAAGGAGACAGAGCGATGGCTATCGCGACCCCTGAGGTCTACCGCGAGATGCTGGACCGGGCCAAGGCCGGCCGGTTCGCCTACCCCGCGATCAACGTGACCTCCTCCCAGACGCTGAACGCCGCGCTGCGCGGCTTCGCCGAGGCCGAGAGCGACGGCATCATCCAGGTCTCGACCGGTGGCGCCGAGTACCTGTCGGGCTCGCTGAAGAACATGGTCGACGGCTCCGTGGCGCTGGCCGAGTTCGCCCACGTGGTGGCCGCCAAGTACGACATCACGGTGGCCCTGCACACCGACCACTGTCCCAAGGACAAGCTCGACGGCTTCATGCGTCCGCTGATCGACGTCTCCGCCGAGCGGGTGAAGGCCGGCCAGAACCCGCTGTTCCAGTCCCACATGTGGGACGGCTCGGCGGTGCCGCTGGACGAGAACCTCCAGATCGCGCAGGAACTGCTCGCCAAGTGCGCCGCGGCGAACATCATCATGGAGCTGGAGATCGGCGTCGTCGGCGGCGAGGAGGACGGCGTCGCCAACGAGATCAACGACAAGCTCTACACCACCGCCGAGGACGTGCTGAAGACGGTGGACGCCATCGGCCTCGGCGACCAGGGCCGCTACCTGCTCGCCGCGACCTTCGGCAACGTGCACGGCGTGTACAAGCCGGGCAACGTCAAGCTGCGCCCCAGCATCCTGAAGGACATCCAGGACGCGGTCGCCGCCAAGCACCCGGGCCACGGCGACAAGCCCTTCGACCTGGTCTTCCACGGCGGCTCCGGCTCCACCCTGGAGGAGATCCGCGAGGCGCTGGACTACGGCGTGGTGAAGATGAACATCGACACCGACACGCAGTACGCGTTCACCCGGCCGATCGTGGACCACATGTTCAAGAACTACGACGGCGTCCTGAAGGTCGACGGCGAGGTCGGCAACAAGAAGACCTACGACCCGCGTACCTACGGCAAGGCGGCGGAGACGGCCATGGCGGCGCGCGTCGTCGAGGCCTGCACGGACCTGCGGTCGGTGGGGACGAAGCTGAAGTAGTGCGGTAGCGCACAGATGTGACGACTGTACAGATGTGACGACTGTGGGGCGCTCTCCTTATAAAGGGAGGCGCCCCACATCCGTGTCCGCGGCCGGCCACCTCAGCAGCCCGACTGCCCGACAGCTCAGCAGCCCAGCAGCTACGTCGAAGAACTCGCCACCGACGCAGGCGCTATCGGCGGAATCGCCAGCGTGTGCGGCCCGGCCACCGGGTCCAGTTCGTAGAGCATCCGGCGGACGCCGTCGAGCAGGGCGCCGTGCACGGACCAGCGCTCGACCGCGTGGGCCCCTATCGGGAGCATGTCCTCTATCGCCGAGAGCTGATGGTCGTCGGCGGCGGTGATGATGACCTTGAGTTCCTCCAGGACCTGGCGGCTGTCCCGGTCCGGGATCTGGAGGCGGCCGAAGCGGTTCAGGGCGCGGCCGGCGTCGAGCAGGAGTATGCCCAGGGCCTCCGGGACGTCGGTGGCCGCGGGCAGGCCGCGGTTGCCGTTGGCCAGGTCGTAGAGGCCGCGCAGCAGGCCGTTGAGCTGGGCGGCGACGTGGCTGAGGCAGATCGCGGCCTGGTCGACGCGGTTCACCTCGGCCTCCAGCGCGGAGCGGCGGGGGTGGTAGCGGACCGCCTCCTCGGCCTGGTCGGCGACCTCCTCGGTGTCCTGGGAGTCGCCGAACAGCGAGCGGGAGCGGTCCAGCCAGCGGCGGGCGTCGGCGGCGTCCCAGGTGCTGCCCAGCGCCTTGGCCACCTCGCGGCACAGCTCGGCGAGGTCGTCGGCGAGGTCGGCGAGATCCTTGGCGGCGGCGCTGCTGTACGTCGGCGGGGCCACCGCGGCGTTGGCGATGATGCCCACGCCGGCGCCGAGCAGGGTGTCCCACACCCGCTCCAGGCCGTAGCCCCGGCCCAGGCTGTAGACCAGCAGCGAGGTGGTGGCGACCTGGTTGACCTGGGTGCCCAGGCGCAGCGTGCGGCCGATGATCAGCGCGATGATCACCAGTGCGGAAAGCGTGTACCAGGTCAGCTCGATGTAGGCGCCCAGGGCCAGGGCCGCGATGACGCCGAGCACCACCGCGGCGACCTGCTGCAGCCCGCGCCGGAAGGTCTGGTAGATCGTCACCTGCATGGTGATCAGCACGGCCACCGGCGCCAGCACCGCGTGCACCTGCGGGTCCCCGTGGTAGATCAGGTACTTGGCCAGCTCCCAGGCCACGGCGCAGGCCAGCGCGGTCTTCAGGGTCTGCCGGAAGGCGTCGCGCTCGCGGCGGAACCAGTGCCGCACACCGTGCAGGCGCAGCGCGCGCACCGAGCGTTCGAAGCCGGCGCGCAGGGTGGTGTGGCCGCGGCCCAGCAGCTCCCGAGTGAACTCTCCGACTGAGTCCGTGGCCCGTGGCATGGAGAGATCATGACAGAACAAGCGCTGGTCCCGGGAGAACGGCGCCAGCGGCTCCGTGGACGGCCGCCCCGACCAGGCCTGAGGTCCGGGCGCTCCCGACCGGTCGACAATGGCTGGCGGCTCCGTAGCGGGTGGTGGTGGGAGAGGGGCCCATCGATACAGCGCCGCGAAGCGGCTCCTTAACGGGTGGTGGTGGGAGACGGGTGGGCAAGATACCCTGATCCCGCCATTATTTTGATACGACCGGTACCCCGTGCGGACTGGATCGTGGAGAGAGAGCCCATGGATTCCGCAGAGTCCCGCCTGGCGGTCGGCGTGGTCGGTACCGGCCGCGTCGGCACAGCCCTCGGGGCCGCCCTCCAGCGCGCCGGCCACCGCGTGGTCGCCGCCTCCGGGGTGTCCGAGGCGTCCCGCCGCCGTGCCGAGAAGCTGCTGCCCGACGTCCCGCTGCTCCCGCCGCAGGACGTGCTGGCCGCCGCCGACCTGGCGCTGCTCACCGTTCCCGACGACGCGCTGCCCGGCCTGGTCGAGGGCCTGGTCGCGACCGGCTCGATCAAGCCCGGGACGCTGCTCGCCCACACCTCGGGCCGCTACGGCTTCGCCGTCCTGGACCCGGCCACCCGCTCCGGCGCGCTGCCGCTGGCCCTGCATCCCGCGATGACCTTCACCGGCACCGAGGTGGACGTCGCACGCCTGGCCGGCTGCTCGTTCGGCGTCACCGCCCCGGACCCGCTGCGGCCCATCGCCGAGGCGCTGGTGGTGGAGATGGGCGGGGAGCCGGAGTGGATCGAGGAGGCGGCGCGGCCGCTCTACCACGCCGCCCTGGCCTACGGGTCGAACTACCTGATCACGCTGGTGGCCCAGGCCGAGGACCTGCTCGGGGCGGCCGGTGTGCGCGAGCCCGGCCGGATGCTCGGCCCGCTGCTCGGCGCCGCCCTGGACAACGCGCTGCGCTCCGGCGACCTGGCCCTGACCGGCCCGGTGGCCCGCGGCGACGCCGGGACGGTGGCCGCGCACCTGGCCGTGCTGCGGACCCAGGACCCCCAGGCCGCCCGCGGCTACCAGGCCCTGGGCCGCCTCACCGCGGACCGTGCGCTGGCCTCCGGACTGCTGTCCGCGGAGAAGGCCGAATCCCTGCTCGGAGTGCTGAACAAGGAGGCCGACGCATGACCGCGCTCGTTTCCACCCGGGCCGAGCTCCAGCCCTTCCTGGACGGCTTCGCCAACGGCCGCCGCGGCGTCGTCATGACCATGGGCGCCCTGCACGAGGGCCACCTGGAGCTGCTCAAGCAGGCCCGCCACGACTGCGACCTGGTGGTCGCCACCATCTTCGTGAACCCGCTCCAGTTCGGCCCCAACGAGGACTTCGACCGCTACCCGCGCACCCTCGACGACGATCTGAAGCTGTGCGCCGAGGCCGGTGTCGACGTGGCCTTCGCGCCCTCCGTCGACGAGGTCTACCCCGGCGGCCGGCCGATCGTGCAGGTCACGCCGGGCCCGATGGGGGAGGTGCTGGAGGGCGCGTTCCGCCCCGGGTTCTTCACCGGCGTGCTCACCGTGGTCGCCAAGCTCCTCAACCTGACCCGCCCGGACGCCGCCTTCTTCGGGCAGAAGGACGCCCAGCAGCTGGCCCTGGTCCGCCGCATGGCGCTGGACCTGAACCTGCCGGTGGAGATCGTCGGCGTCCCGACCGTCCGCGACGCCGACGGCCTGGCCAAGTCCAGCCGCAACCGCTACCTCGGCCCCGAGGAGCGCACCGTCGCGCTGAGCCTGTCGCGCGCGCTGTTCGCCGGGCGGGACGCGGCCGGCCAGGGCGCCGAGGCCGTCCGGACCGCCGCCGGGGCCGTGCTCGACGCCGCCGCGGCCGCGGACGGCCTCACCGTCGACTACCTGGCGCTAGTGGACCCCGAGGACTTTTCCGAGGCCGCTCCAGCGTTCACCGGAGATGCTGTGCTCGCCGTGGCGGCCCGCGTCGGCGGCACCCGCCTGATCGACAACCTCCCCCTCACTGTGCCGGCCGCCCCTCACAACCCCGGAGTCCGCTGATGTACCGCACGATGCTGAAGTCCAAGGTCCACCGGGCCACCGTCACCCAGGCCGACCTGCACTACGTCGGCTCGGTCACGATCGACGAGGACCTGATGGACGCCGCCGACCTGCTGGCCGGCGAACAGGTCGCGATCGTCGACATCGACAACGGCGCCCGCCTGGAGACCTACGTCATACCCGGGGCCCGCGGCACCGGCGTGATCGGCATCAACGGGGCCGCCGCGCGCCTGGTCCACCCCGGGGACCTGGTCATCCTGATCTCCTACATGCAGGTGGACGACGCCGAGGCGCGTACGCTTCAGCCGAAGGTGGTGCACGTCGACACCGAGAACCGGATCGTCGCCCTGGGCGCCGACCCGGCCGAGGCCGTCCCGGGGTCGCGGACCCTGGTCCGGGGCGACGTCACCGCCCGCTGACGGGCGGGCGGCGGGAGAAGCAGAAGAGAAGAGACGGGTGGGCAGAAGATGGTCCAGCGGCTGAGGGCACCCCGGCCGGGGTGGCGGGCGTACGCGGACACGGTCGTCGTGGGATCCGGCGTGGCCGGCATCACGGCGGCGCTCGCGGCCCGCCAGGCGGGCAGCGTCCTGCTGGTGACGAAGGCCCGGCTGAAGGACGGCTCGACGCGCTGGGCGCAGGGCGGCATCGCCGCGGCGCTCGGCGTCGGCGACAGCCCCGAGGCGCACATGCGGGACACCCTGGTGGCCGGCGCCGGGGTCTGCGACGAGGACGCGGTCCGGATCCTGGTCACCGAGGGCCCGGCGGCGGTGCGCCGGCTGATCGCCCTGGGCGCGGAGTTCGACAAGACCGCCGACGGCTCGATCGCGCTCGGCCGCGAGGGCGGCCACCTGGCCGACCGGATCGCGCACGCCGGCGGCGACGCCACCGGCAAGGAGATCTCCCGGGCCCTGATCGCCGCCCTGGAGCACACCATCGGCGAGGTCGAGGTCATCGACCACGCGCTGGTGCTGGACCTGCTCAAGGACGCCGACGGCGGCGCGGCCGGCGTCACCGTGCACGTCATGGGCGAGGGCGCGCGCGACGGCGTCGGGGCGGTGCACGCCAAGGCCGTGGTGCTGGCCACCGGCGGCATGGGCCAGGTCTTCGACGCCACCACCAACCCCTCGGTGGCCACCGGCGACGGGGTGGCGATGGCGCTGCGGGCCGGCGCCGAGGTCGCCGACCTGGAGTTCGTGCAGTTCCACCCGACCGTGATGTGGCTCGGCGGCGCGGCCCGGGGCCAGCAGCCGCTGATCTCCGAGGCGGTCCGCGGCGAGGGCGCGCATCTGGTCGACGGGTCCGGGGTCCGCTTCATGGTCGGCCGGCACCCGCTGGCCGAGCTGGCCCCGCGCGACGTCGTGGCCAAGGGCATCATGCGGCGGATGGCCGAGACCGGCGAGCCGCACATGTGGCTGGACGCCCGCACCGGCGTCGCGGAGTTCTCCGAGGAGTTCTGGCAGCACCGCTTCCCGACCATCCTCGAATCCTGCCTCAAGCACGGTATCGACCCGGCCCGGGACCTGATCCCGGTCGCGCCCGCCGAGCACTACGCCTCCGGCGGCGTCCGCACCGACATCTGGGGCCGCACTTCCATACCCCGGCTCTACGCCTGCGGCGAGGCGGCCTGCACCGGCGTGCACGGCGCCAACCGGCTGGCCTCCAACTCGCTGCTGGAGGGCCTGGTCTTCGCCGAGCGGATCGGCGCCGACCTGGCCAAGGGGCTGCCCTGGACCGAGACCCCGGTCCCGGTCGAGGCCCCCGAGGGTGTCCAGGACGTGCTGCTGGAGCCGTCGGTGATGGCCGAGGTGCAGCACACCATGACCGCCGGCGCCGGCGTGCTGCGCAGCGCGGAGTCGCTGGACCGCACCGCCGACGAGCTGGAGCGGCTGGCCGCGCGCACCGCGGACGAGCCGCACCTGGAGGCCTGGGAGGCCACCAACCTGCACCTGCTGGCCAGCGCCCTGGTGAAGGGTGCCGCCTTGAGGAACGAGACACGCGGCTCGCATTGGCGCGAGGATTTCCCGGACAGCGCCGACCGCTGGCTGGTGCGGCTGGCGCACCGCCTCGATCCGGTGACCGGGCGGCTGGTCACCGAGAAGCAGCCGCTGCGCAGCGCGGAGATGGATGGAGTGAAGCCCTGATGAGCTCGTTGTCCCCGGACACCGCGAAGGCCCTGGCCGACGCCGGCCTGGACCCGGAGTACGTGGTCTCGGTCATCATGATGGCGCTGGACGAGGACCTGGCCGACGGTCCGGACGCCACCACCGAGGCCACCGTCCCGGCGGCCGCCACCGCCACCGCCGACTTCACGGCCCGCGCCGCCGGCGTGGCCGCGGGCGTCCCGGTTGCTGCCGCCGTCTTCGACCTCATCTCGCAGGGCACGGCCAAGGTCACCCGGATCGCCAAGGACGGCGATCGCGTCGAGGCCGGATCGGTGCTGCTCACTGTCACCGGTGGCACCCGCGACCTGCTCACCGGCGAGCGCACCGCGCTGAACCTGCTGTGCCACCTGTCGGGGGTGGCCAGCCAGACCCGGCTGTGGGTGGACGCCGTCGAGGGCACCGGCGCCAAGATCCGCGACACCCGCAAGACCACCCCGGGCCTGCGCGCCCTGGAGAAGTACGCGGTGCGCTGCGGCGGCGGCGTGAACCACCGGATGTCGCTGTCCGACGCCGGCCTGGTCAAGGACAACCACGTGGTGGCCGCCGGCGGCGTCGTCGAGGCCTTCGAGGCGCTCCGCAAGGCCCACCCCGAGCTGCCGGTCGAGGTCGAGATCGACTCCCTGGACCAGCTGCCCGGCGTGCTGGCGGCCGGCGCCGAGCTGATCCTGCTGGACAACTTCACCCCGGAGCGGATGCGCGCCGCGGTGCAGATCACCGGCCGCAACGAGCTCTACGGCCGGACCCGGCTGGAGGCCTCCGGCGGCCTGACCCTGGACCAGGCGCGCGCCGTGGCCGAGACCGGGGTGGACTACCTCGCGGTCGGCGCGCTGACCCACTCGGCGCCGATCCTGGACATCGGCTCGGACTTCCGCGAAGAAGGGAAGTAGCCCCGTGCTCCTGACCATAGACGTCGGCAACACCCAGACCGTCTACGGCCTGTTCGACGGCGAGGAGATCGTCGAGCACTGGCGCGTGGCCACCGATCCGCGGCGGACCTCCGACGAGCTCGCGGTGATGACCCAGGGCCTGCTGAACCAGCACACCACGGCCGGCAAGCCCGGCGGCGTGACCGGCCTGTCGATCTGCTCCACCGTGCCCTCGGTGCTGCACGAGATGCGGGACATGAGCCGCCGGCACTACGGCGACCTGCCGACGGTGCTGGTCGAGCCCGGTGTGAAGACCGGCGTGCCGATCCTGGTCGACAACCCCAAGGAGGTCGGCGCGGACCGGATCATGAACGCGCTGGCCGCGCACTACCTGTACGAGGGCCCGGTGATCGTGGTCGACTTCGGCACCGCGACCTCCTTCGACGCGGTCTCGGCCAAGGGCGAGTTCCTGGGCGGCGCGATCGCGCCCGGCATCGAGATATCGGTCGAGGCGCTGGGCATGCGCGGCGCGCAGCTGCGCAAGATCGAGCTGACCAAGCCGCGCAGCATCATCGGGAAGAACACCGTCGAGTGCATGCAGTCCGGGATCCTGTACGGCTTCGCCGGGCAGGTGGACGGCGTGGTGCACCGGATGGCCGAGGAGATGGCCGACGACCCGGACGACGTCACCGTGGTGGCCACCGGCGGGCTGGCCGCGCTGGTGCTGGACGAGTCGGACGTGGTGGACGTGCACGAGCCCTGGCTGACCCTGGTCGGGCTGCGGCTGGTCTACGAGCGCAACACCGGGAACTGATCCGGGAACATCCGGGGACCTGGACCAGAAGCTGATCCGGGAACTGAACCAGAAGCTGATCCGAGAACTGATTCGAGAACGGCTGTCGAGGCGCACGGGGGTCTTGTGGAGACGTCGGAGATCCTCGCCGCGGCGGCCGGGCTGCTGGGCTCGGAGCTGACCGACCCGGTCGACCTGGGCGGCGGTCCCCGCAGCGTGGTGCTGCGGGTCCGCACCGCCGAGGGCGGCACCGTCGTCCTCAAGGCGCACGAGGAGCGCGGCGAGTTCCTCGCCGAGTCCGCCGGCCTGCGGTTCACGGACCTGGGTCCGCGGCTGCTGGCCGCCGACGAGGCCCGGCTGCTGATCGCCATGGAGGACCTCGGCGCCGCGCCGAGCCTCGCGGACGTCCTGCTCGGCGGCGACGAGAAGGCGGCCCGCGAGGCGCTCGTGGCGTGGGCCGGCTGCTACGGCCGCCTGGCGGCGTGGAGCGTGGGCCGCGAGCCCGAGCTGTCCCACGGGATGGCGCCCTGGCTGGAGCGCCGCGTCGGGGGGTTCGCCGCGCTCCTGGCGGAGCTGGGCATCCCGGTCCCGGACTTCGGCCCGGTCCTCGCGCTGGAGCACGACCGCTTCCGGGTTTTCTCGCCCGGCGACATCTGCCCGGACAACAATCTGCTGACCCCCGACGGTCTGCGCCCGATCGACTTCGAGGCGGCCGGCTTCCACTCGGTGTTCCTGGACGCCGCCTACACCCGCATGCCCTTCGCGACCTGCTGGTGCGTCTTCCGCCTGCCCAAGATGTTCGCGCTGGAGGCGGAGCGGGCCTACCGGTCCGAGGTCGTGGCCGCCTACCCCGAGCTCGCCGACGACCGGGTCTGGCGGCCCGGGGTCCGGCTCGCCACGGTGGCCCTGGTGGCGACCATGACCGTCTTCCTGTTCGACCAGGTCCGGGAGCAGGACCGGCCGATGAACCGCTCCCGGCCCGAGGTCCCCAGCAAACGCCAGATCCTGCACTACCGCTGGGGCACCACGGCCGCCGCCCTGGAGCGGGCCGGCGAGCTGCCGGACGTCGCCGCCGCCTTCCGGGCGCTGCTCGCCGCCACCGGGCACTGGAACCCCGCCGACCTGCCCGCGTATCCGGCTCTGCGGGCCTGATCGGGGGCGGCCGCGGTTCGAAGTCCTGGTGCGTGCAGCACCCGCGCGCCCGCCACGCGACCACGGACCGGTATTCAGTTGTGACCGGCGGAACCGGGCCAAGTAGCCTTGACCCATGACCGAAACCACCCCGCCTCCGGCGCAGCCCGAGTCCGACGCTCCCGAGCAGATCCGCATCCGCCGGGAGAAGCTGGACAAACTGCGCGAACGCGGTGTGGATCCCTACCCGGTGGGCTACCCCCGGACCACGGCCATCAGCGAGCTGCGCGCGGAGTACACCGACCTGGAGCCCGACACCGCCACCGGGCGGGAGGTCGGGATCGCCGGCCGCGTGGTGCTGTCCCGGACCGGCGGCAAGCTGTGCTTCGCGACGCTGCGCGAGGGCGAGTTCGAGATCCAGGCGATGTTCTCGCTGGACCGCCTCGGCCAGGAGTCGCTGGACGCCTGGAAGACCGACGTCGACCTCGGCGACCTGGTCGGTGTCACCGGCGAGGTCATCACCTCGCGGCGCGGCGAGCTGTCCATCATGGTGGACAGCTGGGCCATCACCTCGAAGTGCCTGCGGCCACTGCCGGACAAGCACAAGGGCCTGACCGACCCCGAGGCCCGGGTGCGGCAGCGCTACGTCGACCTGATCGTGAACCCCGAGGCCCGGCGCATGCTGTTCACGCGCTCGGACCTGGTGCGCTCGCTGCGCGGCAGCCTGGCCGACCGCGGCTACACCGAGGTCGAGACGCCGATGCTGCAGCCGATCCACGGCGGCGCCAACGCCCGGCCGTTCGAGACCCACATCAACGCCTACGACATGAAGCTCTACCTGCGCATCGCGCCGGAGCTGTATCTCAAGCGCCTGCTGGTCGGCGGCGTGGAGAAGGTCTTCGAGATCAACCGCAACTTCCGGAACGAGGGTGCGGACTCCACGCACAGCCCGGAGTTCACCATGCTGGAGGCCTACGAGGTCTATGGTGACTACAACGTCATGCAGCGGCTCACCCAGTCGCTGATCCAGGAGGGCGCCGAGGCCATCTTCGGCTCCCAGGTGGCGCGCCGGGTGAACGCCGAGGGCGAGACCGAGGAGTTCGACATCAGCGGCGAGTGGAAGTCCACCACCGTCAACGAGGCGATCTCCGAGGCGCTGGGCGAGGAGGTCTCGGCCGACACCGAGATCGGCGCCCTGAAGAAGCTGTGCGACGCCGCGGGCATCCCCTACGCGCCGGACTGGACCCGCGGCCAGGTGGTGCTGGAGATGTACGAGCACTTGGTCGAGGACCGGACCGTGCAGCCGACGTTCTACCGGGACTTCCCTAAGGACGTCTCGCCGCTGACCCGCGCGCACCGCGTCGACCCGCGACTGGCCGAGCGCTGGGACCTGGTCGGCTGGGGCGCGGAGATCGGCACCGGCTACTCCGAGCTGATCGACCCGGTGGACCAGCGGGCGCGGTTCACCGAGCAGTCGCTGCTGGCCGCCGGGGGCGACCCGGAGGCGATGCAGCTGGACGAGGACTTCCTGCGGGCCCTGGAGTACGCGATGCCGCCGGCCGGCGGCATCGGGGCCGGGATCGACCGGATCCTGATGGCGCTGACCGGGCGGCTCATCCGGGAGACCATCCTGTTCCCGTTCGTGAAGCCCGTATAAGCATTACCACCGGGTTTGACAAACCTCGGAAAGAGGGGGAAGCGACACGATGATGGACAATCTGGACCTTTATATTCCGTCGGCCGTCATGGCGATTCTGTTCGTCTATGTGATCCGGCTCATCATCGTGTCGCAGAACCCTCAGAAGCGGGCCGAGGCGCGGGCGCGCGAGCTTCAGGCGGAGCGGGAGGATCCCCGCTTCGAGCCGGGTGGTTCGAACCCCGGATAGGGGCCGAACGGGGAGTGCCATCCCTGTAATGTGGCGCGGGTGACGGAAGTTCTGGCTGTGGACGGCGAATCCCTCAACGACGATCTGATGGCCCACCGCACGCAGGCCTTGGTACTGGTCAGGCAGGGTTTTGCGGCGGTCATGGCGCGGCCGGACAGGTTCACCAAGGAGTTGTACGAAGACTTCTTCAAGTCCAATCCGCGCTACCAGAAGTACTTTGTCGGCGACCCCGCCCGCCGGGACGAGCGGACGCTGGAGGCCGCGGCGCGGGTCGTGGCCGAGCTGGACCGTCCCGGTGCGCTGCTGCCGCTGCTGCGCCGTCTGGCGCTGGACTACCGCAAGTACGGGGTGCGCGAACCGCACTACCGCGCCTTCGCCGGCTCGGTGATGACGGCTCTGGAGCGCACCATAGGTGAGGCCTGGACGTACGAGGCCGCGGTCGCCTGGGTGGACGAGCTGACGATGGTGGCCTCGGCGATGCTCGGCATCGCCGCCGAGGCCGACGGCCAGGGGCCGGCCTACTGGGAGGCCGAGGTGGTGGCGGTCGACCGGATGGGCGAGGACGTGGTCCGGCTGCGGGCCCGGACCGCCTTCCCGTATCCGTACCAGGCGGGGCAGTACGCGGCGATCGAGCTCGGCCGGCTGCCGTGGGTGTGGCGGGACTTCTCCTTCGCGGCGGCCCCGAGCGCCGAGGACGGCGCCGAGCACTCCGTGCTGGAGTTCCACGTGCAGCGCTCGGAGGGCGGCACGCTCAGCACCGTCGTGCACGACGAGCTGGAGGTCGGCGACCGGATCCGGATCGCGGCCCCGGGCGGCGAGCTGGCCTTCCCGGCCGGCGCCTCGCGGCTGATCGCGGTCGGCCACGGCACCGGGCTGGCGCCGATCGTGGCGCTGCTGGAGGAGGCCGCGCGGACCGGGGACGACCGGCCGGTGCATGTCGTGGTCGGGGAGTCGCTGCGAGCCGTCAAGCCCGCGAAGCCGGCGCCGGCTTCGGCGCGGAAGGCGGCGGCGTCGAAGGCCGCCGCCGGTGCTGCTGCCGGGAGCGCGGGGACGGCCGCCGCCGCCGCGAAGAAGGCCGCCGCCAAGCCCGTGAAGGGCGCCGTGGACGACGGCGAGGCCCACTACCTGGCCGAGCGCCTGGCCGAGCTGGCGGCCGCGCACGGGCACGCCACGGTGGTGCACGTCGGCGCCGCCGAGGAATTGCCTCAGCATCTGGACGCGTACGTCAAGGCGCTGTCCGGCGGCGGGACACTGTCCGGGTGGGGCGGCGTGGCTGTCGGCTCGACCGCGACGGTCCAGGCCTGCCTCGAGGTCCTGGCGTCCGCCGGGGCCGATCCCGCCGACGTGAGAAGCGATCTTTTCGGATGACATCACCCCGCCCCGCCGATTTCACCGTGCGGCGCGCCCGCACCGATGATGTCACGGCGATCCGGGAACTCCTCGGCCGCTACAAAGGCATCTTGCTGGACAAGCCGGACGTCACGCTATTCGAGGACATCCAGGAGTTCTGGGTGGCCGAACACGACGGCGACGGCCGAATCGTGGGCTGCGGCGCCCTGCACGTCTTCTGGCTGGATCTCGCGGAAGTGCGCACCCTGGCGGTGGACCCGGAATGCCGCGGGATGGGCATCGGGGCGCGAATCCTTGACAAACTAGTGCGTACCGCCGCCCGCATCGGCGTCCGCCGCCTGTTCTGCCTCACCTTCGAAGTGGACTTCTTCGCCGCCCACGGATTCTCCGAGATCAGCGGCGTCCCGGTCCCGCCGCAGATCGAAGCCGAACTGTCGTTGTCGGCGGACGGCGGCGTCGCGGAGTTCCTGGACTTGGAGCAGGTCAAACCCAACACTCTGGGCAATACGCGCATGCTGCGGATCTTGTAGGACGGTGCACGACCTACGAGACGGGATTTGATTTCATCAGCGGAATGCGCTTTGCTGACTGGCGGAATATCCCGTACCCGAGAAAGGCGGGCCGCCCGATGGCCAAGCGCACGACCGTGGTGATTCACGACGACCTGGACGGCTCCGAGGGTGCCGGCACCGTGAAGTTCGGCCTCGACGGGAAGTCCTACGAGATCGATCTCTCCGAGGGCCACGAGAAGGAATTGCGCAAGGTGCTGGAGAAGTACGTCAGCGCCGCGACCCTGGTGACGGGGCAGAACGCCGCGTCCTCGGGCCGCCGGAAGTACGGCACCGGACCGGCGCGCCGCGACACCAAGCACATCCGTGAATGGCTGCGCTCCCAGGGTGTGGAAATCAGCGACCGCGGTCGTATTCCGACCGAGCACATGAATCGCTACAACGCCGCCCACTAAAAAGCCGGCGCCGGCACCCGCGCCCAGCCGGGGCGCGGGGGCGTGCCGGACGCCGGCGGGTCGTCGGCGAGCCCGGTACCAGCACGATCAGCAGGACCAGAACGAAAACCAGGGCGAGAACCAGCACGGAAAAGCAGGGCCTGAACGACGCATCTCCAGCGGTCGAAGCCGTCGCCGAGCGCGGTCCACGACAGCACGGACGAACCGGCGACGAGGCTACCGCGCGAGCCGTGAACCTCAACGGATCACCGCGCGGCGGCCACGGCCAGCCGACGAGAAGCGACCGAGGCCACCCGGCGAAAAGCGACCGCGATAGTGGCGGTCAGCAGGGTCAGTCAGCGCGGCGATTATGGGCAGCCGATGACAAGCGGCCACAGCCAGTCGGCGAAAAGCGACCGCGATAGTGCTGGTCAGCAGGGTCGGTCAGCGCGGCGGTCACAACCGGTCAATGACAAGCGGCCGCGGCCAGTCGGCGAGAAGCGACCGCGATAGTGCTGGTCAGCAGGGTCGGTCAGCGCGGCGGTCACAACCGGTCAATGACAAGCAGCCACCGCCAGTCGGCGAAAAGCGACCGCGATAGTGCTGGTCAGCAGGGTCAGTCAGCGTGGCGGTCACAGCCAGCCGATGACAAGCGACCACGACCAGTCGGCAATATTCGGTCGCGACGGCGGCCGGCAAGCTCACCGCGCGGCGGCCACGGCCAGCCGGTGGCAGGCGGCCGCGATGGTGGCCAGCAGGGCGATCAGCTCCGGGGGTTCGGGCAGACCCGGTGTGGGATAGGCATCGCGGCGTGAGGCGCCGCGGCTTCCCGCCGCGAGGACTTCCGTGCCGTTTTTGGCGGCGTCCTTCATACCGTCCGCTAAAGCGTTCTTCGGGGTGCCGGCCGAGGTGTCTTCCGCTCTCTCGGGTGTGATCCCCGCCACATTCGCCCCCGGCGCACCGGCAGTCTCACCGGTCCCGCCGCCAGCCCCACTCCCGGCCCCACTCCCACCCCCGGCTCCGCTCCCCGGTCGCTGCATCGGCACCGTGGCCGGGTGGAGCCAGCGCACCGGGGGGTCGGTCAGGTCGGAGCCGGCGACCGCGGTCAGGTCCAGCCGGACCCCGCCCCAGTCCAGCCATTCCAGCAGCTCCGGCAGGTCCTGCGCGCCGCCGTCGGCCACGTAGAACAGCACGCGGCCGCCCGCGGACAGCGCCACCGGGCCGGGGGCCACCGCCGGCTGTCCGTACCCCAGCAGCCGCACCAGCGCCTCGCGCCCCGCGGCTTCCGGCACGGAGACCACGTCCGGCATGTGGATCGACCTCCCCGTTCGCTCTTGGCGTACAGCCTATTCGGGTCTTCCGGTCCGGTACCGGGAACACCACGTCAGAGGCGGCGAGTTGGACTGACTGAAGGGCTTGCGGGACAGGCCGCGCGGACCCACCTCGGGGAAGTCGCGCCACCTGCGAGGGAAGGCGGGACTAGCATCGGTTGCGAGCCCGCCCGCCACTCCAGGGCGGACCCACTGGTTTGGCACCGCACGGAACTAGCAACACACCAGGGCAAGCGAGAAGATCGCAGTTTGATCCACACGTCGGCCCGCGACGCTCCGGGGAGCGATGAGGAATGTTCGAACGGTTCACCGACCGCGCACGGCGCGTCGTCGTCCTGGCCCAGGAAGAGGCCAGGATGCTCAACCACAACTACATCGGGACCGAGCACATCCTCCTCGGCCTCATCCACGAGGGTGAGGGTGTGGCGGCCAAGGCCCTGGAGAGCCTGGGCATCTCGCTGGAGGCGGTCCGCCAGCAGGTGGAGGAGATCATCGGCCAGGGCCAGCAGGCCCCGTCCGGGCACATCCCCTTCACCCCGCGCGCCAAGAAGGTCCTGGAGCTGTCGCTGCGCGAGGCGCTGCAGCTGGGCCACAACTACATCGGGACCGAGCACATCCTGCTCGGCCTGATCCGCGAGGGCGAGGGCGTCGCGGCCCAGGTGCTGGTCAAGCTCGGTGCCGACCTGAACCGGGTGCGCCAGCAGGTGATCCAGCTGCTGTCCGGCTACTCCGGCGGCGGCAAGGAGGCGGCGGCGGCCGGCGGCCCGGCCGAGGGCACCCCGTCCACCTCGCTGGTGCTGGACCAGTTCGGGCGCAACCTGACCCAGGCCGCCCGCGAGGGCAAGCTCGACCCGGTGATCGGGCGCGAGAAGGAGATCGAGCGGGTCATGCAGGTGCTGTCCCGCCGCACCAAGAACAACCCGGTGCTGATCGGCGAGCCCGGCGTCGGCAAGACCGCGGTGGTCGAGGGCCTGGCCCAGGCCATCGTCAAGGGCGAGGTGCCCGAGACGCTGAAGGACAAGCACCTCTACACCCTGGACCTGGGCGCGCTGGTGGCCGGCTCGCGCTACCGCGGCGACTTCGAGGAGCGCCTGAAGAAGGTGCTCAAGGAGATCCGCACCCGCGGTGACATCGTGCTGTTCATCGACGAGCTGCACACGCTGGTCGGCGCGGGCGCGGCGGAGGGCGCCATCGACGCGGCGTCGATCCTCAAGCCGATGCTGGCCCGCGGCGAGCTGCAGACCATCGGCGCCACCACGCTGGACGAGTACCGCAAGTACGTCGAGAAGGACGCCGCCCTGGAGCGCCGCTTCCAGCCGATCCAGGTGGCCGAGCCCTCGGTGGCGCACACCATCGAGATCCTCAAGGGCCTGCGCGACCGCTACGAGGCGCACCACCGGGTGTCCATCACCGACGGCGCGCTGGTGGCCGCGGCCACCCTGGCCGAGCGCTACATCTCCGACCGGTTCCTGCCGGACAAGGCCATCGACCTGATCGACGAGGCCGGCTCCCGGATGCGGATCCGCCGGATGACGGCGCCGCCGGACCTGCGCGAGTTCGACGACAAGATCGCGAACGTGCGCAAGGAGAAGGAGTCCGCGATCGACGCGCAGGACTTCGAGAAGGCCGCCGCGCTGCGCGACCAGGAGAAGCAGCTCCAGGGCGCCAAGGCGCGCCGGGAGAAGGAGTGGAAGCAGGGCGACCTCGACGTCGTGGCCGAGGTCGACGAGGAGCTGATCGCCGAGGTGCTGGCCACCGCCACCGGCATCCCGGTCTTCAAGCTCACCGAGGAGGAGACCTCCCGGCTGCTGCGCATGGAGGACGAGCTGCACAAGCGCGTCATCGGCCAGGAGCAGGCGATCAAGGGCCTGTCCCAGGCGATCCGGCGTACCCGCGCGGGTCTGAAGGACCCCAAGCGCCCCGGCGGCTCGTTCATCTTCGCCGGCCCGTCCGGCGTCGGTAAGACCGAGCTGGCCAAGGCGCTGGCCGAGTTCCTGTTCGGGGACGAGGACGCGCTGATCCAGCTGGACATGTCCGAGTTCTCCGAGAAGCACACCGTCTCGCGGCTGTTCGGCTCCCCGCCCGGATACGTCGGCTACGAGGAGGGCGGCCAGCTCACCGAGAAGGTGCGCCGCAAGCCGTTCTCGGTGGTGCTGTTCGACGAGGTCGAGAAGGCGCACCCGGACATCTTCAACTCGCTGCTGCAGATCCTGGAGGACGGCCGCCTGACCGACTCCCAGGGCCGGGTCGTGGACTTCAAGAACACGGTGATCATCATGACCACCAACCTCGGCACCCGGGACATCTCCAAGGGCTTCGGCCTGGGCTTCGCCGCCCACGGCGACACCAAGGCGCCGTACGAGCGGATGAAGTCCAAGGTCAACGACGAGCTGAAGCAGCACTTCCGCCCCGAGTTCCTGAACCGCGTCGACGACACCGTGGTCTTCCCGCAGCTGTCCACCACCGACATCAAGGCCATCGTCGACCTGATGATGACCAAGGTCGACGGCCGGCTGAAGGACAAGGACATGGGCATCGTCCTCACCGACGACGCCAAGGGCCTGATCGCGGAGCTGGGCTACGACGCGGTGCTGGGCGCGCGGCCGCTGCGCCGGGCGATCCAGCGGCACATCGAGGACCCGCTGTCCGAGAAGATCCTGTTCGGCGAGGTCCGCGCGGGCCAGCTGATCACCGTGGACGTGTCCAAGGAGACCGGCGCGGTCGAGTCCGACCAGCGGTTCACCTTCACCACCGGGCCGAAGGAGAACGTGCCGGAGGACGCCTCGGCGCTGGAGTCCGGCACCCTGCCGCCCCCGGCCCCGGAGGCCACGCCGCCGGTCAGCGCCTGACGCCCGGCCCCGGAGCCAGGCACAGCGACGACGGCGACAGCAGCAACGGCAACGGGCGCCCACCCCGTACGCGGGTGGGCGGCCGTCGCCATGTCCAGTGTCCTGACCGCGGGCCTGTTCCGGAGTGACGTCGGCTCCGGCCCGGGGAGTTCCCGCGGTTGCGCTGCTGAACGGTGTAGCGGACTAGCGGGTGTAGCGGTGTAACGGTGTTTCCGGTGATCAGATGGTTCGGGTGTTCCGGGTGTCGCGGATGATCGGGTCCGGCGCCCGGCCGGGCACCGCGAGGTCAGTGTCCGGCGGTCCGGCCGCCGGGCCGGTCGCCCGGGTCGCCCGGGTCGTTCGAATCGTTCGGGTTGCCCGGGTGGTTCGGGTAGTCCGGGTCGCGCAGGCCGCTCGGGCCGCTCAGACCGTGGGCGGGCACGGGACCCCGGGCGGCGGCGGCAGCTGCGGCGGCGGGCCCAGCACCGGCGGGCACGGCTCCGGGGGGCAGGGCTCCGGCGGGCACGCCACCGGCGGCGGGGGCATGACCGGCGGGGTGACCGGCGGCGGGGTGGTGACCGGGGTCGGGCCGGCGCCGCCGATCACGCAGGCGTTGCCGGCCGCCTCGTCGGCGAAGCCGACCACCGCCACCGAGTCGCCGCAGGCCTGTACCGGGGCGTTGATCGGGAGCTGGACCACGTTGCCGGAGAGCAGGCCGGGGGAGTCGGCCGCGGCGCCCACGGCGTGGGCCGAGGTGCCGTCCACCAGGCAGGCGTTGCGGTCCGACCGGATCCCGGCGGCGACCGCCGCGGCGTCCAGGCCGCAGGCCTGGACCGGCACGTCGGCGGCCACCGAGGCGACATTCCCGGAGACGGCGCCCGGGCTGTGGGCGGCGAAGCCGGCGGCGTCGGCGCTCGCGCCGGTGATCGCGCAGACGTTGCCGAACGCGCCGTCCAGCGCGGCGGCGGCCGCGGCGGTGTCCCCGCAGACCTGGATCGGCACGTCGGCCGGTACCTGGACGGTGTTGCCGGCGACGGCGCCGGGACTGTCGGCCGTCGAGCCGGTGACCGTGGCGGACGTGGCCGCGCTGGCGGCGGCCGCGCCGCCCAGGACCACTGCGCCGGTGGCAGCCGACAGCAAAAGGCCCTTCCTGACAAAGGCGTGCATGGATTTCCTCGGAGTTCGTCGATTCCAAAGGAAGCCGACAGCGGCTCCCGGGGCCTCAACGACGTCCTCCGAACTCCGGTAACGGACATCCGGCCGAAGCACGGCCGAATGTCCACCATCCGGCAGAGCAGACACCATTTTGTCGGCGGTGCCGCTGATTACTGCTTGGCCAGCACCGTCATCTCGGCGACGCCGATGATGTGCTGGCCCAGCACGAAGCCGGACAGCGCGGTGGTGGTGCCGGCCGAGCCCAGCCCCAGGCTGGGGGTGTCCAGGGCCAGTACCCGGATCTTGTAGTGGTGGGTGATGTCCCCGGCCGGCGGGCACGGCCCGTCGTAGAAGGCGTCGCCGCCGTCGTTGACGCCGACCACGGTCCCGGCCGGCGGCGCGGCCTGCCCGCCGAAGGCCGCCGCCGAGGCCGGGATGTCCCAGGCCCGCCAGTGCGAGAACCCGCTGCCGGTCGGGGCGTCCGGGTCGAACATCTCCACCGCGTAGCTCTTGGTCCCGGCCGGCGCCCCGGACCAGGCCAGCCGGGGCGTGGTGGCCGGCCCCGCGCACACGTCGGCGGCCGGGAACCAGCCGCCGTTGGTCAGGTCCGGCGAGCTCACCTTGAAATGGGCGGCGGCCTTGGGGATGCCGTTGCGCACCGGGCCGGATCCGAACCGGTCGCACACGACGGCGTACGCGGTGGCGGCCCCGGCCGCGAATGTGGCCGCGGTAGCAACGCCGGCGACCGTGATCTTCGTCTTCTTGTTCATGGGTCAAGAGTTTCGAGCCGCCGCCGCGCTCCAGGAAGAGTCTTCGAAGCCTGGTACGCCGAGTACCACCCGCCGGCACACCCTCGGCGAGTTCCTGGTGGCCATGCGGGGCCGCCTGAGCCCGGAGGACGTCGGCCTGCGCAGCACCGGCCGCCGCCGCACCCCGGGGCTGCGGCGCCAGGAGGTGGCGGAGCTGGCCGCGGTCAGCATCGACTGGTACATCCGCCTGGAACAGGGCCGCGCCGGGGCCCCGGGGACCGGCGTCCTGGACGCCCTCAGCGAGGCGCTGCGCCTCTCGCCCGCCGAACACGAGTATCTCCACCTGACCGCTCGCGGCGAGGCGCCACCGCGCCGGCTCCCGCGCTGCCGCGCGGAGGTGGCGCCCTCGCTGCGCGTCGTCCTGGACGGCATGCCGCTGCTGCCCGCCTACGTCATCGACCACTGTTTCGACGTCATGGCCCACAACGCCGCCGCCTCCGCGATGTTCGGCGACGCCTTCGGCTCCGGGATCGCCGCCAACACCGCGCTGATGCTGTTCCTGGACCCCGAGTGCTGCCAGACCCAGCTCTCCTGGGAGCAGATCGCCCGGGAGACCGTCGGGGCCCTGCGCGCCAATCTGGCCCGCTACCCCCACGATCTCCGCCTGCAGCAGGTGGTCGCCGAGCTCCGCGACGGGAGCCCGGAGTTCGCCGGGTGGTGGGAGGACCACACCGTGGGGGAGCGGGCCAGCGGGGTGAAGCGCGTGGCGCACCCGGCCGTCGGGCTGATGACGGTCGCCTACGACATGCTCGCCGTCGGCACCGGCGCGGAGCAGCGCCTGGTGGTGGTGACGCCGGTCGACGCCACGACCGAGCAGCGGCTGCGCTCGCTGGTGGCGGGGTACTCGCGACGGGTGGCGCAAGGGGGCGCGGCAATATCAGCGGCTTGAGGACGGCCCGGGGCGGCGGCGGTGGTTTCCCCGACGGCGGCCGCCTCCGGGACACGGACGGCGCGGCGCGGCGGCAGTGCGCCGGAACGGCGGCGCTCAGTGCGCCAACGCGTACCGCTCACCGTCCAGCACCATCACCAAGCCGTCGTCCACCAGGCTCGCCAGAGCCCGCTCGCGCTGCACCACGTCCCGGGTCCACGCCGCCTCCAGTTCCTCGCGCGGCACCGAGCCGTGGGTGTCGCGCAGTACCGCGAGCAAGCGGCCGCGGGCCTGGCGGTCGGTGCCCTCGTAGGTCTGGCCGCGCCGCGGAGGGCCGTCGTAGGGGGGTTTTCCCGTAGCGACCCAGGTGCACAACTCCGCGACCGGGCAGTCGTCGCAGCGCGGTGCCCGAGCCGTGCACACCACCGCACCGAGCTCCATGCTCGCCGCGGCCCACTCCGCCGCGTCGGCAGCGGCTTCCGGGAGCAGCGCGGTGGCGATGCGGCGATCGCCGGGCGTGGTCGCGGGCGCCGGGTATTCGACCCCGGACACCGCGCGCGACAGCACCCGCCGGACGTTCGTGTCCAGCACGATGTGCCGCTTCTGATATGCGAACGACGCGATGGCTCCGGCGGTGTACTCGCCGACCCCCGGCAGCGACCAGAGGTCCTCGTAGGTCGAGGGCACGACGCCGTCGAACTCCTCCTCGACGGCCGTGGCGGCGGCGTGCAGCCGCTGCGCGCGGCGGGGATAGCCGAGCCGTCCCCAGGCCCGCACCGCCTCGCCCACCGGCTCGGCGGCCAGCGCCGCCGGCGTCGGCCACCGCTCCAGCCAGGCCTCGTACACCGGCAGCACCCGCACCACCGGCGTCTGCTGGAGCATGAACTCGCTCACCATCACCGCCCACGGCGTGGCGTCGGGGCGGCGCCACGGAAGGTCGCGCGCTTCGGCGCGATACCACTCCACGACGCCGGCGACCAGCTCGGACCCGTGTTCGAAAACCGGGGTGTCCGTTTGGTCGATTGTCCGTGTGGTCGTTCTTTCCGCCATCTGACGATCGTACGGCGGGGCGTGCCGCACACCGCGGCATCGGCACCGTAGAGTGACCCCTCGTGGGTTCATGGCGAAATCCAGTCGGGTCTCTCCCGTCGAACGTCTATTGGCGTCGGCGGGTTTTGGTTTTGCTCGCCGTCCTCGCGGCACTGGCGCTGATCCTCTATGCCTGCTCCGACTCCGGATCGGGCAAGAAGAAGCCGGCCGCCGACGGCAGGAGCTCGTCCCCGGCGGCCTCGCAGTCCTCTCTGGCGTCCTCCGGCGGCAGCACCAGCGCCGCCGCCTCCGGGGGCGCCACGGCCTCCTCCGGCGGCGCGTCCAGCAGCGCCTCGGGCGCCAGTGGCGGCGCCCCGTCCGGCTCGGTCGGCGGGCCCACCGGCAGCAGCGGGGGCACCGGAGGCACCGGCGGCAGCACCGCGAGCGGCGCCAAGGGCAGCACCGCGGCCCCGAACACCGGCGCCACCGGCTGCCAGCTCAGCCTGACCCTGTCGTCGCAGGCCCAGTACGCCAACGGCGACCAGCCCGCCTTCACGATCACCGCGTTCAACAAGGGCACCGCCGACTGCGACGTCGACTTCAGCCCGAGGGCCATGGTGCTGAACATCTTCTCGGGCGCGGACCGGATCTGGTCCTCCGCGGACTGCGGCCTCGGCGCGCGCGACATCCGCGGCATCGCCCCCGAGACCGCCCAGAACGTCACCTACACCTGGAACCGGGTCCGTTCGGCGACCGGCTGCCCGGGCGGCCAGCCGTCCGCGAAGCTGGGGACGTACTTCGGCGTGGTGAGCCTGGCCGCCGGCAACGGCACGGCCGCCCCGGCGGCGCAGAGCCAGCCCAAGACGTTCGAGCTCAAGAGCGGCAGCTGACGCGAAGGAGCACCGCATGACCACCGCGCACGTGACCAGCAAGGACGGCAGCACCATTGCGGTCGACACCGTCGGCCAAGGGCCCGCTGTGATTCTTGTCGGCGGCGCGTTCAACGACCGCAGCACCGTCGCGGCGACGGCGGCCGCGCTGGCCCCGCACTTCACCGCCGTTACCTACGACCGCCGTGGCCGGGTGGAGAGCACGGACAAGGCGGTCGAGGCCGGACTTGGCTTCCGGGTGCAGAACGAGATCGACGACGTGGCGGCGGTGATCGAGCACGTCGGCGGGCACGCGGCGCTGTTCGGCCACTCGTCCGGCGCGATCCTGTGCCTGGAGGCGGCGCTGCACGGCCTGCCGGTCGACGCGGTGGCCGGCTACGAGCCGCCGTACCGCGCCGACCCCGACCTGCCGCACTCCGGGCGGGACTTCCTCGACCGCATCACGGCGTTCGCCGAGAACGGCGATCGGGAGGGCGCCGCGTCCCTGTTCCTGAGCGAGGCCATGGGGGTGCCCCCGGAGGGGCTGGAGGGGATGAAGCAGGGCCCCGGCTGGGACTTCCTGCTCGACAAGGCCCTGACCCTGCCCTACGACGTCACGCTGTCCCAGCCGTGGGAGCTGGCCGATCGCGAGCGCCTGGCCACGCTGAGCCTGCCGGTGCTGGCCGTGTACGGCGACCGGACGTTCCCGATGCTGCGGGCCGGCACCGAGATGGTGGCCGAGGCCGTGCCGGGCGCGCGCCTGGTGGTGCTGCCCGGTGAGGACCACGGCGTGCTGGCGCACCCCGAGGCGCTGGAGCCGTCGCTGCGGGAGTTCTTCGGGGGCTGAGGCCGGCTGTGGCCGACGGAGGACGGCAGGGCGGAGGACGGCAGGTCAGACGTAGCGTTCGAGGATCGAGGACTCCGCGAGCCGCGACAGCCCCTCGCGCACCGAGCGGGCCCGGGTCTCGCCGACGCCCTCCACCCGCTGCAGGTCGTCGATCGAGGCGGCGAGCAGCTTCTGGAGGCCGCCGAAGTGGTCCACCAGGCGGTCGATGACCGCGCCGGGCAGCCGGGGCACCTTGGCCAGCAGGCGGTAGCCGCGCGGCGACACCGCCGACTCCAGGACCTCCACGCCGCCGCCGAAGCCCATCGCCTTGGCGACCTGCACCAGCTCCAGCAGCTGGGTCCGGTCCAGGGAGCCGAGGTCGTCGGAGACGTCGGCGACGGTGCGGGCGCGCTTTCCGGTGCGCTCGGGCAGATAGTCGCGGGCGATCAGGTCGCGGTCCGGGTCGACGCCGGCGATCAGCTCGTCGAGCTGGAGGGAGAGCAGGCGGCCGTCGACGCCGAGCTGGACCACGTAGCCGGCCACCTCGTCGGCGATGCGGCGGACCATCTCCAGGCGCTGCGCCACCGCGGCCACGTCGCGGACCGTCACCAGGTCCTCGATCTCCAGCGCCGACAGGGTGCCGGTGACCTCGTCCAGGCGCAGCTTGTAGCGCTCCAGGGTGGCCAGGGCCTGGTTGGCCTTGGCCAGGATGGCGCCGGAGTCCTCCAGCACCACGCGCTGGCCGCGCAGATACAGGGCGATGATGCGCATGGACTGCGACACCGACAGAACCGGGAAGCCGGTCTGCCGGCTCACGCGGTCGGCGGTGCGGTGCCGGGTGCCGGTCTCCTCGGTGGGGATCGCCGGGTCCGGGACCAGCTGCACGCCGGCCCGGACGATGCGGGTGCCGTCGCTGGAGACCACCACGGCGCCGTCCATCTTGCACAGCTCGCGCAGCCGCTGTGGGGAGAACTCGACGTCGAGCACGAAGCCGCCGGTGGCCATCTCGTCGACCAGCTTGTCGAAGCCGAAGACCACCAGGCCGCCGGTGTTGCCGCGCAGGATGCGCTCCAGACCGTCACGCAGAGCCGTGCCCGGGGCGACCGTCGACAGGATCGCCGACACGGCGGCGCGTTCTGAGGCCTCACCTGTCACTGTGCGATTCCCATCCTGCTCTCGTGTGTCTGCACCAACCTTACCGGCGGGAGCCGGTCGCCACGGCGTGAAGCGCTGCGCGGACGTCGCCCACTTCGACGATCGACAGCCCGGCCAGGTTCCCGCCGTAGCCCTTGCCGTCCGGATCCGGGGGCACCAGCGCGGTCTTGAAGCCCAGGCGCGCGGCCTCGGTCAGCCGGCGGCGCACGCCGGTCACCGGCCGCACCTCGCCGGCCAGCCCCACCTCGCCGATCGCCACCACGCCCTCGCCGACCGGCTCGTTGACCGTCGCCGAGGCCAGGGCCAGCAGCAGCGCCAGGTCCGCGGCCGGCTCGGTGAGCCGCACCCCGCCCACCGTGGCGCTGTAGATCTCCGAGCTGGCCAGGCCCCCGATGCCGCCGCGCTGCTGGAGCACCGCCAGGATCATCGCCACCCGGTTGGTGTCCAGGCCCGAGGAGGCCCGGCGCGGGGTCGGCGCGCTGGACTGGGTGACCAGCGCCTGGACCTCGGCCACCAGCGGCCGGCGGCCCTCCAGGGTGACGGTGACGCAGGTCCCCGGCACCGGGACCGGGCGCCGGGACAGGAACAGGCCGCTGGGATCGGACAGGCCGCGGATCCCGGTGTCGTGCATCTCGAAGCAGCCGATCTCGTCGCTGGCGCCGTAGCGGTTCTTCACCGCGCGGATCAGCCGCAGGCTGGAGGCCCGGTCGCCCTCGAACTGGAGCACCACGTCCACCAGGTGCTCCAGGATCCGGGGCCCGGCGATGCTGCCGTCCTTGGTGACGTGCCCGACCAGCACGCAGGCCAGGTTCCGGTCCTTGGCCTCCCGGATCAGCGCCGCCGCCACCTCCCGGACCTGGGTGACCCCGCCGGGGGTGCCGTCCACCGCGGCCGAGGCGACGGTCTGCACCGAGTCCACGATCACCAGCCGGGGCCCGACCGCCTCGATCTGCCCGAGCACCGAGCCCAGGTCGGTCTCGGCGGCCAGGTACAGGTTCGGGCTCAGGGCCTTGACCCGGTCGGCCCGCAGCCGCACCTGCGCCGCCGACTCCTCGCCGGTGACCACCAGGGTGCGGGCGCCGGAGGAGGCGTAGGAGGCGGCCGCCGACAGCAGCAGCGTGGACTTGCCGATGCCCGGCTCGCCGGCCAGCAGCACCACCGCGCCGGGCACGATGCCGCCGCCGAGCACCCGGTCCAGCTCGCCGACGCCGGTCGGCACCGCCGCGGCGTCGTCCACCGCGACCTCGCCGATCGGCCGGGCCTTCTGGGCCGGCATGGTGGCCACGGTCTTCGGCGCCGACTTGGCCGCGCCCCGCTCCTCCACGCTGCCCCAGGTCTGGCACTCTCCGCAGCGCCCCACCCACTTGGCGTACTGTGTCCCGCACTCGGTGCAGTGGTACGACGCCGAGGCGTCGGCCTTGCGGGTGCGGGAGTTGGTGGTCGCCATGGAGGAACCGTAGCCGCCGCGACCCACAGCGCGGTCCCGGCCGCCGCGGTGTACACCGGGCAGCCGTCTCGTCACCGGACGTCACTTTTGTGTGCAAACATGGTCAAGTCCGGCCCACCCTGGGGCAGAAAGCCCTGATCCACTGGCCGTTTATCACTCGTATGGCTTAACGTCTGAGGCCGTGACAGACCGGGAAATGGTGACGGCGCTGCGCGCGGGGGATCAGCTCGCCATCGGGCAGATCTATGACACCTACGGCGCACGTCTGTATGCCTACAGTTATGATCTGCTCGCCGACCACGAGCTGGCCGCCGACGCGCTGCGCGACGCGTTCATCGTCGCCGATCACCGGATCCGCGAGCTGGCCAACCCCGACGAGCTCGGCGCCTGGCTGTACGCGCTGACCCGGGCCGAGGCGCTGCGCCTGGGAGTGTCCGACGACATCCCGGCCGACGCCGCGCAGGGCACCCGCGGCGACAAGTTCGCCCGCGCCGCCCTCGACGTCTACGCCATGCTCCCGCCCGAGACCCGCGAAATCCTCGACCTGGCCTTCCGCCACCGCATGGTGGACGCGGACCTGGCCCTGGTGATGGACATGTCCGAGGAGCAGATCGGGCAGGCCGTCGGGGACGCCCAGGAGGACCTGGAGAACGGGCTGGCCGCGGTGCTGGCCAACCGGGTCGGCGACCCGCGCTGCGCGGAGATCGCCGAGCTCGGCAAGCGCTTCGACCGGCTCGACGCCAAGGGCGTGGACCCCTGGCTGGAGACCGTGGCCCGGCACGTCAAGCAGGACAAGGCGTGCGCCGACCACATCGAGAACCGCCGCCCGCTGCGGCTGTTCGAGGAGCTGCCGCAGACCTTCGTCCCGCCGGGCGTGCGCGCCCGGGTCCTGGACACCCTGCGCGACCCGGCCGGGGCCTCGTTCTGCCAGCGGATCGCCGACCGGGCCGGCCGCTTCGACGAGTCCGGGTTCCCGACCGGCGGCGGCAAGACCTCGACCGGCAGCGCCCGCAAGCTGCTCCCGGTGGCCGGCATCGCGCTGGTGCTGGCCGCGGTCGGCGGCGGCGCGTGGGCGTTCATGGGCGGCTCCGGCAACAACCCGTCGAGCTCCCCGACCACGAGCACCTCCACCTCCGCGCCGGCCGCCGGCGGGTCCTCGTCGGCCGCGGGCGGCACCACGGTGCCGACCACCCCGCAGCCCACCGACTCGCAGGCCGCCTCCACCGCCGACGGCGGGGCCACCGGCGGATCCACCGGCACCACCGGCGGCACCTCGCACCGCACGACGAGCACCTCCAAGAAGTCCTCGTCGTCGTCGCACAGCAGCACGCCGAGCCGCAAGCCGACGACCACGACGAGCACCACCAGCAGCCCGACCACCAGCGAGCCGCCGCCGCCGGACACGTCCACGACCAACGGGCTGCCGAGCAGCACGCCGTCGACGACCCCGCCGACGTCGACGTCCTCGACCTCGTAGGGCCGAGCAGCGCGCGAAAGGTTACGGCCCAGGTTGGAGAACCGCCCGAAGGTGGCAACCTGGGCCTGATCCGCGTATCAGTCCACCGGCCCATGTCTAACGTCGGCTGGTGTGAAGGACCACGACTCGAACGCCAGTGATCCCCTGGATCCCGCGGACCCGGTGAACCGCGACAGCGTCTCCGACAGTTGGGGGCGCGCGGCGGCCTATGACGCCTACGCGGACGGTCTGCACACCTACGCCCTCGGCGGCCTGCGCAACCATGAGGCGGCGGCCTCAGCGGTCTACTGCACGTTCATCGCCGCCGACCACCACGTCGCGCATCTGGGCGATGCCGAGATACTGCGGCCCTGGCTCTACGCGATCGCCCGCCACTACTGCCGGGCCGGCAAGCTGCCCCGGATGCGGCTGGTGCCGCCGGCCGGCGGGCCCGTCGGCGGCCCGGTCGGCGGCGGCGTCGGCGTCGGCGGCAGTGCGGCGTCCAGAGACGCCGAGGCCGCCAAGGAACGCAGGCTGGCCGGCCTGGAGCGCTCCCTGCTGTCGGCGGAACTGGCCTCCCTGGACTGGCCGGACACCGACGGGCTGAGCGCCGCCCACCGCGAAGTGCTGGAGCTGTCGGTCCGGCACGGCATGGAGAGCCGCGCGGTCGGCTTGATACTGGGCAAGCCCGCGGCGGAGTCCTTCGAACTGCTCTCAGCGGCCTGGCACGAGCTGGAACGCTCGCTGGCCGCCACCGCCCTGCTGCGCACCACCCGCGAGCACTGCCCGGACCTCGCGGCGCTCGCCGAGGGCTGGAGCGGGCGGCTGACCGCACAGCGGCGCGAACCGCTGGTGGCGCACGTGGACGCCTGTTCCCGCTGCCAGTTCCACCTGCACAAGGTGGTCGGCGCACCGCAGGCGCCGTCGATCCTGCCGCACGTCTCGGCACCGAAGGAGCTGCGCGAGCGGGTCCTCGGCGACCTGCTGGGCGCCGGTCCGGAGAAGGAGGCCGAGAAGGCCGCGATCGCCGGACGCCTGACCCGCTTCGACACACTCGGCTTCCCGACCGCCGAGGCCGTGATCCCCGCGCCGTTACCGGCCGGATCGCCGGCTGCGGAAGCCGGGGAGGCGGGGGAGTCGGCCGAGCGGCGCCGGAAGGGGCGGCTGGGACGGGGACGCGCCGGGACGACCGAGGAAGCGGAGTACGAGCCGATCGCACCGCGGCGAGGGTTGACGGTGGCGGTGATCGGAGCGGCCTCGGGTGCCCAGGCGTCGCGACGGGGTGGTGTTGCGGCTGGGAATCCGGGGACTGACGCGGAGGCGCTCGACGAGGAGTTCGGCGGAGAGCTCAACAGCGTTGAGAATCCGACGATCGCGATGCCGAGGGTTCGGCGGCGCGACGATGCCCCGACGGCGGTGATGCCGGTGGTGTCGGACGGCGATGGCGGGGAGGCCGACGACTGGAAACCCAGGCGAGGTACCGCTTTCGCTTCCGGCGGCGACGCCGGGGAAGCCGACGACGACTGGAAGCCCACGCGAGGCACCGTCTTCGCGGATCTGCGCTCCCGCCGGTCGGCACCGTCGACGACGTCGGCGCCGCGTCCGCGCCGCAACTCGGTGGCGGCGGCCATTGAAGGTCGGCGGCGCGGTATCTCCGAAGCGAAGCGCGGCACCGCGCAGGCGCGCCGAGTCAGCGACTCGTATGAGGCCTCAGCGATGGCGGCTGCCTCGATGGCCGCCGAGGACGCGTCCGACGGCCGGGTCCCGACCATCATTCCGGCTGGAAGCGGCTGGCGGTCCGGGTCGGACACGGCTCGCGATGGCGCGTCGACCGCCTCGGGCGCGCCGGCCGGATCGCTCGGGTCGACCACCGTCGATGCCGGTCGCGGCGCGCCATCGGCCGCGTCCAGCGCGGCGGCCGCTTTCAACGCCTCGGCAGGCTCCGCGTCCTCGGCCGCGGCGGCAGCATCCGCGTCCTCGGCCGCGTCGGCGGCGGCGGTCTCGTCGGGCTCCCCGTGGGCGTCGCAGCGAACCGTCCAAAGAGCGCCCCAGACCGCAGCCCAGCGCGTTGTCCAGGCCCCCGCCCCCGGCGGACCCCCGAGGCCCGCGCCGGCCGCCCCGCGCGCCCTCGTGCGACCCGCTCCGGCGCCCGCGCGCCGGCGCAAGTCCACCTTCCGTTCGGCGCTCGCCAGCTCGGCGGTGCTCAGCGGGGTCGGGGCGGCCGGGGTGACGGCGTTCGTGATGTTCGTGCCGTCCTCGGCGACCGGGAACAAGACCCTGTACACGCCGCCGGACCATGGCGGTGGCAGTGCCGCGCAGCTGCCCGACTACCCGCGTCCGTCCTCCGGTTCCGGGGCCGGTCCGGCGCTGCCGGTCACCGGCGGTGTGCGGCAGGGTGGCGGACCGCTGCCCGGCCCCGACGAGGTCACCGCGCAGGTGGTCGCCGCGGTGCTGCCGCCGTCGGTGACCGGCTCGCGGCCAGCGGGCGGGCCGACGGCCCCGACCTTCCTCGCGTCGATGAACTCGCTGCCGTCGGCCGGGGTCACGGACACCTCGGAGCCGGTCCCGGTCCCGGTCACCGGCGCCGGGCAGCTGAACATCAGCGTGGCGCAGCGCTCGAACATCCCGGGCGAGGTCACCGTGACGCTCTGGAACCCGGGCTCGGTGGCGGTCGCGTGGAGTGCGTCCGCCGACGCCTCGTGGATCACCCTCAGCGCGACCTCCGGGATGCTCGCGCCGGGGGCGCAGACCACGATGCGGATCACCGTCGACCGGAACGCCGAGCCGTCCGTGCAGTGGCAGGCGCATGTGCGCTTCGATCCGAGCGGCCAGTCGGTCGCGCTCAGCGGCCCCGGACACTCCGGGCCGCCGAGCGGCACGCCGACGACGAGCCCGAGCACGCCGCCGACGAGCACCCCGGGTACCCCCGGCGGTCCGTCCGGTTCCTCGTCGGGTCCGAGCGCACCGCCGAGCAGCACGCCGCCGAGCTCACCTTCGAGCAGCCCGAGCGCCTCGCACAGTCCGCCGCCGTCGTCCGGCCCCAGCACGTCCGCCGGCGGCGGCCCGACCGGGCCGGGATCCTCCGGCTCCCCGGATCCGCCGGCCCCGCAGCCGAGTGGTCCGAGCGGTCCGAGCAGTCCGAACAGTCCGAGCGGCAGCGGTTCCGCGCCCGGCGCGCCGTCCGCCTCCGCGCCCGGATCCACTCCCGCGGGACCGGCCGGGGCTCCTCCGGCCGCTCACGGCACGCAGCGCCCCGCGCCGCCCCGCCACCGCTGAAGGCACCGGCCGACGGCCCCCTGGACCGTCGGCCGTCCCCGCAAGCGGCTCCGGCAACCCGTCGCGCCGGAGCTCCGGGAGGCGCTCGACATCAAGACCCAGCCAGTCGGGCGCCTTCCGTCACCTTGGTTGTCCGCTCAGTCAGCTGTCCGCTCAGCCGTCCTGCCCGGTGCGGGGCGGCTGTCCGCGTGGCGGCGAAAGCGAATCGGGAACCCCGGAAAGGGTTCCCGATGATGGCAATGTTCTGATTCGCAGCGTGGAAACCGCCCCCGGCGGGCCCCGCCTACGCCGGATCGGCCGGGTGCGGAGCCACCAGCACCCGGGCGGCGTCCCGCGTCTCGCACAGCCCGACCAGGACGTCGTAGGCCTTCTGCCCCATCATCTCGGTCAGCTCCGGGCCGTAGGACACGTAGACCGGCTCCCGGCCGACGTGCGCCTCGGTGGCCCCGGTGCACCACCAGTTCAGGTCGTGGCCGCCGCCGCCCCAGCCGCGCCGGTCGTACTCGCCGATCGAGACCAGCAGCACCTCGGTCCCGTCCGGCCGCTCCACCCGCTCGTAGGCCCGGCGGACCGGCAGCTGCCAGCAGACGTCCGGCTTGGTGGTCAACGGATGCACGCCCTCGCGCAGCGCCAGCGCGTGCAGGGCGCAGCCCTCGCCGCCGGCGAAGCCGGGGCGGTTCAGGAACAGGCAGGCGCCGTCGACGACCCGGGTCTGCTTGTCGCCGTCCTCATCCTTCTGAGTGATTCCCTGCTCCAGCCCCACCGACCGGTACTGCCAGGTCTCGTCGGTGAGCCGCTCGGCCGCCCGCTCGACCCGCTTGCGGTCGGCCTTGTCCGAGTAGTGCGCACCGAGCGTGCAGCAGCCGTCGGAGGCGCGTCCGGGCCGGATGCCGCCGCATCCGGACCCCCAGATACAGGTCCAGCGCGAGCACAGCCACGTCAGGTCGGCCCGGTAGATCTGGGCCGGATTGTCAGGGTCGGGGAACTCCACCCATTCGCGGGGGAAGTCGAGCGGTACTTCAGGCACCGGGTAAGCCTATGCGGTTGGCGCGCCCAGCCGTGGGAGGCCGGGTAACGTATCGCGATATGCGCCTCGGAGTGTTGGACGTCGGATCGAACACGGTGCACCTGCTGCTGCTCGACGCGCATGCCGGTGCCCACCCCATTCCGGCGTTCTCGCACAAAGTCGAGCTGCACCTGTCGCAGCTCACCGACGACCACGGGGCGATCCTGCCCGACGGCATCGAGCGGCTGTGCCACGTGGTGGCGCACGCCCTGCGGGTCGCCGAGGACAAGGGCGCCGAGGAGATGCTGGCCTTCGCCACCTCCGCGGTGCGCGAGGCCGCCAACGGCGACAAGGTGCTCGCCGAGGTCCGCCGGCAGACCGGCGTGAACCTGGAGGTGCTGCCCGGCCCGGACGAGGCCCGGCTGACCTTCCTGGCGGTGCGCCGCTGGTTCGGCTGGTCCGCCGGCCGGCTGCTGGTGCTCGACATCGGCGGCGGTTCGCTGGAGATCGCGGTCGGGCTGGACGAGATGCCGGACGTCAGCGAGTCGCTGCCGCTGGGCGCCTCCCGGCTCACCCACGAGCGGCTCAAGGGCGATCCGCCGGGCCCGGAGCAGATCCGGGAGCTGCGCAAGTACGTCCGGCACGAGGTCGCCAAGGCGGTGTCCAGGGTGGCCCGGGCCGGCCGCCCGGACCGGGTGGTGGTCACCTCCAAGACCTTCCGGCAGCTGGCCCGGATCGCCGGCGCCGCGCCCTCGGCGCAGGGCCTGTACGCCCCGCGCTCGCTGCGCGCCCGCGACCTGACCGAGTGGCTGCCCCGGCTCTCGCAGATGTCCGCCGGCCAGCGGGCCGGCCTGCCCGGGGTGTCCCCGGGCCGGGCCGGACAGCTGCTGGCCGGCGCGGTGGTCGCCGACGCCGCCTTCGACCTGTTCGGCGTCGAGGTGGCCGAGCTGTGCCCGTGGGCGCTGCGCGAAGGCGTCATCCTGCGCCGCCTGGACACCCTTGTAAGCTGAGCGGCGTGACCTTCAGGACCGACAGCGCCGGGACGACGGAGCACGTCATCCTGCCGAAGGTCGGGCTGTCCACGTCCTCGGTCTACCCCGAGACCACCCGGTACGCCTTCGCCGCCGCGGCCCGGCTGGGCTACGACGGCGTCGAGGTGATGGTCTCGGTGGACCCGGCGAGCCAGTACCCGGACAAGATCCTGGAGTACATGGACGAGTACCAGGTCCCGGTGGTCTCCATCCACGCCCCGACGCTGTTCTGGCTGAACCTGAAGCGGGTCTGGGGCTCGGACCCGTGGGAGAAGCTGAAGAAGTCGCGCGACGCCGCGCAGCGGGTCGGGGCCAAGGTGGTCGTGGTGCACCCGCCGTTCCGGTGGCAGCAGCCCTACGCCGAGGAGTTCGCCGAGGGGATCAAGCGGCTGAATCAGGAGTCGGAGATCCAGTTCGCGGTGGAGAACATGTACCCGTGGCGGGCCTCCACCCCCGACATCTTCGGCCGCATCCCGCGGATCCGGATGCCGCGCGTGGAACGCGAGGGCGAGGCCTACTTCCCGGGCTGGGACCCCACCGAGAGCGGCTACGAGCACTACGTCCTGGACCTGTCGCACACCGCGACCGCGCGCAACGACGCGCTGGCGATGTACGAGCGGATGGGCGACCGGCTGGTCCACCTGCACCTGGCCGACGGCACCGGGCAGAACAAGGACGAGCACCTGGTGCCCGGCCGCGGCAGCCAGCCCTGCCAGGAGATCCTGGAGCGGATCGCGCGGCGCGGCCTGGCCGGCGCCGTGGTGCTGGAGGTGAGCACCCGGCGCGCGGAGACCGAGTCGCAGCGGGAGGAGGACCTGCGCGAGTCCCTGCTGTTCGCCCGGCGGGCCCTGGCCCGGGTCCCGGACGAGACGGAGCCGCGCGCCCTCACCGCCTCCGAAGACCGAGAAGTGGGATCCGCTAAGGGGTAGCGCCGTGGCCGAGTCCTCGATGTTCGACACGCTGGCGTCCGCGTACGCGCAGAGCCGGCCCACCTATCCGCCGGCGGTCTTCGAGGCGTTGGGGGAGCTGTCCGGGCAGCCGCTGGCCGGAGCGCGGGTGGCCGACGTCGGGGCCGGCACCGGGATCTTCTCCCGGCAGCTGCGGGCGGCCGGCGCCGCGGTGACCGCGGTCGAGCTGTCCGAGCCGATGCTGCGGCGGCTGGTCGCGGACTCGCCGGGAGTGGGCGCGGTGCGCGGCAGCGCCAACGCTTTGCCGCTGCGCACCGGCTCGGTCGGCTTCGTCACCTTCGCGCAGGCGTGGCACTGGGTGGACCCGGAGCGGGCGGTGCCCGAGGTGCTGCGGGTGCTGGCCCCGGGCGGGGCGCTGGCCTGCGTGTGGAACCAGCCGGTGGCCGACGCGCCGTGGCGCTCCGGCTACCACGACCGCATCAGGGACCTGATCGGCGGCGACCCGGACTACGGCAACGACAGCACCGTCGTGGACCAGGAGCCGCGGATCGAGATGGGCGCGGCCGGCGCCGGACTGCGGACCCTGGTCTTCCGGACGCCCTGGACCCGGACCATCCCGCTGGAGCAGCGGATGCTGAACGTCGCCTCGCGCTCCTACATCAGCACGGTCCCGCCGGAGCGGCTGGCGGCGTTCCTCGACGCCGAGCGGGCGATCCTGGTGAAACACTTTCCGGACGGGATGGTTGTAGAGGAATACACCACATGGCTGGGGGTCGTCCGCAAGGCCTGAGTCATGCCAGGATCCTGTTATGGGTTTGGGGGGATCCGCCGCCTTGCGGTGGGTCGGCAGCGCACTGCTGGCGACCGCGCTGCTGCTGACCGTTCCGTGCGGGGCGCCGCGCGGGGCGCAGTTCGAGCAGCTGCTCGACGGCGTGCGGGCCGGCGGCGTCACCGCCGTGCAGATCCACGTCGACGGCGGGACGGTCTCCACGGTCTGGCACGAGGGCCCGCTGCGCTGGTACCGCGCCGACGGCCCCTACGACGCCCAGCGGCAGCTGCTGGCGGCGGCGACCGCCCCGGGCGCGGAGGGGCGGCTGACCTTCACCTCCCCGGAACCCCACCGGGTCTGGCTCCAGGCCGTGGACGACGCGGACGAGCCCACCTGGCTGGCCGTCCCGGCGGTGCTGTTGTACCTGCTGGCCTTCCTGGTGATGCTGATGACCCGGGAGCACCCCTACGCCAACCGGTGGGCCTGGTTCTGGCTGTTCGTGGTCGGCGGGATCGGGCCGATCCTGTTGCTGCTGAAGGAGCCGGTGCCGCTGCGGATCGGCCGCCGGCGCCGGGCGTCGCGGGCGGGCGAGGCGTCGCAGGCGTCGCGACCGGCGCGACCGGCGCGACCGGCGCGGCCGCCGGTCACCGGCGGCATCGGCCTGGCCCTGGCCTTGGTGTGGGCCACCGGGCTGGCGCTGGCCGGCTCGCTGCTGAGCGCCGTCGCCGGCTGAGCGCGGCGCTCCGGGCCCGTTGTCGCCCGCGCGGCTCACCGATCCGGACGCGGGCCGGTTTCGGTCCTAGGCTTGGCCTACTGGGGAAAAGCACAGCGGCTGGAGGACCTGTGGTGTTGCGTCGGACCTTGCTGGCGGCGGCGGGCAGTGAGCGCACGCGCGCCCTGATCGAGCGGTCCCCGGGATCGCGCCAGGTGGTCAAGCGCTATGTCGCCGGCCCGGCCACCGACGACGCCGTGGCGGTGGCCGACGCGCTGATCGAGGACGGCCTGCTGGCCACGATCGACTATTTGGGCGAGGACACCACCGACACCAACCAGGCGATCCTGGTCAAGGAGGCCTACCTGCTGCTGCTGGAGCGGCTGGCCGCGGCCGGGCTGACCCCGCACGCCGAGGTGTCGGTGAAGCTCTCGGCGATCGGGCAGTCGCTGAGCAGCGACGGGGAGAAGATAGCCCTTGAGCACGCGCACGCGGTCTGCGAGGCCGCGCAGCGGGCCGGGACCACGGTGACCTTCGACATGGAGGACCACACCACCACCGACTCCACCCTGAAGATCGTCGCCGAGCTGCGCCGCGACTATCCGTGGGCGGGCATCGTGCTCCAGGCGTACCTGCGGCGCACCGAGGCCGACTGCAAGGACTTCGCCGCCCCGGGCTCCCGGGTCCGGCTGTGCAAGGGCGCCTACCGCGAGCCGGAATCGGTGGCGTACCAGGAGAAGCAGGACGTGGACCTGTCCTACGTCCGGTGCATGCGCACCCTGATGGCCGGCGAGGGCTACCCGATGCTGGCCACCCACGACCCGCGGCTGATCGAGATCGGCGGCGCGCTGGCGGTGCGCAACGGCCGGAGCATCGGCAGCTACGAGTTCCAGATGCTGTTCGGCGTGCGGCCGCACGAGCAGAAGCGGCTGGCCGCGGCCGGCGAGCGGATGCGGGTGTATGTGCCGTACGGCAGCGAATGGTACGGCTACCTCATGCGACGATTGGCCGAGCGCCCGGCGAACCTCGGCTTCTTCGCCCGGTCGCTGGTCTCGAAGGACTGAGCAAGGGCCGCGCGGCGGCCCGGACCGTGAGGAGAACAGCCAGCATGACCCAGCGCGTCGCCGTCCTCGGCACCGGAAAGATCGGCGAGGCCTTGGTCTCCGGCCTGTTGCGGGCCGGCAAGCCGGCCGGCGAGGTGCTGGTCACCGCGCGCCGCCCGGAGCGGGCCGCCGCGCTGCGGCAGAGCTACGGCGTGGAGGCGGTGACCAACGCCGAGGCCGCGGCCAAGGCCGACACCCTGATCCTCACGGTCAAGCCGCAGGACATGGGCGCCCTGCTGGAGGAGCTGGCCCCGCACGTCCCGGCCGGCAAGCTGGTGATCTCCGGCGCGGCCGGCATCACCACCGGCTTCATCGCCTCGCGGCTGGCCGAGGGGGTGCCGGTGGTGCGGGTCATGACCAACACCCCGGTGCTGGTGGACGAGGCGATGTCGGCGATCTCGGCCGGCGTCCACGCCACCGAGGAGCACCTGGCGCGCACCGAGGAGATCTTCGCCCCGGTCGGCAAGACCATCCGGGTGCCCGAGGCGCAGCAGGACGCGGTCACCGCGCTGTCCGGCTCCGGACCGGCCTACTTCTACTACCTGGTCGAGGCCATGACCGACGCCGGGATCCTGCTCGGCCTGCCCCGGGCCGCCGCGCACGACCTGATCGTGCAGGCCGCGATCGGCGCCGCGGTGATGCTCCGCGACTCCGGGGAGCACCCGGTGAAGCTGCGCGAGGCGGTGACCTCGCCGGCCGGCACCACGATCTCGGCCATCCGCACCATGGAGGACCACGGCGTGCGGGCGGCGATGATCGCGGCGCTGGAGGCGGCGCGGGACCGGTCGCGGGAGCTGGCGTCGGGGGTCTGAGCCTCGGTCCGCTTCCGGACCATGTCCGCTTCCGGACATCGAGAACGGGCACCGGGAAGATTCCCGGTGCCCGTTCTTTGTGCGGTTGGTGCTGTGCTGTGCGGTTCGTGCTGTGTCGTTCGTGCTACGCGGTTCAGACCGCCGCGGTCCGCAGCCGTCTGGTCGGGGCGTCGCTGAGGTCCTGCGGTTCCTCGGGCACGCCCCGCCACATCAGCCAGCCGATCAGCAGCAGGCCCAGGCACAGCAGGATGACCGGGAGCTCGGCGCCGGCCGGCGGCGTCCAGGAGCCGCGGAACGGGTTCACCGCCAGCACGCCGTTGGTCGGGAAGCCGCGCTCGAACCGGACCATGGTCACGGCCAGCACCAGCAGGTGCACCGGCAGCAGGCCCACGGCCAGGCAGCGCAGGGCCTGGGTGTTGACGCGCGGGGTGAGCACGCCGGTCCGGCCCATCACCGCGGCGCCCAGCATCGGCGCGCCGACCAGCAGCGGCAGTGCGTAGCGGCCCTGGGAGAACCACATGCCCTGCCGGACGGCGTTGATGTCCGAGACCGCGAGGATCGCGATCGCGCCCACCGCCACGGCGGCGATCTGCAGCCGCTCCCGCCAGTTGCCCAGGATCATCCCGCCGACGATGAAGAAACCGACGCCGGCCAGCCATACGTAGGTGACGACGGTCGGGATCGGGATGTCGCCGTAGGAGACCTGCCGGGCGGTGCCGTCCAGGTAGAACGGGATCCGGACCCACAGTTCCTGGATGATGATCTGGGGCAGCGAGGTCTTGCTGGTGGTGTTGGCGGTCAGCGGGTAGTTCGCGCCGGCCGACATGTCCCAGGCCACGGCCAGGCAGCAGGCGGCGCCGATGATGCCGACCGCCCAGCGCACCGGGACCGAGGCCCACAGCTCCTTGATCTTGGCCCAGTTGATGGTCAGCGCGCAGACCAGCACCGCCAGGCCCATCCAGCCGAAGCCGAAGCCGCGGGTGACCGCGAACACCGCGCCGGACCACGCCGCGGTCATCGCCACCCATTTCCGGGGCGGTGCGTCCGGGCTGAACAGGTCGAGCACGCAGACCCAGAACGCCAGCGCGGCCGCGATCTCCACGCCGGCCGGGTTGACGGCGCCCAGCAGGCTGGCGGCCACCGGGGTCACGCCGACCATGATGCCGCCGAGCAGCCAGCGGCCGCGTCGCGAGCTCCACGCCACGGCCACCGCGGAGGCGATCAGCGCGCTCATCTCGGCGGCGGTGAGCAGGCGGGCCAGGACGACGCCGGTCATGTTCGGCCACAGGTGGATCACCGGGCCCACGTACAGGTAGTACGAGGGGTCGTAGCCGGAGGCGCCGCTGCCCTCGTGGATCTTGATGTGCTGCTCGGCGGGCACCGAGCCGGGCTCGGCCTGGCAGTCCCCGGTCTTGTCCAGGTGCCACCGGAAACAGGCCTTGCCCTCGGGCACCAGGCTCTTGGCGGTCCGCACCGGGGAGTTGGCGGGCCCGGCGTTGATCTGCCCGTCGACCACGCCGTAGGCGCGGATCACGTGCTGCAGCTCGTCGGGCTGGCCGTCGTACGGTGTGGCCAGCGACCAGCCGGCCCCGAGCAGGAACACCCCGAGGAAAGCCAGGACCCAGACCCGCAGCGTCGACGCCTCGCGCCGCCGACCCGGGCCGCGCCGCCGTGTGGACTCCTGCTCAGTGGCCATCTCGCCCACCGCCATCGAACTACTCCCGTTTGTCAGTTGTCCCAGTGGGAAGCGGCGGCGGGCCCCCGATGGTGCCCCCCCCCGCCGCGTGCCCGGCGTCCGTCCGGCTCAGAGCCCGACGGCCGTGTTCTTCGCCGCCGACTCCAGCGCGGCCTCGGCCACGCGCACGACTTCCAAGCCCTGGCGCATGCTGACGATACGCTCGCGCCCCCCGTTGACGTCGAGCACCGCGTCCCGGAACGCCTCCAGCTCGGTGCGCAGCGGTTCCGGCTTGGCGATCGCGTAGCGGACCATGTCCCCCTCGGCGACGCCGCGGAAGACCTGCATCGCCTCCCACGACTCGGTGGTCGCGGCGGAGGCGTTGGCGTAGAAGGTGAGGTCGGCGGTGAGGGTGTCGGCGACGAAGCAGCCCTTCTCGCCGGTGACGATCGTGACCCGCTCCTTCATCGGGGACAGCCAGTTCACCAGGTGGTTGACCACGGTGCCGTCGCCGAGGCGGCCGGTCATCGCGATCAGGTCCTCGTGCTCGCGTCCCGACCGGTAGGCGGTGTGCGCCGAGATCGAGGTGTACGGCTGCCGGGTCACCCACGCCGTGGAGTCGATGTCGTGGGTCGCCAGGTCCTTCACCACGCCGACATCGGCGATCCGGCCCGGGAACGGGCCCTGGCGCCGGGTCACGACCTGGAAGATCTCGCCGAGCTCGCCCTGCTCCAGCCGCTTGCGCAGCTCTTGGAGCGAGGGGTTGAAGCGCTCTATGTGCCCGACGGCGCCGACCAGGCCGGCCCGCTCGAAGGTGTCGGCCAGCACGGTCGCCGACGCCACGTCGGGCGCCAGCGGCTTCTCCATCAGCGTGTGCACGCCCGCGGCGGCCAGTTGCAGGCCCACCTCGGTGTGGAACACGGTGGGGACCGCGACCACGCAGAAGTCGATCCCGGCGGCGATCAGCTGCTCGGCGTCGGCCAGCACCGGACGGCCGCCGGCCACGCCGTGCACGTCCCCGCCGGCGTCGGCAACCGCGACCAGCTCGACGCCGTCCAGCGAGCCCAGGACCCGGGCGTGGTGCCGGCCCATCATGCCCAGGCCGATCAGCCCGGCGCGCAGCACGGGGGAGCCCTGGCCGGTCACAGCGCGTTCACCGCCGCCACGATCGTCTCCAGCTCCTGCTGGGTCAGGGTCGGCATGACCGGCAGCGACAGCACTTCGCGCCCGGCCTTCTCGGTGTGCTCCAGCGAACCGGATATCCGGCTGGCGGACGGGGCGTCCGGGCCGAGGAAGGTCGGCAGCTGGTGCACCTGGGTCGGGTAGTAGACGCCGGTGCCGACGCCGCGCTCGGCCAGCCGCGCGCGCAGGCCGTCGCGGCCGCCCTCGACCTCCTCGCCGACCCGGATCGTGTACTGGTGGTACACGTGCTCCGCACCGGCCGCGACCGGCGGCACGCCGACGCCGGACAGGTGCGCGTCGAAGAACTTCGCGTTCTCCTGCCGCTGCTTGGTCCAGGCCGGCAGCTTGGCCAGCTGCACCCGGCCGACCGCGGCGTGCACGTCGGAGAGCCGGTTGTTCAGGCCCGCGATCTCGTTCTGGTACGCGACCAGCGAGCCCTGCGAGCGCAGCAGCCGCAGCGTCCGGGCCAGCCCCTCGTCGGCGGTGACGATCATCCCGCCCTCGATGGCGTGCGAGTTCTTCGTCGGGTAGAAGCTGAAGCAGGCGGTGTCGCCGAAGGTGCCGACCGGCCGGCCGTCCAGCGAGGCGCCGACGGCCTGCGCGGCGTCCTCGACGACCTTCAGGTTGTGCGCGCGGGCGATCGGCAGGATCCGGTCCATGTCCGCCGGGTGCCCGTACAGGTGCACCGGGATGATCGCGACGGTCTTGTCGGTGATCGCCGCCTCGACCGCGGCCGGGTCCAGGCAGAAGCTGCCGGGCTCGATGTCGACGAAGACCGGCACCGCGCCGATGACCGCCACCACGTTGGCGGTCGCCGCGAAGGTGAACGACGGCACGATGACCTCGTCGCCGGGCTTGACGCCCAGCGCCAGCAGGGAGAGGTGCAGGGCCGAGGTGCCGGAGTTCACCGCGACGCACAGCCGGCCGCCGACCAGCTCGGCGAAGTCGTCCTCGAAGCCCTTGACCTCCGGGCCGTTGGTGAGGATGCCGGAGCGCATGACGCGTACGACGGCTTCGATCTCCTCGTCGCCGGTCACCGGGCGCGCGGGAGGAATGATTGGGTTGCCCATGCTTTCTCCATTTGAAGCATCACCGGATCGGCCGTGTCACCGTCGGCTCGCGGCATCAGTGGGCCGGAGGTGTCCGGGCCCCGGGGTGACGATCGATGACGTCCCCGCTGTGAACCCGGGAATCATAACAGTCACATTTCCGGGACCGGGCTGCCGACCGGACCGGTCGGCACCGACAAACCGGGCAAGGGATACCAATCGGATAACGACCATCGGTCAGGTGACGTACTCGAGCTCGTCATCGTCCCTGGACAGCCGCCGCGGCCTGCTAACCTTCGAGCGCTGGAACTGGGCGCCGGCCGCATTCGGCCCGCAACACCGCCCGCTCCACATCGTCGGAGATTTGGAGTGACGACAGGTGTACAGAGAGCTGACGGTCGCCGCGATCGTCCCGGCCCATAACGAGTCGAAGCTCATCGGCAAGACCATCACCACGATGCCGGACTTCGTCGACCACATCATCGTCATCGACGACTGCTCCACCGACGACACCAGCGAGAAGGCGCTCGCCGTCGGCGACCCGCGGGTGACGCTGATCCGCCACGAGAAGAACACCGGCGTGGGCGGCGCGATCATGGACGGGCACCGCCGGGCGCTGGAGCTCAAGGCCGACGTCGACGTGGTCATGGCCGGCGACGCGCAGATGGACCCCGACTACCTGCCGGCGCTGCTGGACCCGATAGCGGACGGCCGGGTGGAGTTCACCAAGGCCAACCGCTTCTTCTCCCGGACCTCCTACGCCGGGATGCCGAAGTACCGGATCTTCGGCAGCATCGTGCTGTCGTTCATGACCAAGGCGGCGTCGGGGTACTGGCACCTGTTCGACCCGCAGAACGGCTACACCGCGATCCACACCGACGCGCTGCGCCGGATCAACCTGGACTCGGTGGCGATCGGCTACGAGTTCGAGAACGACCTGCTGATCCACCTGAACATCGCGAACGTCCGCGCCAAGGACATCCCGGTGCCCGCCTCCTACGGCGAGGAGGTCTCCGGGATGCGCATGCGCAAGGTGATCCCGGCGATCTCCGGCTTGCTGTTCCGGGGCTTCTGGCGTCGCATCATGCTCAAGTACGTGCTCCAGTCCTTCTCGCCGATCGCCCTGCTGCTGTTCTCCGGCCTGGCGCTGCTCGGCTTCGGGACGCTGTTCGGCACCGGGATGATCATCTACCGGCTGGCCGGCGGCGGCACGCCGAGCGCCGGCACCGTGCTGATCGCGGTCGCGCCCTGGCTGGCCGGGCTGCACCTGGTCATCAACTCCTGGCTGCTGGACATCCAGGAGTCGCCCGACTGGGACCCGCCGGGCCGCCGCAACACCTGAGCCGCGCGTTCGACCGCATTCGATCGGGCCGCGCGTCCGGCGGGCTGAAAGGAAAGACAGTGGCGGACTCCCCGGCCAAGCCGTGGCACAGGGCCCGGACCGTGCTGATGAACCAGCACCCGGGCCTGCGGTTCCTGCTGGTCGGCGGACTGGCGTTCGTGACCGACGCCGGCACGCTGTGGTTCTGCCACGGCGTCCTGGGCCTGGCCATCTGGCTGGCGACCAGCTTCGCGTTCGTCACCTCCTACATCGTGAACTTCGGGCTCAACCGGGTGCTGACGTTCGCCGACCAGGGCGCGCGCGACGGCGCGATGCGGGACCAGACGGTCAAGTTCACGCTGCTGGTCGCGGTCAACTTCGTGCTGACCGAGGCCATCATGAACGGGCTGACCTCGCACGCCGTCGGCATGAACTACATGGTCGCCAAGGTGCTCTCGACCGGGTTCCTCACCTTCCTCAACTTCTTCGCCTACCGGCACTGGGTGTTCGCCGCGAAGCCGGCGCCTCGGGACCGCCCGGCGGAGGTCGCCGCCGTGCTCCCGGTGGACGAGGTCACGGCGGCTGCCGGGTCGTGACGCCGCGCCGGTGTCCCCTGGAATCAATCGTCTAGGGTGCCGGTATGGAGGATCTTGGTCTGCCATCGGTGTTCCGGGTCGGAGCCTTCGCCGCTTGGGCAGTGACCGCGGCCCATCGCCAGGCGGCGGCGTTCCTGGCCGCCCGTACCGGGATCGAGACGGTGCCGGAGGTCTCGGTCGGCGTCCGCGAGGCGGCCATCGCGTTCCGCAGCGAGCGGTATCTGCGCGAGAACGGCGAGGCGGCGTTCGAGTGGGCGCCGCTGTCCGGGGACTATCGGGCCGCCGACGGCTGGGTGCGGTTGCACTGCAATTTCGACCACCACGCGGAGATCGCGTGCCGAGTGCTGGGAGTGCCGCCGGACCGCGAGGCGGTGGCGGCGGCGGTGCGGCGGCGCGGCCGGTTCGACATCGAGGACGCGATCGCCGAGGCCGGCGGCGTCGCCGCCGCGATGCGGACCCGGGAGGAGTGGCTGGCGCACGGGCAGAGCGGTGCGGTGGGGGAGCAGCCGTTGGTGGCGATGACGCCCTCGGCCGGCGGCGCGACCTTCGCAGGGGTCTGTGGTGCCGGTGGGACGGCCGATGCGGTGGCGAGCGCCGAGCCTGCGGCCGGCGGTGCGGCCGGGTCCGCCACGCGTCCGCTGGCCGGAATCCGCGTCCTGGACCTGACCCGCATCATCGCCGGTCCCAACGCCGGCCGCGTGCTGGCCGCCTACGGTGCCGATGTCACCATGGTGCGCTCGCCGTCGCTGCCGACCATCCGCGGGCTGGATCTGGATCTGAACTTCGGCAAGGCCCTGCGCTTCCTCGACCTGCGCGGCGGGGCGGGCCGCGCCGCGTTCCTCGATCTGGTGCGGGGCGCCGACGTCGTGCTCCAGTCCTACCGGCCGGGAGCGCTGGCCGGACTGGGCCTGGGCGCGGCCGAGCTGGCGGCGGTGAACCCGCGCCTGGTCCACGTCTCGATCTCCGCCTACGGCGCGGAAGGGCCGTGGGGCGGCCGGCGCGGGTTCGACTCCTTGGTGCAGATGGCCGTCGGGATCGCCGACGAGGGCATGCGGGCCGCCGGCGCGGACCGGCCGCTGCCGCTGCCCGCGCAGGTGCTCGACCACGGCGCCGGGTGGCTGGCCGCCGCCGGGGCGGTCGAGGCGCTGAACCGCGGCGGCGGGCTGGCGGTCGACGTCAGCCTGGCGGGCGTCGCGGCCGCGCTGGACGGGTTCGGCCGGGTGGATCCGGCGGTCGGGCTCGCCGTGCCGGACCCGCGTATGGCAGACATCGAAGACCTGCTGCTGCGCACCGCGAGCGGTGCCGGGACGTTGACGCACGTCAGGTTCCCGGGCCGGGTGGCCGGGGCGGAATTCGGGTGGGGCGGCCCGCCGCCGATCGTATGATCACGGCATGGGACAGATCGTCATCTCCGGCGGCGGCACCGGCATCGGCCTGGCCGCGGCCCGGCTGTTCGGCGCCGACGGGAACCGGGTGCACATCATCGGCCGGCGGCCGCACGTGGTCCAGGAGGCCGCCGCCGCGCTCAACACCGAATTCGGCGAGGACCGCGTGGTCGCGCACGCCGCCGACCTGACCGAGATCGCGGACGTGGAACGGGTGGCCGGCGCGGTCGCCGAGTCCGGCGATCCGGTCGACGTGCTCGTCAACAACGCCGGCGGCAACTTCGGCCGGGCCGGCCGGGACGCGGCCCTGACCGAGATCGCCGCCGACTACCGCGCCAACTTCGAAGGCAATGTCCTGACAGCGGTGCTGCTCACTCATGCCCTGATCCCGCAGCTGGCCCGGCCCGGCGGCGCCATCGTCTCGGTCAGCTCGATCGCGGCGGTCCGCGGCCCGGGCTCCTACGGCGGGGCCAAGGCGCAGCTGCACGCCGTCACCTTCGAATGGGCCGCCGCGCTGGCCGCCGACGGCATCCGGGCCACCGCGGTCGCCCCCGGCTTCACCGAGGAGACCGAGTTCTTCGGCGCGCGGATGAGCCCGGAGTTCCACGCCGGCCGCGTCGGACAGACCCTGCTGAAGAAGCCCGGCACCCCCGAGGAGATCGCCGAGGCGATCAAGTACCTCGCCGGCGCCACGAACGTCACTGGCGAGATCCTGCACATCAACGGCGGGGCGGCGCTGGGGCGGTAGTGGCCTGATTCACCCGGTCCGGCACCGGACCGGGTGAACCTTCCTTCGGCGCTCACCGCGTGTTCACCCACCGGTGTCAGCCTCCTGGCTAGCGTCGCGGCCATGACCGATCGGATGCCCGTCGACCGTCGTACCGCCCTGATCGCCGCCGAGCCCGCCGGCGCCGCTCTCGCCGCGTCCCCGCTGCTGGCCGCGCCCGCCGCGGCCGCCACCGAGCCGGAGTCCGCCACCGCCCGGACCGCGGCCGAGCCCTCCGCCCGACCGGCCGCGCCGGCCGGCGGCCCGCTGCTGCTGACCACCCCCGGGGCGCTGGGCGCGCCGCCGGTGGACGGCCTGCACCTGACCTTCGGCGCCGACCCGGCGCGGGAGATGTACGCGTCCTGGGCCACCGCCGGCCCGGTGCGGCGCCCGCGGGTCCGGTTCGGGACCCTCGACGGCGGCCACGGCGACGTCGTGTCCGCCGAGACCCGCACCTACATCGACGGCGCCTCCAACCGCGAGGTCTACGTCCACCACGCCCACATCAGCGGCCTGCGTCCGGACACCACCTACGTCTACAGCGCCCTGCACGACGGCGTCCTGCCGGACTCCGCCGCCTTCCGCACCGCGCCGACCGGCCGCCGGCCGTTCACCTTCACCAGCTTCGGCGACCAGGCCACCCCCGGCACCACCTGGACCGCGGGCACCGGCGGCGCGTTCACCGCGAGCGCGGGCACGCTGTCCTCGCCGTCCGCCGGCGACATCGTGGGCGGCGTGGAGCAGGTCGCGCCGCTGTTCCACCTGCTCAACGGCGACCTGTGCTACGCCAACATCAACCCCGACCGGCTGCGGACCTGGGACTCGTTCTTCCAGAACAACACCCGCTCGGCGCGCTTCCGGCCGTGGATGCCGGCCGCCGGCAACCACGAGAACGAGAAGGGCAACGGCCCGCTGGGCTTCTCGGCCTTCCAGACCCGCTTCGCGCTGCCGCCCAACGGCGACGACCCGGAGTTCGCGGGCCTGTGGTACGCCTTCACCGTCGGCTCGGTCCGCTTCGTGGTGCTGCAGAACGACGACGTCGCCCTCCAGGACGGCGGCGACAGCTACGTCAGCGGCTACAGCGCCGGCCGCCAGAAGGCCTGGCTGGAGCGCACGCTGAAGGCCGCCCGCCGCAGCCGCGACATCGACTGGATCGTCGTGTGCATGCACCAGGTGATGATCTCCAGCTCCGACGCCAACGGCGCCGACCTCGGCATCCGCGCGCAGTGGGGCCCGCTGTTCGACCAGTACGAGGTCGACCTGGTGGTCTGCGGCCACGAGCACGACTACGAGCGCTCGCACCCGGTGCGCGGCGTGGTCTCCGGCAGCGAGACCCTGACCCCGAACCCGGTCGCCACCGACACCTCCACCGTCGACACCTCCAAGGGCACCGTGCACATGGTGCTCGGCGGCGGCGGCACCTCCAGCCCGACCAACCAGAAGTTCTTCTCCGGCAGCAAGGCCAAGGTGCTGACGGCGGTCGGCGCGGTCGGCGCCAACGGCAAGAAGACCCCGACCTACGTCTTCGAGGACGCGCCCTGGATCGGCGTCCGCGACGAGAAGAACCCTTACGGCTTCGCCGCGTTCGACGTCGACCCGGGCACCCACGCCGGCGGCCAGACCCGGATCCACGTCACGTACTACGTGGTGGCCCAGCCGGACGGGAAGATCGCCCCGCTGGAGACCTTCACGCTGACCCGGAACCGGTCGGACCGGCATTCCTGATCCGGCGCCGAACCGACGCCGAGCCAGTGCCGATCCGGCGCTGATCCGCGGGTGACACGCACGACGGGGGGAGCCGGCCGCATCAGGGCCGGCTCCCCCCGTCGTTCCGTGAAGCGTTCCGTGAAGCGATCCGTGAGGCGCCGCTGGTGCGGCTACTTCCCGTTCTCGATCTGCACCCGCTCGACGACCTGCGGCTTGGGCCCTCCGGCGCCCTCCTTGCCGCTCTCCTCGCCGATCCCCTTCTTCACCGACTCCAGGATCGCCAGGCCCTGGCCGACCAGGCCGGCCGCGATCTCGGACAGCCCGTCGGCGCCGTTGAGCACGTTGATGTTGGCCCCGTTCAGGCCGGCCGCGGCCTTCTCCACGATCAGCGGCAGCTGGTCGATGATCATCCGGTCCAGGGCCACCCGGTCGTAGCTGGCGGCGGCCTCGGCCTGGATCCGCATCCGCTCGGCCTCGGCGGCGGCGGTGATCCGGACCCGCTCGGCCTCGGCCTGGGCCGGCTTGACCACCTCGGCGACCAGCTGCTGCTGCCGGAGCTCGGCGGCGCGCTCGGCCAGCTCGGTCTGGGCCATCAGCACCTCCTGCTGGGCCCGGGCCGCGGACAGCGGTCCGGCCTGCGCGGCCACCGCCTGGGCCTGGTCCACCTCGGCCTTGTAGCGGGCCTGCACGATCGCGGTCTGCCGGGCGTACTCGGCCTTGTTCCGCTCGGCCTCCTGCTGCGCCTCCACCGAGGCCTGGGTGGCCTGGGCCTGGGCGATCTGGGCCTGGCGCTGGATGGCGGCCTTGTGCGGGGCCGCCATGGCGTCGATGTAGCCGGTGTTCATGTCGTCGATGGACATGATCTGCAGCGAGTCCACGATCAGCCCGATCTTGGCCATCTCGGACTTGGAGGTGTCCAGCACCTCCTCGGCCAGCTTCTGGCGCTCGGTGACGATCTCCTCCACCGTCATCGAGCCGATGATGGAGCGCAGGTGGCCGGCGAAGATGCGGGCGCTCAGCGTGGACATCTGGTCCTGGTCGGACAGGAAGCGCTGGCCGGCGTTGACGATGCTCTCGGTGTCGTTCCCGACCTTGAAGGCGATCACCGCCTTGACCGTCAGCGAGATGCCCTGCTTGGTCACGCAGGTCTCGGAGACCTCCGCCTCCTGCATGGACAGCGTGAGGAAGCGGGTCTTGCGGAACACCGGGATCACGAACTTGCCGTGGCCGGTGACGACCCGGAACGGAGCCCCGCCCTGCCCCCGGCGGCCGCCGGAGATGAGCATGGCCTCGTCGGGCGCGGGGACCTTGTAGCCGAACATGGTGGTCAGCCTTCTTCCCGTGAGCTGAGATGGACGTTCACAGCCGGTCCAGGACGTCCAGCGGATCCTCGGGCTCGGGGAACGGGACCACGTCGACGGCACGCTCGCCGCGGGACTCCAGCACCAGGACTCGGGTGCCCTTCGCCAGCGGCTCCTGCGACCAGGCCAGGAAGGCCTCGCTCCCGCCGCGCACCTGCACCACCACCTCACCGGGCCCCCGCCGGCCGCGCGTCCCGACGTGGAGGACGCCCACGCACCCGATCACCGCGTCGTCTGGCACTTTCCGCACGTTACACCCGTCGGCCGGTCTGGACCACGCAACCCCTTTCCTTTGAAGATCACGTCGCCTACGCTGCCCGCATGCCAGTCTCAGCGCTGCCCGAGCTGACCCGGAACCGGGTCGCGACCTTTGTGTTCTTCGGAGTGCAGGGCTTCGCGTTCTCGCTGCTCACCTCCAAGGTGTCGGTGATCCAGACCCAGCTGGGCCTGTCCGACGGCACGCTGTCGATCCTGCTGGCCGTGGTGCCGGTGCTGGCCGGCGTGGGATCGGTGCTGGCCGGCACGGCGATGCGCTGGACCACCTCGGCGACGGTGCTGCGGATAGCCGAGCCGACGGTGATCGGCGTGCTCATCCTGGTGCCGCACACCCGGACCCTGTGGCAGGCGATGCCGATCCTGATGGTGTTCGGGCTGGCCGTCGGCGCCGCCGACGCCACCATGAACATGCAGGCCTGCGGGCTGGAACGGCGCTACGGCCGGTCGATCGTGCTGGCCTTCTTCGGGCTGTGGGCGGCCGGGGCGATCGTCGGCTCCTCGTGGGGCGCGCTGGGCTCGGCGCTCGGCGTGCACCTGAGCGTGATCTACCTGGTCGCGGCCGTCATCGGCATCGCCGCGACGCTGTACGCCGGGCCGATGCTGCTGAAGAACCTGCGCGACGAGACCATCGTCAAGGGCGCCGACGGGAAGCTGCCGTCCGTCCCGTGGCGGCCGATGCTGCTGCTGTGCGCGGTCATGACGCTCGCCTACATCGGCGAGTCCACCGTCACCAACGCCGGCAGCGTCTACCTGACCAAGGGCCTGGAGTCCTCCGACACCCTCGGCGGCCTGGTGGTCGGCGCCTACACCCTGGGCCAGGTGCTGGGGCGGCTGCGCGGCGACCTGCTGGTGCAGCGGTACGGGAGCGTGAAGGTGGTGCGGGCCGGCGCGGCGGTGTGCGCGCTCGGGTTCGTGATCGTGGTCACAGCCGTCGGCCCCTACATGGCGCTCGCCGGGTTCCTCATCGCCGGCGTCGGACTGTCGCCGCTGGTGCCGCAGGCCTTCACCACGGCGCACGCCAACGACCCGGCCGGATCGGGCATCGCGGTCGCCCGGATCAACGTCTTCAACTACCTCGGCTTCCTGCTGGGCGCGCCGCTGGTGACCACTTTGTGGGGCGCGGGCGTGTCCCACCGCGAGGGGATGGCGGTGCCGCTGGTGATGATCGCCCTGATCGTCCTGCTGGCGTTCGCCTTCGATCCGCGGCGGGTGCCCGGGGCCGGGCGGGGGTCCGGGCAGGGGTCCGGGACCGGCCCGGGCGCGGCTCGGGCGACCCCGGGCGTCGGCGGCGCGGAAACGGTACCTACATTGGGTTCGTGACCAAACAAGGCACGGTGTGGGCGGGGGCCCTTGTCAGTTCGCTCCTGATCGTCGGGCTCGCCGGATGCGGCGGCGACGCCGACTCCGGCATCACGCAGGCCGCCGTCGGCTACGGCCCGGTCGCCGAGATCGTCGAGGCCCCGGCGACTGTGACGCCCAAGGCGCAGATCACCGTCGACGCGGCCGCGTCCGGATCGGTCGCGCAGCTGCTGGTCTCCGACGGGCAGCACGTGGACGCCGGCCAGGCGCTGCTGCGGATCGACTCGCCGGAGGCCAAGGCCCAGCTGGACGCGGCGAAGGCGGCGGACGCGCAGGCAGCCTCACAGTCGAAGAACTCCTCCGGCGGGACGACGGTCGTGGACTTCACGCGGTCGCAGTCGCTCGCGGACTCGAACGCCAAGAAGGCCTTCGACGCCGCGCAGTCCACGGCGGACCAGATCGCCGATCCGGCGATCAAGGCCTCGATCCTGGAGCAGATCTCCAGCGCGCGCAGCGACTACGCGACTGCCTCCTCGGACGTGCGCAACACGATAGGGAACTTCAACAAGGGGTTCGCTTCGGTGTCGGACGTGCTCGGGTCACTGGGTGATGCGCAACGGACGCAGACGCAGGCGGCGGTGGCGATCGCGCAGAAGACCGTGGACTCGTTGACGATCAAGGCCTCCATAGCCGGCACGGTCTCGCTGCGGAGCGGGATCGGGGGAGGCGGCACCTCGGGCGTCGACGTCTCATCGCTGCTGTCGCAGCTCGGCGGGAACCTGGGGGCATTGGCCGGGGACGCCGGCGGTCTGGCGGCGGCCGCGGGAGGCAGCAGCGGGAGTTCCGGCAGCGGAACCGACACGGTGATCGCCCAGGGTTCGCCTGTGGACTCCGGCGCACCACTGCTTGTTCTCACGGACTCGTCCGCTTTGACGTTGACGGCGCAGGTGGACGAGACCGCGATCCTCAGAGTGGCGCCAGGCGTGACCGCGAACGTCCAACTCGACGCCGTTCCCGACGCGAACTACGCGGCGACGGTGCTGTCCGTCGACAGCCAGGGACAGTCGTCGAGCCGCGGCGGCGTCACCTATCGCGTGCGACTCTCTCTTCAGCCGGGAACGCTCGGCGACGGCTCCACGGCGCCTGTTCCACGCGCCGGTATGAGCGCCGTGGCCGATCTCAAGGTCGCCGACAGGCCACACGTGCTGAGCGTTCCGGCGGCGGCGGTCGTGCACGACGGCGACCAGGACATCGTGTGGCAGGTGACCTCAGGGGTCGTGCACCGCCACGTGGTGCGGCTCGGCGCGCAGGGCGACACCAACGTGGAGATCGCGTCCGGACTGAACGCCGGGGACATGATCGTGACCGCCGGGGCCGACAAGGTCCACGACGGACAGAAGCTCTGAAGCGATGGCGCCGGAGGCTGAGCCCGGACCAGCGCAGATCGTGGCTGATGGGATCACCAGGTCCTATCGCATGGAAGGCGTCTCTGTAGACGCGCTGCGCGGTGTCTCCCTGACCATCGAAGAAGGCGACTACGCGGCGATCATCGGGCCGTCGGGATCGGGGAAGTCGACGCTGATGCACCTGCTCGGCTGCCTGGACCGGCCCACCTCGGGGAAGCTGCTGATTCGCGGGCGTGACGTGTCCTCGCTGAACGACAGCGAGCTGGCGGAGCTCCGGAACCAGACGATCGGGTTCGTGTTCCAGGCCTTCCAGCTGCTGCCGCGGACCACCGCTATAGAGAACGTCGCGCTCCCGCTCGTCTATAGAGGAGTGCGGCGCGCAGAACGGAGAAAACGCGCGGCGGAAGCTCTGGAGGCAGTGAACCTCGGGCATCGGCTGACGCATAAGCCCACGCAGATGTCCGGCGGCGAACAGCAACGCGTCGCTATAGCGCGCGCATTGGTCGGAGAACCCGCGGTACTGCTCGCGGACGAGCCCACAGGGAACCTCGATTCAGTGAACGGGGACGAGGTGATGGCGATCCTTGAGCGGCTCAACAAGGACCGCGGCGTAGCAGTGGTGCTGGTGACCCACGAAGCCGAGATAGCGGCGCGCGCTCGACGGATCATCCGCGTGCGGGACGGACTCATCGAGGAAGCCGTATGAGGTTCACCGAGTCCTTCCGCGTCGCGCTCGACGCGTTGCGCGCCAACCGGTTGCGGTCGCTGCTGACGATGCTCGGCGTGGTGATCGGCGTCGCGGCGGTCGTCGTGCTGGTGGCCATCGGGGGCGGGGCCAAGCAGCTGGTCACCTCCGAGGTCGAGGGTCTGGGGTCGAACATCGTGTTCGTGGCCCCGGGCAAGTTCCAGATCGGCACCACACCGGCGCTCTCCCGGCTGCAGCTGTCCGACGCCGACTACCTGAACCGGGTGCTGGGCCGCCCGGACGCGGTGGCGGTCGCGCTGACCTCGGCCGAGACGCTGCGCGCCGGCACCAACACCTTCTACGCGACGGTGCAGGGCACGACCAGCAACGTCGTGGACGTCTTCGACCGGCCGGTGGAGAAGGGACGCTACGTCTCCAAGGCCGACATCTCCACGGCGCGGCGCGTCATCGTGCTGGGCCCGGACGCCGCGCACGCGCTCTTTCCGGGCGCCGACGCGGTGGGCCGCCAGGTGTCGATGGCCGGCGTCGAGTTCCGCGTGATCGGCGTGTTCAAGGCCAAGGGCGGCGCGTTCGGGGTCAGCCCGGACACCGAGGTCCACATCCCGGTGACCGCCGCGCAGCGGCTGTTCGGGATGCAGACGATCACCGGCTTCGCGACCAGGGCCGAGACGCCCGGCGACGTGGACGCCACCGGGGCGAAGATGGTCGACGCGCTGAAGCGGAAGTACCGCGGCGACGAGTTCACCGCGGTGTCGCAGACCGAGATCCTGGGCACCATCGGCCGGATCCTGTCGCTGCTGACCCTGGTGCTGGCCGCGATCGCCGGCATCTCGCTGCTCGTCGGCGGCGTCGGTGTGTCGAACATCATGCTGGTCTCGGTGCGGGAGCGGACGAAGGAGATCGGGCTGCGCAAAGCCCTCGGCGCGCGGCAGCGCGACATCCTCGCGCAGTTCCTCCTGGAGGCGGTGATGCTGACGAGTATCGGGGGCCTTATAGGAATCGGCCTGGGTGTCGGCGCCTCGTACACCCTGTCCGCGTTCTCGCCGCTGCCGGCGGTGCTGGCCTGGTGGTCGATCGCGCTCGCTTTCGGAGTCTCGGCCGCCGTCGGTGTTTTCTTCGGCGTCATGCCGGCGCGGCGTGCCGGAAAGCTGGATCCGGTAGTCGCACTGCGCACCGAGTAGGGACGGCCGCGCGAAGCGTCTTCCCAACAAGCGGTGGCGGACGGCGAGAGGGGCTAACTTCTTGTCCATGACCGCCGCCCCCACCCGCGACGAGCTTCGCGAGGACTTGCTCACGCACCGCATCGCCGGCGCCGTCGCGACGTCCCGCGAGGACAACCTGCGCAAGTACGCGATGTTCGCCGAGCGGGATCCGTATCACCTGTTCGGGCTGGAGCCGGAGCGGGTGTGGACCCTGGGCGACGTCGTGCGGCTGATGGCGGAGCGCGCGGGCGTGTCGGGCGACCCGAAGTACCGGTCCGGCCAGGACCACATCGACGTCGAGCTGACCCTGGACGCGCTGGACCGCTTCGCCGACCGGCTGGGCAAGGCCCGCGAGTCCCGGCAGCGGGTGCTGCTGGCGACCGGGCATCCCAGCACCCTGCTGGCCGTGCACCTGGCGTTCGCGGCGGCGCTGCGGGACGCCGGGTGCGAGGTGACCGAGGCCGGCGCGGGCTGGTCGTACCAGGCTTCGGCCCAGGTGGGGCGCAAGCGCAGGTCGATCGCCTACTTCGGGGGCGTGGGCGTGACCGCCGAGGGCGGCTCGCTGGTGCACACGCACTCGGCCCGGCCGATCCGCGCGGCGCTGGCCTCGCTGGCCGGCGACGGCTCGCCGCTGCCGGACCTGGTGGTCGCCGACCACGGCTGGTGCGGCGGCGCCGGTCAGGCCGGGATCGACGCGATCGGGTTCGCGGACTCCAACGATCCGGCCCTGTTCGCGGGCGAGGCCGAGGGCGTGGTGCAAGTGGCGGTGCCGCTCGATGATGGGATCGCGCCTCGGCACTACGCCGGACTCGTGGGATATGTGCTGACCCGGGCCGGGTTGGGCGGCTGACCGCCGTTCCCGGTGGCGGGCCCGACCTTCGGGGTTCTCCCAGGTCAGGGCCGGGATTCGCGGGCCGGTCGGCGAGCGCGGGACCCGTTTCGTCCCAGAAGTCACAGTCCGCAAATCACACGAATGCCGCATCCTCTTCCCCATATGTATCATCCACCCCTATCCTCATAACATGGCTTCTGAGATATCCGACATGCACGGGAGCGCTCGCACGGGCGGCGACGCCGCGCGGCTCTCCGAGGTCAAATTCCTCACGGTCGCCGAAGTCGCCCAGGTGATGAGGGTGTCCAAGATGACCGTGTACCGGCTGGTGCACAGCGGCGAACTGCCCGCGGTGCGCGTGGGACGGTCCTTCCGGGTGCCGGAGCAGGCCGTGCAGGAGTACCTGCGCGACGCTTATGTGGCGGACGGGATGTAGACCGGGTGGAGAGCGGTCGACGAGCCGGTTGCCGGTGGTGGGGGTCGTGCTCGGCGGCCGTTTGGTGGGGAGGGCTGATGACCAGGTACCCTGGGCCAGTCGCGAATCCCCGTCACAAGTGAGCGAGGGCACCTTCAGTGGGCTCAGTCATCAAGAAGCGCCGTAAGCGGATGGCCAAGAAGAAGCACCGTAAGCTGCTCAAGAAGACGCGTATCCAGCGTCGTAACAAGAAGAAGTAGCCGGCGCGCGGGGGGTTGGCCGCGCTATGGACGGTACGGGTCGGTCTCCGGCGGACGAGGGTCCGCGGCGGGGTCGGCGGGTGCTGGTCATCGGTGCGGACGGCCGTTTGGGGCGTTCCGTGGTGGAGGCACTGCGGGCGCAGGGTCCGGTGCGGTTCGTCGCGGGCGCGGACGGGGCTGACGCCTCGGGGTCGCCCGCCGTGGCGCGGTTGATCGCCGACGCCGATCCGGACACGGTCGTGCATCTGGGGCTGGAGCCCCGGCCGTCGCTGGCCGGTGGGCGGGCCGCCATGAAGGAACGCAACGTCATCGGCACCATGCAGCTGCTGGCCGCCTGCTCCAAGGCGCCCGGGCTGAAGCGGCTGGTCGTCAAGTCCAGCGGTGCCGTCTACGGCTGCGCGCCCCGGGATCCGGCGCTGTTCGGCGAGGACACGCCGCCGCACCAGCCGCCGACCTCCGGGTACGGCAAGGACGTCGCCGAGGCGGAGGGCTATGTGCGTGGGTTCGCCCGGCGCCGGCCGGACGTCGCGGTGTCGGTGCTGCGCTTCGCGCCCTTCGCCGGTCCGGGTGTGGCCTCCCCGTTGCTGGACTACCTCACCATGCCCGTGGTCCCCACGGTGCTGGGCTACGACCCGCGCCTGCAGTTCGTCCACATCGACGACGCGGTGCGGGCGCTGGTGCTGGCCGCCGTCGGGGCGCATCCGGGCACCTACAACGTCGCCGGGGACGGCGCCATGCTGCTGTCGCAGATCACCCGGCGGCTCGGGCGGCCGAGCTTCCCGGTGGTGTCCTTCGGATCGGGCTTCTTCGGCGCGTTGATACGGCGGGCCGGCATCGCCGACTTCACCCCGGACCAGGTGGCCCTGGTGCGCTACGGGCGGGTCCTGGACACCGCCCGGCTCAAGACGCGGCTGGGCTGGGAGCCGGAGCACACCACCGCGCAGGCGCTGCGCGCGCACGCCGAGGCGGTGGGTCTGACCCCGGTGGTGCCCGGCTGGACGAAGGGGTACTGAGGTGGGCGAGGCGGCGCCGGGAGGCTGGGAGGACAAGGCCGCGCGGGGTCTGGCGTTCCTGCGGCGGCGGCTGAACGGCGAGTACGAGGTGGACGAGTTCGGCTTCGACCCGGACCTGAACGACTCGGTGCTGATGAACGTGCTGCGCCCGCTGTACGAGAAGTACTTCCGGGTCGAGGTCTCCGGGATCGAGAACGTGCCGGCCGACGGCGGCGCGCTGATCGTCGCCAACCACTCCGGCACCGTGCCGGTGGACGCGCTGATGACCCAGGTCGCGCTGCTGGACCACCACCCGGCGCGGCGGCACCTGCGGATGCTGGCCGCCGACCTGGTCTTCACGCTGCCCTTCGTCGGCGAGCTGTCCCGCAAGATGGGGCACACCCTGGCCTGCAACCCGGACGCCGAGCGGCTGCTGCGCGGCGGCGAGGTGGTGGCGGTGTTCCCGGAGGGCTTCAAGGGCGTCGGCAAGCCGTTCTCGCAGCGGTACCGGCTGCAGCGCTTCGGGCGCGGCGGCTTCGTCTCGGCGGCGCTGCGCACCGGCGTGCCGATCGTCCCGGTGTCGATCGTCGGGGCCGAGGAGATCTATCCCAAGCTCGCCGACCTCAAGCCGCTGGCTCGGCTGCTGGGGCTGCCGTACTTCCCGATCACCCCGACCTTCCCGCTGCTCGGGCCGCTGGGCCTGGTGCCGCTGCCGACGAAGTGGCACATCGCCTTCGGCGAGCCGATCCCGACCACCGGCTACGAGCCCGGGGCCGCCGACGACCCGATGCTGGTGTTCGACCTCACCGACCGGGTCCGCGAGACCATCCAGGACACCCTCTACCAGCTGCTGCTCCAGCGCCGCTCGGTGTTCTTCTGAGCCGGCCCGGGGTTTCCCGGGGCCCGGCGCCAGATCGGAGTATCCCTCACTAGCCGAAGTGACCGGCGTCATACTCCCCATCCCTATCAGATGACGTGGAAGCCGCTCGCGGGAAAGTCGACGATAGTTCCCGTCGCGCCTGCGGAGGGGGGAGATCCGGGTCCGCCGGGCGGTCGACAGTCGTCACAAGGGGTGCGAGCCCTTGGTGGCGGCGCGGCTGCCGGGGACGGTGACGCGGGGGGAGCTGCGGGCGCGGCTGGGGGTGGGGAAAACGGGGGACAGCGGGGGAACACGGGGGACATCGGGCTCCGCGGGGGACGGCGGGGCCACGGGGGGCTCCGTTGCCCACCGGGGGGGTCGAGCTTTGCGTGAGGGCGGGGCTCGGTTATCTTCCGAGGATATGGCGCGTGACGACGGTTGGCGGTTCTGGGATCTGCTCGACGCTATGGCAGCCGAGGAGATCCGGTCACGTTCGGTCTACCAGGCCTTCCGCGCCGGCGACTCGCTGACCGGGGAGGGTGAGGACACGCACCGCGTGTTCTTCATCCAAGCCGGGTGGGTCTCGGTCATCCAGCACAGCTCGGCCGGGGCCACCCGGATCCTGGCCGTCCGCGGTCCCGGCGACGTCGTCGGGGAGCTCGCCAGCCTGTCCGACCGGCCGCGCAGCGCCACCGTGAAGGCCCGCAGCACCGTCGAGGCCCGCGGGATGAGCGGCGAGGCCTTCATGGACCTCGCCGAGCGCACGCCGTCCATCGCCCGGGCCCTGTTCCGGATCCTCGCCGACCGGCTGCACGACGCCGACCGCCACCGCACCCAGCTGCACGGCTCGGTCGCCCTCGGGGCGGTCGCCGACAAGCTGCTGGAGATCCACTCCTACGCCGGCCCCGGGCCGGACCGCCCGGTGTTCACCCAGGAGGAGATCGCCTGCTGGGCCGGCGTCAGCGTGCCGGCGCTGGCGCGTTCGCTGCGCACCCTGCGCGAGGCCGGCGTGATCCGCAGCGCCCGGCAGCGGATCATCGTGCTCGACGAGAAGGCCCTGGCCGGGATAGCCCACGACGGCCGGATGCGCTGAGCGGCGCCGGCCGGACACCCCCTTCGCGAACACCTCCGGGAAGTCCCCAGCGGACCCCCGCGAAAACCCGTTTTTGTGGGTGCCCGCCGATACGGTAAATGGTGAACGGATCCGCGAACGCACCGGTGAAATGCCGGTGCGGAACTCTTGCGCATCGGAGTATCTTGCGATACATGTCGGGGGGCACGGAGGGTCACTATCAAGGACCTGTTCTCATGAATCCGTCGCTGGAACCGCGTAGTCGCGCAGGTAGGACGCCACGCCGCTTCCACGGACGGGATGCACTGCCGCTCAGCCACCACTCACTTCCCCAGCCCGTCGGAAATCTACCCACCCACCGGTCGATCGTCGTCGTGGACGTGGTCTCGTTCACGCGGCCGGACAGGGACAACGTCGATCAGCTCGCTATTCGCGACGCGCTTTACGCCACCCTGCGCGACGCATTCGAGGATTCCGGAATCCCGTGGCGGCAGACCGTGCGGGAGGACCGCGGCGACGGCGTGCTGATCTTCGTCTCCGCGGACGTCTCCAAGGTCCTGCTGCTCGGCAAGCTGCCCTCCCGGCTCGGCGAGTTGCTGGACCGGGGCAACGCCCAGCGGGCGCCGCGCCAGCGGTTCCGGCTGCGGGTCGCGGTGCACGCCGGCGAGGTGCACCACGACGCGCACGGCTACGCCGGCTACGACGTCAACCTGGCCTTCCGCCTGGTGGACGCCCAGCCGCTGCGCGCGGCGATGGCCGGCAACCAGGCACCGGTCGGCCTGATCGTGTCCGAGGGCGTGCACGACGGGGTGCTGCGCCACCGCTACGGCGGCCTGGACCCGGCGGCCTACGAACGGGTCCGGGTCCAGGTCAAGACCGCGGACGTGGCCGGCTGGATCCGCGTGGTGGCCGGGCCGGCGCCGGGCCCGGCGCCGCGCCGGGCGGCGGTGGTGCTGCCGGCGCCGGCCCGGACCGACCCGGCCGAGCCCGCCGACGGCGCCGGCCCGGGCGGCACCCGCGCCGGGGTCGCCCCCGGCGCCGAGCCGGTCGGCCCGGTCGCGGTACTGCTCGCCGACGAGGCCTCGCTGATCGACGAACTGGCCGGCCTCGGCGTCCGCACCGTGGTGCTGGTCGGCGGCGCCGCCGGCCTGGCGCAGATCCTCACGCCGATAGCCGCCCGGGAGCCGATCTACATCGAGCACGAGTTCATCGAGTAGCCGGAGGCCGGACGGAGCGGATCGAGCGGACGAAGCAGACGGAGACGGCCGAGCGGCCGGGTGCCCCCATCGCACCCGGCCGCTCGGCCGTTTCTCGCTGGTACCGCCGTCGGACCGGACCGGATAGACCCGGACCGAATCAGATCGGACAGACCCGGACCGAACCCTGATCCGACTCCCGGACCGGACTCCGATCCGATATCCGATCCGGGTCCGGGCCCGAACCCGACCGAAACCGATCGAACCCTGATCCGCTCCCGCCCCGCCCCCACTCAGTTCGGGTTCGGATCCGTGTTCGGCGGCGTGCTGCCCGGCGTGGTCGGCCCGGTGGCCGGGGCCGTGTCGCCGAGGGTGATCCCGATCGGCGGGAGTCCGCTGATCAGCGACGGCAGGGTGACCGTGGTGCCCGAGGAGCCGAGCGGCACCTGGACGTGCAGCGCGGAGGACGGGTCGCTGCTCGGCGTGCCCGGTGTGGTGCCGGTCGGCTGCTCGTCCGACGCGGCGCCGGTCGGCGCCCCGGCGGTCGGCGGGCGCTGGCCGTCCGGGGCCCGGGAGCTGCTCGTGCCGGTCGGGGCCGGCGTCGTCGGCGGGCCCGCCTGGTCCGGGTGCCGCGCCGAGGAGGAGCTCCCGGTCGTCGGGTGCTGCGTCGCGGCCCGCTGCTTGTCCAGGTTCGCGTGCGCCGCGGCCATCCGGGCGCCGAGGGAGTCCATCAGCGCCGCCAGCCGGCGGGCCTTGTCCTGGCTGTCCGGCGCCAGCAGCGTCTCCAGGTCCACCACCTGCGGCTGGTAGGCGGTCAGGAAGTTCTGGAGGTTCGCCAGCGCCTCGGCGTCCCCGGCCTCGGCCAGCGGCGCCAGCAGCCCGCCGGCGCTGTCCACGTCCTTGTACAGGTTGTCCATGGTCTCGTCGATCAGCTTGCTGGTGTCGGACCCGTCGACGTTGGAGTCGTGCCGGCCCTGCAGCTTGTGCACCTCGGCCAGCCGGGTCTTGGCCTGCCCCAGGTACTGCTCGCCGCGCTCCAGGTCCGAGCCGGACACCGAGACCCGCATGTTCTCCAGGCTGCGCTTGACCCCGTACAGCGGATCGCCCGGCAGCGCCGAGGAGGCCGCCCAGGCCACGCCGCCGATCCCGCCGGAGAGCACCCCGACCGCGACCCCGCCGCCGATAAGCCGCCGCCGCCACGGCGAGCGGCCGCGCACCAGCACGTCGCCGCCGGGCCCGGTTCCGGGCGTGTCGGCGTCGAACAGCACCAGGAACTCGCGGTGCAGACGCGCGCCGAGCTGCTCCTTGAACTCCGGGCGCACCACCGGGCCGCGGAACCGGCCCTCGTCGATGACGCTCGCGACCACGCGCAGCATCAGCGCGGTCTCCGGATCGGCCGCCTGCGGCGGGACGAGCGTCGCGACCCCCGCGCCGCCGTCCTGCGGGCCGTCGAGGCCGTCGAGCAGTCTGGCGAACTGCTCGGCCCGCTGGCGCTCGCCGAATCCTGCGGCCATGTGTCATCCCTTCCTGTTCCCGCGTGCGGGAGCCCACCCCTTCGCCGGCGGCGCCCCCACCGCGCGGTGCCACGACACCGACGCATTGTTAGACACCGACAGACGACAAAGGTTGTGCCCCCGGCTTGCACCGGCATGGCTTTCGGGCCCTGATTCACCCGTCAGAGTGAGTTGTTGGACCGCTATATGGAAAACGAGCGGCCCAGTTTGCGGGTTACGGCGTGTCCCGCATACGGGTGGTGCGGGTTTACCGGTATTAGAGCGACTCCGCAGGCAGCAGGCGTGCCAGGGTGCGTACCGCCCGGTACTGCAAGGTCTTGATGGCGCCTTCGTTCTTGCCCATGATGTCGGCGGTCTCGGCGACCGACAAGCCCTGCAGGAATCGCAGCGTGACACATTCCCGCTGCTGGTCGTTGAGCCGGTGCACGGCTTCCAGCAGGGCCTCGTTGGACAGGTGCTCCAGCACCGACTCCTCCGGGGAGGCCTCGACCTCGTTGGAGTCGAGCATCTCGCCGGTGGAGACCTCCATCCGGTGCCGGCTGGACTTGAAGTGGTCGGCGACCAGGTTGCGGGCGATGGTGACCAGCCAGGCCCCGAAGTCCCGGCCCTGCCAGCTGAAGGTGGTGATGCGGCGCAGCGCGCGCACGAAGGTCTCGCTGGTCAGGTCCTCGGCCAGGGCGCGGGTGGAGACCCGGTAGTAGATGTACCGGAAGACGGTGTCGCAGTAGATCCGGTAGAGCTCGCCGAAGGCGTCGGCGCTGCCCTCCTGGGCCAGCCGCACCAGGTGCACCATGGCCTCGGACTCGCCGTCCCCGGCGACCGGGCCGCCGGCCCGGTCCGGGGTGCCGGAGCCGCCGCGCGCGGAGCCGCCCGCGGCGCGGTTCGCGGCGTGCGCGCCGCCGCGCCCCGGGCCCTCCCCGGCCACCGCGCGGATGGCCTCGCGCAGCATGAGCAGGCCGCGCTCCTGGCGGTCCAGCAGCGGCGCCGGCATCGGCATGGGCACGTGCGTGGAGAGCACCTGTGTGGACAGCGCGCCGGTGGTGGCGAACGGATCGCCCCCCACCTTCGCGCTGTAGCCGTTGAGTCCGTAGTCGTCCCGGTACACGTGTCTCCCGTGGCTCGGTTCTATAGCGGTCCGATTGCTCGTGAGAAGCCTGTCGGTTGCAGAGTGTTCCGCCTCGATCACCGATCGTAGGGTTCCCCATCGTACGGAATGAAGGTGGACCCGTGCGGGTGATTCCGGCTATTACACCCTGAGGAAACATCCGCACGGAGAGGAAGTCCGGTCGAGGTCCGCTGTGTGGACGACGTATGTCCGCAGGACTTTAGAGGACTTCCCGGCACCTCCCCAGCGATTCGCGGGGGACTTCCGGAAGGTTGAACGCGTCTTTGCCTATATGCACGCAGTGAATTCGGACGGTCGCATTCAGTCGCGATCCCCGGCCCAGTGCGCGGCGGCCGCGGCCGCGCCGGCCGCCACCGCGCCGACCGCCGCGGCGGCCCCGGCCACCGGCAGGC